>JAYSPT010000197.1:0-28207 GCA_043721995.1 Salinibacterium sp. | reverse complement strand
AACTGAAGATCCCCGGCGAGCGGTCGAGCCTTCAGCAGCGCCTGGAACTCCCAGCTCTTTGCCCAACGCTCGTAATAGGCCACGTGCGAATCGAGGGTGCGCACGAGTGCACCGTCTTTGCCTTCGGGTCGCAGGTTCGCATCGACCTCCCACAGCCCCGGCTCCATCGACAGGTCCTGGATACCACGCATCGTCTGCATCGCCAGGCGGGTCGCGATCTCCACCGCACGATCGCTGGTCAGGCTGTCATCGCCCTCCCCCACAAAAATCACGTCGACGTCGGAGACATAGTTCAGTTCACGGGCGCCAGCCTTACCCATTCCGATGATCGCCAGATGCGTGGATGCGACCTCCGCGGCGGGAAAAGTCGACTCTCGGCGCGCAAGACCAAGGGACGCACCAAGCGCAGCACCCGCGAGATCTGCGAGTGCCGCCGCCACGGTGGAGACGGCGGCCAGCGGATCCGCTTGCACGAGGTCCCACGCGGTGAGCCTCGCGAGGTGGTAGCGGTACCGCACTCGCAGGGCAACCCAGGCCTTCTCGCCGGCGAAACCATCGACGGAACCGAGCAGATCGGCCTCGTATTCGGCAGGCTGAAGCGGTGCTCCCAGGGGCTCCACGAGAGCAACCAGCTGGTCGGGGCAACGCTGAAAGTACTCCCCCAGCCCGCTGGAGGCACCGAGTACACGCACCAACCGGCCCGCGGCATCCTCGTCTCCGAGGAGCGCAGATGTCTGGGCGGGTGCGTGCTCACGTAACCGCACGAGCAGCCGCAGCGCCTGGTCGGGATCTGCAGCGGCCGCAAAATGCTGCAGCAGCCCCGGTGAATCAAGATCGTCCAGGCGCCCGCCGGCCTCCTCGAGATCGGCGAAGCCAAGCCGGGCGAGTTCAGTCAGCGTGGTCTGATCGCGGGACATGGTCTGGGCGTTGCGACGAGAAAGTTACAGGATCTCGAGGTTGCTCTCGAGCTCGTAGGCCGTCACCTGGGAGCGGTATTCATTCCACTCGCGACGCTTGTTCAGCAGCACGTAGTTGAAGACCTCCTCGCCGAGAGTCTCAGCAACAAGCTCGGAGTCCTCCATGAGCGACACCGCGTGGTCAAGGCTCGCGGGAAGCTGGTTGTACCCCAGTGCCCGACGCTCGGAGTCGGAGAGCTCCCAGACGTTGTTCTCGGCCTCGGGCGGCAGTTCCAAACCCTCTTCGATGCCTTTGAGCCCGGCGGCGAGCAGCAGAGAGAAGGTCAGGTAGGGATTCGCTGCCGAGTCGATCGCGCGATACTCGACGCGTGCACTCTGGCCCTTGCCGGGCTTGTAGAGGGGGACGCGCACGAGGGCCGAACGGTTGTTGTGGCCCCAGGTGACGAAGCTCGGCGCTTCATCCCCTCCCCACAAGCGCTTGTACGAGTTCACGTACTGGTTGGTAACGGCGGTGATCTCGGGCGCGCAGGCAAGCAGCCCGGCGACGAACTGACGACCGATCTTGGAGAGCTGGTAGTGCCCGCTCGGGTCGTAGAACGCATTCGAATCACCCTCGAAGAGCGACATATGGGTGTGCATTCCCGAACCGGGACGCCCCGACATGGGCTTCGGCATAAACGTCGCGTAGACGCCCTGCTCGATCGCCACTTCTTTGATCACCGTGCGGAAGGTCATGATGTTATCGGCGGTCGTGAGCGCATCGGCATAGCGCAGATCGATCTCGTTCTGCCCCGGACCGGCCTCGTGGTGGCTGAACTCGACCGAAATGCCGAGATCTTCGAGCATGCGCACCGAGCGACGACGGAAGTCGTGCGCCGTTCCCCCGGGAACGTTGTCGAAGAAACCCGCGGAGTCCACCGGCACCGGAGAGCCGTCGACGAGCTTCGACGACTTCAGCAGATAGAACTCGATCTCGGGATGGGTGTAGAACGTGAAGCCGCGGTCGGCAGCCTTCGCGAGTGCGCGCTTGAGCACGTTGCGAGGGTCGGATGCTGCGGGCTGGCCGTCGGGCGTAGTGATGTCGCAGAACATCCGCGCCGTGGGGTCGATCTCGCCGCGCCACGGCAAGATCTGGAATGTGGTGGGGTCCGGGTGCGCGAGCATATCCGCTTCGTAGGCACGGGTGAATCCCTCGATGGCCGAGCCGTCGAATCCGAGGCCCTCCGAAAAGGCGCCTTCGACCTCGGCCGGGGCGATCGCCACACTCTTGAGAGTGCCGACGACATCCGTGAACCAGAGCCTGATGAACTTAATACCCCGCTCTTCGATAGTTCGAAGAACGAAGTCACGCTGCTTGTCCATCACGCTCCCTGGAGTGTCCGCTGTGGTGCAGTATCAGGCTACCGGTTGAGCGGGCTAACTAGACTCGTCGCATGAGCGACACAGCCGCCGCCGCGGCAGCACAGGCCAATCTCAAGCGCGTTCGCACTCGTCATTTCCAGAGAGCGAAAGAGAACGGGATCAAGATCACCGGACTCACGAGCTACGACCAGCTCACGGCCGGAATCTTTGATGAGGCGGGTATCGATTTCCTGCTGGTGGGTGACTCCGCTGGCAACAATGTGTACGGCTATGACACGACACTCCCGGTATCGATCGACGACCTGATCCCCCTCGCTCGCGCCGTTGCGGGCGCCGTCAGCCGAGCGTTCGTTGTCGCCGATATGCCCTTCGGCTCTTACGAGACCGGCCCGGATGAAGCGCTGCACACCGCATTCCGATTCATGAAGGAGACCGGCGCACACGCGGTGAAGCTCGAAGGTGGGGTGCGCAGTGCTGAGCAGATCCGCAGAATCGTCTCGGCGGGCATCCCGCTGATGGCACATATCGGTTTTACGCCGCAAAGTGAGCACGGCCTCGGTGGGCACGTGATCCAGGGCCGCGGCGAGCAGGTTGAGCAGTTACTTGCAGATGCCCACGCCGTCGAGGATGCGGGCGCGTTCGCGGTCGTGCTCGAGATGGTTCCGGCCGAAGCCGCGGAGCGCGTGACGAAAGAATTGCGCATCCCCACCATTGGCGTCGGAGCCGGTCCTCACGTGGACGGCCAGCTACTCGTCTGGACCGACTGGGCCGGCTTCACGAAGGGCCGCATCCCCAAGTTCGTCAAGCAGTATGCCAACCTGCGCAAAACACTCACGGATGCCGCCGTTACTTACCGCGACGAAGTCTCGCACGGCCAGTACCCGAGTGCTGAGCATTCCTACGAGGACTGATCGCCCACAACGACCGACGGTTTAGGTATCGTCCCAGTCGCGGGCCTCATCGGAGGCCCATTTGCGAGCGCGCTCCGCGATGATCTCCGGTGCGCGTGCAGCATCTTCCCTACTCGCAAAAGGGCCGTCACGATTGATGGCCAGCGACTGCGGGCCCTCCTCGACTTCACCGGTCTTGTTGTTGTACCACCACTCGGTCATGCGCACCCCCACCTGCCTGTACGGTCTGAATCGCCCGTTAGCTAAGATCAGACTATGCCTCGGAATCGGGATGGGATTCTTCTTCCCGGCGCGGTTTCCCCGACCCGGCCGGTGCCATCGCGAATCGCACGCCCGGAGTACGTCGGCAGGCCGGGTCCGCGCCGCTACACGGGGTCAAACATCTACTCCCCTGATGAGATCGAACGCATCCGGGAGTCGGGCCGCATCGCTGCCCAGGCCATCGAAACTGTTGGTGCCGCCATCCGTCCCGGCGTCACCACCAACGAACTGGACGAGATCGCCTTCGACTTCATTGTCGGCAACGATGCGTACCCGTCAACGGTCGGCTATCGCGGGTACTCAAAGTCGGTCTGCACGAGTGTCAACGAGGTGATTTGCCACGGCATCCCGGACGACACCATGCTGCAGGAGGGCGACATCATCAACCTCGATATCACCGCTTTCAAGAACGGCATGCACGGCGATCTCAACAAGACGTTCATCGTGGGCCGCGCGATCCCCGAGGTGACAGCACTCGTCGAAAACACCCGCGAGGCGCTCGAGCGCGGGATCAAGGCCGTCGCACCCGGGCGTGCCGTGAACGTGATAGGTCGCGCGATCGAGTCGTATGCGAAACGATTCGGCTACGGCGTGATTCGGGACTTCACCGGCCATGGGGTGGGCGCGGCTTTCCACTCAGGGCTCGTCATCCCTCACTACGACTCGGCCCCGGCATTCGACGACGTGATGGAGGTGGGCATGGTGTTCACGATCGAGCCGATGCTCACCATCGGCACTCCCGAGCATCCGGGTACCGTCGCGTGGGACCAGTGGCCCGACGGCTGGACCGTCACGACCAAAGACAAAAGCTGGACCGCCCAGTTCGAGCACACCCTCGCGGTGACCGAGCGCGGCGCAGACATCCTGACTCTCCCATAGGAAAGAATCAGCACATGGCACATGCGCTCGGAATCGATATCGGCGGTACGGGAATCAAAGGTGCGCTTGTCGACACCGACACGGGCGAACTACTCAGCGAAAGACTCAAACTGGCCACTCCAGACGGTGCCCAACCCGACGACATCACCAAGACAGTCGTCGAGCTCATCGCGAGGCTGGGGGGCGTTGAACCCGCCACTCCCGTCGGCTTGTGTTTCCCTGCCGTTATTCGAAATGGATATACGATGTCGGCGGCCAACGTCTCGAAGAAGTGGATCGGGCTGAACGCTGAGGCGCTCTTCGAGAAGGTGCTCGGTCGTGATATCCACTTTGTGAATGATGCGGATGCGGCAGGGTACGCCGAGGTACGGTACGGAGCCGCAAAGGGCATAGCGGGGCTCGTGATACTCACCACGCTCGGCACGGGAATCGGGTCGGCCCTGCTCTACAACGGGGTGCTCATCCCCAACTCAGAACTTGGTCACCTTCAGGTGCGCGGGCAGGATGCCGAGCATCGCGCCGCATACACGGCGAAAGAGCGCGGTGGGCTGAGCTGGGCGGGCTGGGCGAAGCGTTTACAGGAGTACTACACCTACCTCGAGGCGCTCTTCTCCCCCGACCTGTTTATTGTCGGCGGTGGAGTCTCGAAGCAGTACACCGACTTCGTTCCGTTGCTCAAGCTGCAGACACCGATAGTTCCCGCGGTGCACCGAAACAATGCGGGCATTCTCGGGGCTGCCGCGCTGGCGGTTCCGATCCCCGGTGCAGCTACGGTCGCACCACCAACGCCATGAGGGCGGCACAGTACGACCGGTATGGCCCGCCCGACGTGCTTCATGAGGCGGAGGCGAGTGTCCCGGTACCCGGCGAGGGGGAGGTTCTGGTCAAGGTACACGGCACAAGCGTGAATGCGCTGGAGCTCGGGCTGCGCTCGGGGCGGTTCCGGATCGCCACCGGGATGCGGTTTCCCAAAGGCATGGGAATGGACTTCGCAGGTGAGGTGGCGGGAGTGGGCGAGAAAGTCACCACTTTCGGTGTGGGCGATCGCGTGTGGGGGTTTCTCGGCGGCCTCCCGGGCGGACGCACTGCGGCGGGAGCTGAGTTTGTGCTCGCCAAAGCGGGCAAGATCTCGTCCGCACCCACCAGCATCCCGCTTCTGGAGGCTGGTGCCCTCCCGATGGCGGGCGCAACCGCGCTCATCGCCCTGCGAGATCACTGCAAGGTGAAGCCCGGCCAGCGGGTACTGATCCGCGGGGCGAGCGGTGGCGTTGGTGTGAGTGCCGTCTTGCTCGCAAAAGCGATGGGCGCCCACGTCACAGCACTTGCCGGGCCGGGCAACCTCGACTTTGTGCGGCAACTCGGTGCGGATGCCGCGCTCGATTACCACACACACGGACCAGACCAGCTCGGCAGATTCAATGCGATAGTCGACCTGACCGGATCCCGTATGCTCGCTTACCGCAAACTGCTCGCGCCCCACGGCCGCATGGTGACGACGGTGATCGACAGGGTCTTCGCGATCATCCCGTCGGCCATCTACGGGCCGAAACGGATTCGGACTTTCTCTGCGTTCCCGAAAGCTCAGCTATTCGCCGACCTTGCCGCGGCCGTCGACCGCGGGGAGCTCAGACCGATCATCGACACGGTGCGACCGCTCTGCGAGATGGCGGCTGCACACGCGGCCCTCGAGGCGGGCGGCGGCCGGGGTAAACAGCTGGTCAGGGTATTGCGGTGAGCGCGCGATAGTCCGCAAATGACTGGTCCGCGTAGTACATGCCCAGTTGACCACGGCCTCATCGGAGGCAGTCGAGCTACCCAGGCACCCCGCCAGTATCGCGCGGTTCGCACTCCGCCCACGCGCTGTGCCGCAGCCGCGTGCATAGAGGCCGAACTGACATGCGGGGAGCCTCTCCGGCTCCACCGAACCCTTCATATTGCGGAACCGGCGCGCATAAAATTCCCGGTCATTGAAGCTCGCGTATCCGAGCATGAGATTTGTTGCCGGCCGACAGCATTCGCTGGTTGTTCTCGACCCGCCTGCCATCGTGCCCGCCTGCCCTCCTGCCCGCCTGCGTGGCTGTGGACCCCGACGGAGCCGTCGCGACAATGTGCTCGTGTCCGCCGCCGGCGACTTCGATTCCCGTTGAAATACTTCTCGCGAGATCCGCAGCCATGGTCGTGGCTGTGCCGCCGTAGAACGCGAACGGGCCCTCAAGCATCCGTTGCGTCCGCAGATCAACAGGGTCACGCAAGCGGGTCGCGGGCACCAGGCTCGTAGTGTGGATCTGAACTACGGGCCGTGACTGGGCGATGGGCAGCCCCGAGGAGCAGAGCATCCTGGGCCCAAAGCGAGACGTCCGTGCCGCCCGTAACGTGGAACTGCCGGCCCCCGTTACTCAAGAGAGCACAGTCAGGGTCGGCAGTAACCGTGGTTGCTACTGGTTAAGCGAGCGCGCGTGCCTTCAGTGTGTCGAACTCCGCTTGGGTAATCGCGCCAGACTTGAGCAGGTCGTTGGCCTTCGAGATCTCGTCTGCCGAACCGGTGCCCGCAACCGAGCGAACGTACGACGCCGTGGCATCCTGCATCTGCTTCTGGGCCGCGACCTGGCGCTCGCCCATGCCCCTACCGCGGAAAATCAGGTAGGCCAGAACGGTAAGGAACGGAATGAAGACCAGGAAGATGATCCAGATCGCCTTGAATCCGCCGCCCAGGGTTTGGTCCCTGAAGAGGTCGCCGATGACGGAGAAGAGGGCCATGAGGTACGCAACGAACGCGAATACCCAGAAAAACGTGAGCACGACGTTCCAGAAGTTACTGAAATCCACTAGCGATTGCCCTACCATTTCCGGGGAGACGCATCGACGGCCGACGCTTGATTCTCCCGAACAGGCTGAACACGATCGCTTCAGCGCATGACCCGGCCACATCAGCCTGCTATGTCGGGTGCGATTTCAATTGGTGAATGAGATCCCCTGCAGTATCTGCACGAGACCGGTAATCATCGAGTACCCACACAGCACAACACCCATGAACGCAATAGCCATATTGGTTCGGGGTGCTCCCTGCCTGCGTAATTCACGGGCTTTCACCACGCCGAGGATCGAGAACACCAAACCGACCGGCGCGAGCACGAAAAGTATGTTGGCAAAGAACGCGACTATGCCGAAACCAACACCGATGAGTGCATTGCGGTTGATGCGCGTGTCAAGCGTTGGTGTGACCACCTGCGCAGGCATGCTCTGCGCCCCACCGCGGGATCACCCGGGTACTGCGGCGGCGGATTCTCAGCCGAATAGACCACACCAACCGGGCGCGGATTCTCAGCCGAAAAGACCACACCGACCGGCGGTGGCTACCGGAACGGGGCGATACGAATCTCTCCAGCCCACGGCATTCCACCAACCCTGATCGGAGGTGCCATCCGGTTCGGGATACCAACCGGCCGATTTCGTCTCTTCCGCGACGTCCCGATCCTTGCAGGTCCGCCCGCCGGACGAATGGGCCGGCTGATACGCCGGGTTCTGTTGGGATGCACGCATCCTGGACGGCCATCTATCTACGACGTACGTTACCGCACGCCTCTAGCGATCTACCCGGGAACTGGACGAGCAGCCTTTGTAACGTTCCCTGTCTGACCTTGCTCCTGGCGAGGTTTACCTAGCCGACCGGGTCACCCCGGCCGCTGGTGGTCTCTTACACCACCGTTTCACCCTTACCTGCGCCTTGCGGCACCGGCGGTTTGCTTTCTGTTGCACTGTCTCGCGGGTTACCCCGGGTGGGTGTTACCCACCGCCATGCTCTGCGGAGCCCGGACGTTCCTCGGTGGCTGTTGCCAGCCAACGCGGCCGTCTTGCCGACCCATTCGGGACAAAAGCTTAGCCGATGCCCTACAGGCCGGACTCGTTGGTGCGCACCAGGATCGCTTCACTCGATGCACACATGATCACGTCATCGGGTGCTGCAGCGCGAATCGCCTGCATTTCGTTCTCGAGGAGCTTCACTCCCGACGCCATCGAGACTCCCCCGCGCAGCATGGATGCCCCGCTGCCGTAGCGCGCCCGCTGGCGCTCATACAGGGCGAGCAGCTCTGCTGGCACGTTCCCCTCGATCGTGCGGCGGCCAACTGCGGCCGTAGTGTGCTCCCCCTTGATGGAGGCGAGCGCGGCATCCCGATCTGCTTCGACTGTAGAGATCTGCCCGACGATTTCGGCCAGTTCCCCACTGGTGGCATCGCTGTCTGCCTGCTGCTGCTCCATCCGCTCCATGACTGCGAGTTCGATCTCCTCGAGATCGCCCAGTCGCTTCTTCAGCGCGGTGAGTTCCTGTTCGAGCGCGGCGACATCCTTCACGGACGAGCTGGCCTGGAGCCGCTCGGAGTCCCGTGTGATGCGCGTCTCGACCGTCTTCACGTCGGATTCGACGCGGGACAGTTCGAGCGCGACATCTTCAAGCCCGCCGCGCTGTTGCGCGAAAGACCGACGCAGTACATCGGCCTGCTTGCCGAGAGCATCCAGCGTGGCATGCTCGGCCAGGCTCTTGGCGCGGTGGTCAAGCTGCGAAAGTTTGGTGTCGAGAGCCTGCAGGTCAAGCAGGAGCGCCTGGTCGTCGGGGCTTGCCTTCAGTGCCATGCCCCCATTCTTGCCTACTGCACGACGACGAAATCCCAAGGATCAGTACGAAGGTCGCTAACGGTCACATCCACGCCCGGCAGTGCAGCCTCAAGCTCGGATGCCGCTGATTCGAGCCACAGCCACTCGCTTGCCCAGTGCGACACGTCGATGAGTGCCGGACCCGCCGCGACGCGGGCGTTTTCTCGCGCTTCCGACGCCGGGTGGTGCCTCAGGTCGCTCGTGATGTACACGTCGGCTGCGAGTACCGCAGGCTCTGTAAGGTAGGCGTCCCCCGCTCCCCCGCATAGCGCGACGGTGCCCACCTCGGTATCGAAATCCCCGGACACGCGGATGCCCGTAGCCGTCGCCGGAAGCAGCCCACCCAGCAGGCGCGCAAGTGCACCGAGGGACATCGGCTCCGGTAGTTCGCCGATGCGTCCGATCCCCATGGCGGAGTCGATGCCCAGCACGATCGGCCGCACGTGACGGAGCCCAAGTTTCGACGCAAAAGTTCCTGATGTACCGGTTTCAACGACGTCAGCGTTGGTGTGAGCCGCGATGAGCGCGCAGTTAGCCCTAATCAGCCGCGCGAGTGCGGCACCCTTGTAGCGATCAGTCGACACGCTCGTCACACCCCGCAGCAGCAGCGGATGGTGCACGAGCAGGAGGTCGTAACCGTCGTCGATCGCTTCGGTGACTGTATCGAAGACAGCATCGACGGCCAGCAGGATGCGTGACACCTGCGCACTACGGTCGCCGCTGATCGGGCCGACCACGTCCCACGGCTCGGCCCCGGACAGCGGCCACAGCGTCTCAATGACGGCGTTCACCTCAGCCAGCGTGGGCATATTCAGAAGTTGACGTTGTCGACGCGGGTTGCCTGCACAATCACGGCTTCCTGGCGACGAATGGCGCGGATTCCGAACAGGACAGGGAATAGCAGTCCAAGCCCCAGGGCGACCAGCACGCCGAAGTCGCTCGCGGCGAGATCGCCCTGCAACGGGATCCCGAGCAGTATGAACCCGTAGCCCTGCCAGCTGAGCCAACTCACCGTTGCGGTGGTGAGCCCGTAGCCGATGGCGCTGATCACAAACAGTGCGATGAAGTTGCCCCACCTCACGTCTGCGTAGACGCCTCCGCGCGTGAGTAGGGAGTGTGGTTCGAATCGTCGATCGCGAATCATTGTCTCGGCCGCGAAAAGTCCCGCCCACACGGCAGTCGGCACCGCCACTGTCGTTGCGGCATCCCGGAAGAGTCCGTTCATCCCACCGGTCACGCCGAAGGTCAGCAACAGCGCGAGGCCGCCGAGCAGCACCCCGACAATCACGATGGACCATTGCCGACGCACGTGCACTCCGATGGACTGGAGGGCGAATCCGCCCGAGTAAAGGGTGAGAATAACGCCAGACAGCAGGCTCAGGCACGTGGCCGCGAGGAGCGGGATCGGGTACCAGCCCGGTAGCAGGTGGCGAAGGGTGTCCAGGGGCGCAATCAGGAAGCCGCTCGCGAGGCCCTTGTCGGAGGCTGCGAGCAGCGCCCCGTACCCAATCAGGATGAATGTCGGAAGGGTGGTCCCGAAAGTAGCCCACAGCATTGATGCACCGCCGCTCGTGCTCGGTCGCTGGTAGCGCGCGAGGTCTGAACCGCTGTTTGCCCACACCAGGCCAACGAAGCTGAATACCAGAACGGCACCGGAGAGCGTGAGCAGCCATGAGCCATCGGGGGTCGACAGCGCGGCGGAGAAGTCCACATACTGCCACGTGAGCGCGATCAGGCCGACCACAAGAGCGCCGGAGATGATGCTCAGCACGAGTTGGATACGCGCGAATAGCGGATACCCGGCAAATGCAACGAGTAGGGCGACCAGGAACGCGACTGCCAGCGAGAGAACGAGGAGCTTTCGGTCGCCGAGTCCACCATCCAGACGAGCGCCCACGAGGATGATCGCCACCGAAGATCCCAGCAGCCACAGCAATACCGCACCCCAGAACAGTCTGGTGACTAGTGCCATAAGTGCCGGCACGATGTTGCCCACGATTCCGAACGTCGCGCGCGAGACCACCATCGTTGGCTGACCGCTGCGCTTACCGGCGAGAGTTGTCAGGCCGAGCGGGATGAACGAGAGCGCGACACCGGCAAGAATCGCCAGTATCGATTGACGAAGATTCATGCCCACGGCGACTACCGCCGCGCCGAGTCCGAGACTGAGGATCGACGAGTTCGCTGCGAACCACAGCCAAAACAGGCGGGCCGCCCGACCCACACGTTGGTCGATGGGAGTCCGCTCAAGGCCGCTCTCCTCAAAGCTGAAGACCCTCGAACGCACGGGTTCGTTGTTGACCACGACCGTCTCATCCGCGGGGATGCGCGTTGTAGGAATGGGTCCCGAGGGCGGGTGGGCAGCCACCGCAGCCACTACCACCCCAGAAGTTCCAACCGCCACCGGTCCGATCACTCCTGCGAAGACTCGGTCGGTCTCATCGACGTCGTCGGGCAGCTCGGACTGGTAATTCGGCGCGACCACGGGAATGGTTCCCGTATTCGTCGGGGCCGACTCACCCGCCGCAGTCGGCAGCGAGTCGATGTCGACCGGCCCAACAAGGGTCGCAGCGGGCTCGTGATCGGAGCCCCGATAGAGACTCGGTTGCTCATCGGGATCGGGATGCGAAGCATCCGGTTCACCGATCAGGTCATCAAAACCTGGTGGTGCCACCAAGGTCGCTGGAACTGCCGTACCGGCAGTCGGCGGCGGCATCGAGCCGTAGTCAACCGGGATGGTCGGCGCGCGACCAGCGACCTGCGAGGGCAGCAGCGGTGGGCCGTGCGCCTCCGGCTCAACGAGGGGCGGAGGGCTCGGCTCTGAATCCACCTCAGGAATCGGGATCGGTGCGACCGGCCCGATCGGCATTTCGAACTTTTCAGGCTCGGGCGGCGCTTCGGGTGCGGCCGGTGCCTCTGGGTCGGCTGATTCTTCTGGCGCGGTCATTTCGTCGGGTGCGGCCGTTGCCTCAGGTGCTTCTGGTTCGGCCAGCGCTTCGGGTGCGGCCGTTTCTTCGGGTGCGGCTGCGGGCTCCGCGGGTTCTTCGAACTGGCCAATCCACGTGTGCTCGGGTTCAGGACTCGTCTCATCGAGGATTGTCGTCGCGACAGCAGGTTGCCATGGATTTGGCGTTGGCGATTCTCCCGGCTCGTCTCCCTGGCCCCACGGTCCTGACGCCGCAAGCGGCTCATCAGACTCCGCTCCAGAGTCAGGTGTGACATCACCGTCCTCGGCTGACGCGGCCGGTCGGGGCGCAGTCTCGACATCGTCGCTCGGAGCGGGCGCCCAGTTCGGACCGGGCGGAGGAATCTCCCAGGCCGGGAGTTGCGGGGGCGCAGGGTCGGCTCGGGCATCACCCGCAGCCGCCATCGCTGGCGGAGGGGCATCCGCATAGGTCGCAAAAGGCACGACCACTGGCGTTTCTGCGGAAGGTTCCGGCTCAGACAGCCCGTCAGCCTCGGCCCCGAAAACGGGGCTGTACGCCGACTCGGGTTCTGCAACAGGGATGTCGTAAATCGGCGGCTCATGGTCGGGAAGATCGTGATCTACAGCCTCTGGCGCTGAGTCGGCGGGCGCTGCCTCGACATGCGCTGCCTCGGCAGGCGCGTTGTATTCCGGCGGAGAGTCGATCAGCTCGACAGGAGTCGGCTCGACGGATATTGGCGCGGCAAACTTCGGGTCGGCCACCAACTCACGCTCCGGCGCAAGCCGCAAATCCGGCTCAGGCTCGAGCTCTTGCGTCGTGAAGATTGAAGGCGGAACCGCCTCCACCGCGGGCGCGATCAGTTCGTCAAAAGCGAGTCCAGCCGCGACCCCCGAGTTGTCCGGTGCGTGGTCTGCCTCGGCCGGCTCCGCATCGGCCAGCCACGGCGCTGCTTGCACTTCTGGCTCGTTCGGCTCCTGTGAAGCCTCCGAAGCTTGGTCTGTCTCCGGCGCAGCGTCCGGTCCGGGTGCGGGCTCCGCTACCACGCCGACTCCGCCAGCGACCCGCGTCTCAGGAAGTACGTCGGTGAATTCCGTCCGCACATCTTCGACGGCGGCTGTCGCATCCGGAGTTCCGACGGAGCGCATCCGGCTCTCCCAGTTCTGGAACTCCTTGGCGTCCGCTTCGCGCAGCGCGAGTTGCGACTCGAGTTGCGTGATCGCGTCGAGCGTGGCGCCCGGTTCATGGGACGCGTCGTCCACCCAGTGCACGAGTTCGTCGTCGGGCATGGACTTACGAACTGGACGATCATTCGGATCCGGGAGCGCGACCGCCTGAGATGGATCGGGAGCGGGCAGATCGCTCCACGGGGCTGCGGCCGACCATCCGGGTTCCACGCTGGCAGGCGGTGCGGCCGGAGGTGGCGAGCCGATCGGGTGCTCCGCGACCGGCTGGGCGGATGGCTCGGCGGACTGCTGCGCGGACGGCTGCGCGGACAGCTCTGCGTCGGCATCCGACTCGGTTGGGGCCCCTATTGTCGGTAGCTCCGGCTGAGCGACCGGGAGGTGGATTACGCCCGTGTTCGCGCGCGCGAAATCCGCAGCGAGCGCGTCGGCAAGCGCGTCATCATCCAGCTGGGGTGTTTCTTCTGCGGCGGTCAGCGGTATCGCGACGGATTCGGGCAGGCGCTCTTGAGGCGGCGTGAAGGTCGATCGCCGCGGTCCGGTCGCGGCGGAGCTCGGGTCGAGGGAAGGCAATACTTCATCAGCCGCGTCGTCTGCCATGCGGAAAATTCTAAGGCGCAGCCAGGCTCCATGGTCAGAGACTGGCCGCGACGCACCAAGGAATCCCGCGGGTTTGTTGGGGCGGTTGAGCCCGCCCTGCGGCTGTTTGAGCGCTGTGGCCGGATCACCTAGATCCCTGGATTTCCGCGGTTTCTCGTGTTGCTGGGATGGCAGAAATTGCTCGAATCGCAGAGCGGGGGTTCGCCGGGGGAATACGACGCGACTATGACATCGCGAGGAGTGCCAGTTGTTTACATTGGTGACTGACCGAGCTCTAGCCGTGTGTTCCAGCTACAAGTCCGGATTTTAGGGATTTGGGCAGTCGGTACATCCGCCTTTTATTTTCACATTTCAGAGAAGACAACCTCTTCGTGATGGGTTGAGTCATAGAGCGACTGCAGTAGTGCGGAATCATATAGAGCAGACTTCAAGGTTGAAGGGAGGGCTACATCGTCAGCCCAAAGTTCTCGCGCTGTCGCCTTCCCAGGAAGTTCAACCCCCGCTGTAGTCGGCCTGGGCATAAATCAATAGTTTGAACCGATTGACCCCAGTGGTAGTCGATTGAGCTCCGCGGCAACAAACTAATTGCTGAGGGCGGGGGGAGCGGACTGCGCCGGATCACAATCAGACCATGTGTCGATCGATGCACTTTCGTCGCCTGATGCGTGCAACTCGGAAATAACCCCTGCCGTCGATCAACGATGTTCGAGCGGCCAGGATTGGATGCCATCGTACGGCGAATGGTCGCCGCAGAGAGCCTTGACCTTTGGCGGACGCTGTCGCGGTTTATCACGCGAGTGCCCTCGATGTGTCTGGTCTGCTGATGTGGCGTGGAGTCAGTGGCCAAAGGTTAGGTCGATTTACACCAAGACGGAATGCGGACGCAATGCAGGTTGTCGGAGCGCGCTACTAAAGCACAAACGTCAGGCGGCTCGCTATCGGGTTCACCCGGCACCAATGTCTAGGCTTGGGGTATGGGCACGGTTATTCTCGTGCGGCACGGCCGCACCACCGCGAACACCGCAGGCATACTGGCAGGGCGGGCCGGGGGCATCAGACTCGACGAGACCGGTCAAAAACAGGCCGCTCTCGCGGGTGCCCGTTTGGCGGTGGTGCCCCTGGTGGGAGTGGTTTCGAGCCCCCTGGAACGCTGTCGACAAACGGCGCGGTTCATCCTCGACGCTCGCACTGCCGAAAACCCGGGTGAAGCGCCGATCATGGCGCTGGAGAAGGGGCTCACCGAGTGCGACTACGGCGAATGGCAGGGTCGCACGCTGGCCGAGCTGGCCAAGGAGGATCTCTGGCCCGCGGTGCAATCGCACCCGTCCGCGGTCACATTTCCCGGCGGTGAATCGATGGCGGCGATGCAGGCCCGCTCGGTTGCGGCGATTCGGCGACATGACGCGGCATTTGAACTACTGCACGGATCCGGTGCGGTCTGGGTCGCTGTCAGTCACGGCGACGTAATCAAGTCGATCCTCGCCGACGCCCTCGGCATGCATCTCGACCTGTTTCAGCGAATCAGTGTCGGCCCGGCATCCGTTTCCTTCGTGCGGTACGGAGCCGGGCGCCCCAATGTCATCGCGACGAACACCGATTCTGGGGATCTTTCCTGGCTTCGCGCCAGCACGCCAGCGCCCGATGCGGCGGTCGGCGGCGGCGGCGGTAATCTCTGAGGAATCGCTCACGCACCGCTCGTAGACTGTTCCTATGCCGACCATCATCCACGTGTTCGACTGGCCCGATCGGGTCGTCGTCGGCGCGGTCGGGGAACCCGGATCACGCTCGTTCTACCTCCAAGCTCGCACCGGAAGACGGATTGCAAGCGTCGCGCTCGAGAAAGAACAGTCGGCTCTGCTCGCCGAAAAGATCGAAGAAATTCTCGACGAACTGATGGATCAGCAGGGCAACCCGGCGAGTGTGCCGATGGATACCCCGATCGAGCTCGTTGATAACGATCCCCTGGAGCAACCGGTCGATGCCGAGTTTCGCATCGGAGTGATGAGCCTGGGCTGGGACCCGTCGACGGCTCAGCTCGTCATCAAGGCCTACCCGCTCGTATTGGCTGAGGAGGGCGCCACCGACCAGATCGAGACGGAGCCGACCGAGATGATGCTGGTGCGGATTCCCGTCGGAACTGCGCGGGCATTTGCGAAGCGCACGCTTGAGGTAGTGGGTGCCGGTCGGTCAATTTGTTCCCTCTGCGGCACGCCTATTGACCCGGAGGGGCACGTGCACGCGCGGCGTGATGATCTCTGACAATGCGGGATATCGCTCTCGCGGAGGGTGCGCTAGAGATCATCGGGCGCATCACCACGGCATCGAATGCGACCTACCTGGCGCGCATCGAAAATACCGTGGTGGTCTACAAACCGATCGCCGGCGAACGTCCACTCTGGGACTTCCCCGACGGCGATCTGGCGGGTCGCGAGGTCGCGGCCTGCCTCGTCTCTGAAGCGTTTGGCTGGAACATTGTTCCCCTCACCTGGCTGCGTGATGGGCCGCTCGGCGCGGGGATGGTGCAACTCTGGCGGGAGGTCGATCCCGAGCAGGATGCTGTCGATCTGATACCCGCGGGCGCGGAACCCAACCCGGGCTGGCGCCACGTTTTCACCGGCACGGATGACCAGGATCAAGAGTTCACCCTCATCCATGAAGACTCCCCAGCGCTCCGGCGAATGGCCGTGTTCGACGTGATCGTGAACAATGCCGACCGCAAGGGCGCCCATGTGCTGGCGATGGCGGATGGTCACCGTCACGGAGTTGACCACGGGCTCACCTTCCACACCGAGCACAAACTGCGCACTGTGCTCTGGGGCTGGCTCGGTGAGAAGCTCACCGAAGAGGAGTTGTCGGGCATTGACCGGGTTCGCTCCCAACTCGATGGTGAGCTTGGCTCGGCGCTTGCCGAACTACTCACGGATACCGAGATAGCGGCACTGGCTACCCGCTGCGATCGGTTGAAAAAAAACCGGCGCTTTCCTGGCCCCCGCGGTCAGATGCCCGCCGTGCCATGGCCTCTGTTCTGAGGGCTCACCACTCGGCTGCCGCGCGACCCGAGGTAAGAATTGACAACGGCCGCACCGAGATCGTCGAGCTCGGGGCAAACGACCGTGCCGCCAACGCGTGTAGCCATCGCATCGATGAACCGGGCGAGGCCAGGGTCGTCGCCGAGACGAAAGAACGTGGTCTGGGCGCCCAGACGCATCGAGTTCTCAAGTTCACGCACGGTGTAGGCCACGGTGAGCGGATGCGGTGGGTAGTTGAAGAAGACCTCACCACTGGCTTCGAGATGCGAGGTCGGTTCGCCGTCGGTGACAATGAGCAGCACCGGCTGGGCGTTCGGATGCCTCCGAAAGTGGCGGTTTGCCAGCAGCAGGGCATGATGCAGATTGGTGCCCTTGTCGTAGTTCTCCTCGAGCCCGGTGAGCCGCTCAATGTCGATCACTGAGGCCGACCGACCGAAGCTAATGAGCTGCAGGTCGTCGCCCCGGAAACGGCTTGTGATGAGGGTGTGCAGCGCGAGCGCCGTGCGCTTCATCGGCACCCACCGCCCGTCTATCACCATCGAAAACGAGGTATCCACGAGAAGTGCGACACAGGCTTGGGTGCGCGCCTCGGTTTCCTGCACTTCGACGTCGCCGATCTCGATCCGCACACCCGCGCCGGTGACTCGGCCCTCTCCTGCCGTGCGAGTGATGGCATTGGTGACGGTGCGAGTAACGTCCCAGGCTTCCGTGTCACCGAAGGCCCACTCGCGACTGGCACCGGAGCGCTCGCCCGCGGCGCCCGCCTGGCGAAGATCACGGTTTCCCTGGCGGCCCGACATGCGCTGTGCCACATCGCGCAGCAGGGATTTTCCGAGTTGCCGCATGGCTTTCGGGGTCAGAGTGAGTTGGCCGTCGGATCCGCGCTTCATCGTGCCCGAGTCCCGAAGAGCTTTTTCGAGTTGCTGAAGCGTGCGCGCGTCAACCGCCGCTTCGTCGCCGAGGTGTCGAGACAGTTGGTCGAGGTCCAGATCGTCCAGACGGGATCCGTTATAGGACTGCGCGAGCTGCTCCGACAGCGCGTCGAGCTCGGCGATGTCCTGGAACACCCCGGTGCCGTCGCCGAGACCCAGCCCCTCCTCGCCCTCCATCCGCTCGGAGCCGCCCCAGTTCTCACCCGGACGAAGAGCACGGAGGCTGCCGTCGAGCTGGGAAAGTGACGCCAATAACTCCGGTGAGCCGAAGGCCTCCTGGCCGAGCGCGTCGAGTTCGTCGCGCTGTTGCTCGCTCATCGAGTTGCGCATGCGCTGAGCGGCTGCCGCTCGCTCGGCAAGCGAGTCAAGCAACTCGTCGATATTCTCCGGTTTTTCGGGGAAGAATCTGCCGTGCTTGGTCATGAAGTCGTCGAACTGCTCCGGGGTATCCTCGCCGCGCCCGTGGGCGTCGAGCAGAGCGTTGAGGTCGTTCATCATCTCGGTGATGGCCGCCCGGTCAGCGTCGGTCGCGTTCTCCAGCGCTTTCTTCATGCCGGCAAAGCGCTGGTCGAGCAGTTCACGCCCGAGCAGATCCTTGATCTTCTCGAAGTCGGCTCGAGCTTCGCTGCTCTTCCAGGCGTATTCATTGAGTTCGCTCACCGCTGCTGCTGGAGAGGCCGGCAGATTGTCGAGCTGCATCTCAGAGAGCATCCGGTCGCCGTCATCCAACTCGACGGCACGCGCAAGCTGTTTGCGTTCGGCTAATACGGCTTTATCGAGCAAAGCCTTGATCTCCTGAAGGGTTCCGTTCAGGTTGTGCTTTTTCGCCAGCTCGTGTCGACGCTCGGCAACTCGGCGCGCAAGGTCGTCGAGGCCCGCCTGATCCGCGCCTCCCCGTCGCAAAAATTCGCGCATGGCTCGCTCCGGCGAAGAGCCAGCCATGACGTCTTCGCCGATCGCATCAAGGGCTTCCGACAGGTCGACGGGCGGGGCGAGCGGATCAGGGCCGCCGTCATACTGGCCGTAGCGAGCATGTCGGGCTAGCCGGCGATTGGTTCTAGCCACAGTTATTTCCAGCCACAACAATTTCTAGCCATAGATGACTTCGCCCTCGCCACTTTCCTTGCTGATCTTGCGCATCAGATACAGCCCCTCGAGGGCGAGCTCGATTGCGCCAGCTCGCTGACCGTCGCTAGTGGCACCCAGTCGCGAACAGATCTCGTCGTAGAGCTCCGATTCGCCGAGTGCCGGGAGGCCTGCAAGAAAGTCGCGGGCCGTGACCTGCTCACCCGTGGTGACCATGGCCCCGGCTTCGATCGACTCCAGCAGCACAGCAAAGTCGAGACCGTGGAAGTGGGCTCGGACTGTTTCTGCAGTGGCGGTGCGGAGGAGATAGTCGAGAATCTCGTCTTCCCGCCCCTCCTCGCCCGACTCGAACTCGACCTTGCCGCGGAGCACGTCAATGGCCGTTTCCAGATCGACCGGCCGGGCCACTGCCTCCGGCTCGCCCTGGCGGGTCGCCCGGTGGATCGCGGCCGCGGCGATAGTCTCGGCTCCCGCGATAGCGAATCGGGCGCTCACCCCACTGCGCTGGTCAACCGCAGATGAGTCGCGCAGGGCACGGGTAAACCGCGCGAGTATCTCAACAAGGTAGTCCGGCACATCGGCGAACAGGTCGGCTTCTTGGCGAATAATAGCGATCTCGTCAACGAGCTCAGTCGGGTAGTGGGTGCGGATCTCGGCGCCGAAGCGATCCTTCAGCGGAGTGATGATCCGCCCACGGTTGGTATAGTCCTCGGGGTTGGCGCTGGCCACCACGAGCACATCGAGCGGGAGTCGAAGCACATACCCGCGGATCTGGATATCGCGCTCCTCCATCACGTTGAGCATTGCTACCTGGATGCGCTCGGCCAGGTCGGGCAGCTCGTTGATGGCGACGATACCGCGGTGGCTGCGCGGGATCAGTCCGAAGTGGATGGTCTCCGGATCCCCCAGGCTGCGACCCTCGGCGACTTTCATCGGGTCGACATCCCCGATGAGGTCGGCCACACTCGTGTCGGGGGTGGCAAGCTTTTCGGCATATCTCTCATCGCGGCCGCGCCAGACGACCGGGAGGTCATCACCCAGCTCGGCGGCTCGGCGCAGACTTGCCGTGGTGATCGGTTCGAAGGGATGTTCGCCCAGCTCCGAGCCGCCGATCATCGGGCTCCATTCATCGAGCAGCCCGACCATCGTGCGCAGCAGCCGAGTCTTGCCCTGCCCGCGCTCGCCGAGCAGCACGATGTCATGACCGGCGATCAGAGCCCGCTCCAGCTGCGGGATAACCGTAGACGAGAAGCCATGCAACCCCGGCCAGGGGTCACGACCCTCGCGGAGCGCGGAGAGAAGATTGTCGCGGATCTCGACGCGAAGCGTTTTCTGCACATGGCCGGAAGACCGGAGTTCGCCGACGGTGGTCTGGGATGGTCGTAACATCCATGCAATTTTACGCCCGCTGCCAATCGCAACCGGGACACTTCCCAGCAATTCCGTCGCGGGTGCTACGAGTGCGCGACGTTCAGTTGGTGCCGCGCATGGCCATCCTGGTCTCGCGCTCCCACGCAGACGATCACCCCGTTCGAACCACCGCCAGGAGTGGCACGGTGCGCACCGAGCCACTGGCCGACCCCTACCGCGGAATCCCGAAGATTGTGGAGAGTGGGCCCTCCCGGGCTCGAACCGATGACATCCACGGTGTTAACGCCAGAGACTCCGCTAAAGATGACCTAGATCGTTGGATTTCCGGGGTTTCCCGCGTTGCTGAGATGGCAGAAATTCCTTGAATCGCACAACGGGGGTACGCCGGGGGTACGCGGTTGATATCAATGTCACCCGCGATGCCATTGGTTCCCGTTGTGCCAAAGCCATCCCACCACTCCAAATCACGGGTCCCTATCTCGAGCGTGTGACACCCCTCACCGGGCCTAACATCGGCCAGGCTCACTGGGCCACCATGAATTTGGAGTTGATCGAAAGTTAGCGGTGTTCTGTAATCGCTCCGTGTCGCCAGGGCTCTGCTAACCGTTGAGGGCTAAAAACCTTTGATAGAACGTCGCTCGTGACATCCCCAGATCTCGAGCGACCTGGACGACCGGGTCGCCGCCATCGACAAGGCGAATGGCACTCCGGATCTCGCTGTCGGTGACGCGTTGTGGGCGTCCGCCGAGATCGTTTCCGGCGTCGCAGCGATTGGTCGCGAGGTCGACGGTCCGTTCGCGTTGGATATCGTGTTCCATCTGCGCCAGACCCGCCATGATCGTGAAGAACATCGATCCCATTGGTGACGACGTGTCCACGTCGCCGCCTCCGAAACTCAAGGCGCAAAGCCGCGCGCCACGTCCGCGGAGCCCTTCGGCGATGTCGAGCATGTTCTGCGTCGACCAGCCGAGCCTGTCCAAGGTCGTGTTGACGAGTGTGCCCCGCCTCGAGCGCGGTGAGGGCGCGGTCAAACTGCGGGCGTGAAGCACGAGCGCCTGAGATGCCGCCCGAATTAGGCGGCGTGGTTAATGCTGTTTGGCTACAGGCGTACCAAAGATTTCTGCCTTGATTCGGTCGATTACGACTGAGTCGGTCGGTCCCTCCGAAGTGAAAGTTTCTGTCCAGCCGCTGCGGCCACTCATGTCCTGTTGCCCGAGGTATATCGGGAGCTTGAGATCGTTCCTGATCCATGACAAGAGGGCTGTCTCTGCGGAAAGGACGAGATTGCCGTCTGGGGACATGATTTCGTAGAGGACGATCCAGCAGTGTTTCTTGAAGTCAGAGATCCGGTGGCCGGTGATGTTGGTGATACCGATCTTCCGTGCTTTGAGTTCGTGGTGTGAAAGGAAGTAAAGGACAGCGGCACTCGTTTGGTCAAATCCATACCGCGCACACTTGGGGCAGCCCCCGCCTTTGGCTCGGCTACCGATTTGTGCCTTCCACTCATGTCCGGCCGGACATAGCCACCAGACGGTTTTCCCAGATGAAATTGTCACCCCCTGCGGCACGAGGGTCTCGTTCCGAGTTGGATGCCAAGAGGCCGCGACAGTTGGGTTAGTCGTGGCCAGGTCGTTGAAGCCTGTAAGCACGGTGAGATTTGCGCACACGTGACAACCTGACCCGCGAACCCGGTGCATGGCCGTCGTTTCCCACTCGTGGCCGAGCGGACATATCCACCACACCTTTTTCATCGACGCTTTCGTCATGTCCTGTGGCGTCAGGGCCCCGTTCCGGGTCGGGTGCCATGACGCGGCCACGCTGGGGTTTGTTGTTGCGAGGTCGTTGAAGCCCGCTAGAACACGCCGGCCGTTACACACGGGGCATCGTCCGTTGTTGGTCCTTTGCACAACGGTGGTTTTCCATTCGTGTCCGAGTGGACAGACCCACCAGATTTGGCGCCCGGATGCGTTGGTGACGTCCCGCGGTCTCACGGCCCCGTTCTTATCGGGGTGCCATGACGCAGCGACATGCGGACTGGTTGTGGCCAGATCGTTGAAACCCACCCACGGGCTACGACCTGCACAGTACGGACAGCCCGATCCTTTCGTCCGCTCTGATATTACGGTTTTCCATTCGTGACCGAGCGGACACACCCACCATGCCGACTTGCCGGAGCCTCTGGTCACTTGCTGGGCTGTGAACGCCCCGTTTTTGGTGGGATGCCATGACGCCGCTATGTCTGGACGTGTAGTTGCCAGGTCATTGAACCCAGCCAAGACAGTCCAACCTGAACAGACCGGACATCCTGCCCCGCTGGTCCGCGTTCCTACCAGGGTTTGCCACTCGTGCTTGAGTGAACATACCCACCACACCTTCTTCTCAGAGGCAGTCGTCACCTGCTGTGCAGTCAGCTCGCCATTCTTTGTCGGGTGCCACGATGCCGCGACGTCGGGGTTGACGGTGGCTAAGTCGTTGAATCCGGGCCAGACGGCTTTGCCGGCGCAAAAAGGGCAGCCGGATCCCTGCCGCAAAGAGCGAACGACTACGGTCGCTTCCCATTCGTGTCCGCTCGAGCACACCCACCACACTCTACGCTGGACACCGGCGCTTACGTCCTTGGGGGTAAGCACACCGTTTCTCGTTGGGTGCCATAGCGCGGTAACCGTCGGGTGAGTCGTGGCTAAGTCATTGAAGCCCGGCCACACGGATCTGCCAGCGCAAACGGGACACCCTGCACCGCGAGTGCGGCTTGCCACCGTCGTTGTCCACTCGTGCCCGAGCGAACACATCCACCACACCTTTTGCCCGGAACCGGGCATCACACCTGTGGGGCTCAGGGCACCGTTCTTCGTCGGATGCCATGAAGCTGCTAGGTCAGACCTGACCGTTGCCAGGTCCGTGACACCTTGAACAAATCGCGCTCCCACATCCCGAAACTACTGGAAAACGGATGCCTGAGAGGGCTAACCGGGGCCAGGGTTGAAAGTTCGTGATCGGCGGTAGAGCGTGGCTCGAGGCATTCCCAGGTCTCTCGTGACCTAGGCCGCGGGCTGGCCGCCTTCTATGAGCCATTCGGTATCGCGGATCTCACTGTGATGATGATTTGCGGGCGGCCGCCGAGATTCTTTCCTGCATCTCGGCCCTTGATGGAGTAGAGAAAGTTTGAACCGATTGATCAAAGCGGGGGTCGTTTGAGCTCCGCGGCAACAAAGTAGACGCCGAGGGTGCGGGGAGCGGAGCGGACTGCGCCCGATCACAATCGGACTACGTGTCGAACGATGCGCCTTCGTCGCCCGATGGCTGCAGGTCGGGAACAACCTCTGTAGTAGACCCACGGCGTTCGAGTTACCAGGGTTGCGTGCCTTCGCACCGTGAACGATTGCCGCAGAAGACCTCTGCCTTTGGCGGACTCTGTCCCTGTTTGTTAGACAAGTGCCCTCGATATGTCCGGTCTGCCGATGTGGAGTGGAGTCATTGGCCAGAGGTTAGGTCGATCCACTCGAAAACGGAATGGAAATATGAAAATGGCAATTGATACTGATCGATGGTCGGCCGCAACACCGAGTTCGTCGCCCAGTGCTCCTTCGGGTCGACCTGGGTCGCGATC
The DNA here is from genome assembly GCA_043721995.1 of Salinibacterium sp. Classification (GTDB taxonomy): domain Bacteria; phylum Actinomycetota; class Actinomycetes; order Actinomycetales; family Microbacteriaceae; genus Rhodoglobus. The sequence continues at coordinate 4,494 of JAYSPT010000197.1, read as the reverse complement.
CGCGTTGTGGACATCGAAGGAAGCGTCGGCCTTTCTCAGCGTGTCTGAGTCGACACTGTGTCGTTGGCGGCGCACCCACGAGGGCCCGTCCTGGATTAATCTGAAGGGTATCCCGCGTTATCGGCGCGAAGATCTCGACCAATATGTGAGCGAGCATCTGAGATGACAGTTACGAAGACCCCTTCAGGTCGATTCAGAGCGATCGTGAAGTTTGGCCGCCGAGTTGTCGCGAGCAAGACCTTCGACCTCAAGCGCGATGCCGACGCTTGGCACGATGCCCAAAAGCGGGCTCTTTCCCTGGGTGATTTCATAGATCCGAAGGCGGGCAAAGTCCTCGTCCGCGATGCTTTGACTCGGTGGACTGAGAGCCGCAAGTACTCGGTGTCGCCAACCACTTACACGGAGGAGACCGGAACGCTCAAGAGGCTCCCGGCATCTATTGTCAACAAGCCAGTGGCCGCGATTCGTCCCGGCGACCTGGATGCGCTCTACGCAACGTTGGTCAAGACGCTCGCGCGATCGACGGTGACCCGATTTCGAAACACTCTTTCGAGCTTCTTCTCCTGGGCAGTACGCGAAGGCATGATCGCTCAGAACCCGGCGATTCCGTCACGGGTGCCCCGAGGCACTGGCACCGAGCAGAAGCACGAGATCTGGCCGTTTTCACTCGGCGAACTCAATGCCCTTCATGCCGACTTGACCGAAAAGTTCGGTGCCGAGCACGCGGACATTTTGCTGGTGTTGGGCCACACCGGCCTTCGCTGGGGAGAACTGTCCGCGCTGCGAGTGCGCGACATTCAGCTGGTGCCGCGCATGGCCATCCTTGTCTCGCGCTCGCACACAGACGGTCACCCGGTTCGAACCACCACTAAGAGCGGCAAGGTGCGCACTGTTCCGGTGGTCGACGCCATTGCTGACATCATTCGAGCTCATGTCGCTGGCCGACAACCCGACGAGCCGCTGTTCGCGTCCCAGACGGGTTCGATGCGACTACTGGCGAACTTCAAGCGTTCGATCAGGTGGGATATTGAAAGTCGTGGGCGCCGAATCCATGACCTGCGCCACACGGCGGCCACACTGTGGCTGCAAAACAGCGTCGACCTCAAGACCGCCCAGGCATGGCTTGGTCACTCCTCCGCGAAGCTCACTGCAGACACTTATGCTCACTGGCTCGGATCGGATGCCGATACCGCTGCGGTGGCCCGATTGAACTCAGCTTTCTCCGTTGCGGGGTACGCCGGGGGTACGCGGACGAAAAAGACGTGAATTTTCGCGCGGTCCGTGCCCGCCAACTATCGCGGAATCTCGGGGATTTTGAGGGGTGGGCCCTACCGGGCTCGAACCGATGACATCCACGGTGTAAACGTGGCGCTCTACCAACTGAGCTAAGGGCCCATCGACCGGATACAGCCAAGCGCCGATCAACGTACACCGATGTTACAGGCATACACTTCCTCGCATGGCAGCAACGTCGACCTCCTCTCGCCGGCAAGTCGACAAGAATCCGGAACACAGGTGGCCGGTCGTGATCGTCATCACTCTGGCGCTGACCGTCTATTACTTCCTTCCGCCGCTCGTTTCCTGGCTCCCCTCCTGGGTCATTCCAGCCGTCGCGATCGTTGTGTTCATCCCGCTGATCCTCGCCAACCCGCGGCACCTCAGCTGGGACACCCCGGTCACTCGCGGAATCGGGATCGGCCTGGCATTCGGACTCGCGGTCGTCAACCAGGTGTACGTAGTCGAGCTCATCAGCGAGCTTGTCAACGGGCGCAAAGACGGCGCGGGGGTCCTGCTGGTCGCAGGTGGCGTCTGGATCACCAACGTGGTCGCGTTCTCGCTCATCTACTGGGAGTTGGATGAGGGCGGGCCGGTCGCACGGCGAATCGAGGGGCTCAAAGACAGGAGGCGGCGCGACTATCGCTTTCCACAGCAGGACAATCCGAAAGGCGTCGAAGGGTGGATGCCCGTCTTCTTCGACTACGCCTACTTCTCGCTCACGAACATGATGGCCTTCAGCCCCACCGACGTCATGCCACTCAGCCTCCGGGGCAAGGGATTTATGGCGTACCAGTCACTCACCGGGTTCGTCATTCTCGCGCTGGTGATTTCGCGTGCGGTGAATATCCTTGCTCCGAGTTAGGCAGCGAGGCAGGTAGCCGTGCCCGACCCGCGCGCATGAGCCCTGTATCGCCCTGAAGGGGAACACCTAACCATCCCTGCGGCTACACCTGTCCCCCCGGGTGCTCGCGCGCCTGCCGGGCACCATCCAGATCATTGCGGCCAGACGTCAGGGCTCCCTGGCCGCCGCCCTCTCACAGAAGAGCTAGACGTGCGCCGGGTGGAGTTCGCTCAGCGCTTGGGTGTACTGCTCAATCGAGCGCGGTTGCCCCGGTGCGGTGACAAAAGTGGCACGGATGACCCCGTCAACGTCGATCAGGAAGGTCGCGCGGTTCGCGAACCCTTTCTCCTGCAGGAACACCCCGTACTCCTTGGAGACTGCGCCGTGTGGCCAGAAGTCAGCGAGGAGCGTGAAGTCGTAGCCCTGAGCCTCGGCGAAAGCACGCAGGGTGGCTTTCGAGTCCACTGAGATGCCGATCAGCTCGACCCCCTTCGAGGTGAGGAGATTCAGGTTGTCGCGCAACTCGCACAACTCGGTCGTGCAAGTGGTGGAGAAGGCGAGAGGAAAGAACACGAGTGCGACCGGCTTCTTGCCGCGGAATTCACCGAGTCGGATGTGCTCACCGAACTGGTTGGGGAGATCGAAGTCGGGCGCCGTAGTGTCCTTTTCCAGCGCCATCTTCGTTTGGTCCTCTCGAGGCGGCCACCTGCCGCACACGCACGATTGGCAATCCTACGCCTGCCCAGAGTTGCATCAATGGCACAACTAGAATTGCAATGTGTAGTCGATCCCGACAGGTCGTAACCCGACCTTCGAGTTCAACGCCAAACCCTGTTCTGCACAAGAAAGAGGTCGACGGTGACGGTAAACGATCAGGACCCGTACTCGGTGAATCACATCGACAGCGATCCGGAGGAGACCGCCGAGTGGAACGAATCCCTCGAGTCCCTCGTTGCAGCGCAAGGCCATGAGCGGGCACGGGAGATCATGCTCAGCCTGCTCAAGCGCTCCAAAGACCTACACCTGGGCGTGCCGATGGTACCCACCACGGACTACCTGAACACGATCGCGCCAGAGAATGAACCCGAGTTCCCCGGCAACGAGGAGATCGAGCGCAAGTATCGCGCGTGGATTCGCTGGAACGCGGCGATCACCGTCCACCGCGCGCAGCGCCCCGGCATCGGGGTTGGCGGCCACATCTCGACCTATGCGGGATCGGCGACGCTCTATGAAGTCGGCAGCAACCACTTCTTCCGCGGGCATGACCATCCCGGCGGCGGCGACCAGGTGTATTACCAGGGCCACGCATCCCCCGGAATGTACGCCCGCGCATTCATGGAGGGCCGACTGACCGAGGAGCACCTCGCCGGTTTTCGGCAGGAGAAGTCCCGTGCGCCACACGGTCTGTCCTCGTACCCGCATCCGCGACTCATGCCGGAGTTCTGGCAGTTTCCGACCGTGTCGATGGGACTCGGTCCGATCAACGCGATCTACCAGGCGCAATCGAATAAGTACCTGACCAACCGCGGAATCAAGGACGCTTCGGACCAGCAGGTCTGGGCGTTCCTCGGCGACGGCGAGATGGATGAGGTGGAGAGCCGCGGCGCTCTCCAGCTGGCCGCGAATGACGGCCTGGACAACCTCAACTTCGTGATCAACTGCAACCTCCAGCGACTCGACGGACCGGTTCGTGGTAACGGCAAGATCATCCAGGAGCTCGAGAGCGAGTTCCGCGGCTCGGGCTGGAACGTCATCAAGCTGATCTGGGGCAGCTACTGGGATCCGCTGCTCGCGCGCGACAAGGACGGCACATTGCGCAAGGTGATGATGGACACCGTCGACGGCGACTACCAGGCGATGAAGGCCAACGACGGTGCCTTCGTGCGCAAGCACTTCTTCGGGCAGGACCCGAAGCTGCTCGCCTCGGTCGCCACGATGAGCGACGAGGACATCTGGCGCCTGCAGCGCGGCGGCCACGATCCGCAGAAGGTCTACGCGGCATTTCACAAGGCGGCGCACCACGAAGGCCAGCCGACCGTGCTCCTGGTGAAGACCGTCAAGGGCTTCGGCATGGGCAAGAGCGGCGAAGGCAAGAACACCGCGCACCAGACCAAGAAGCTGGTCGACGAGGACGTGAAGCTGTTCCGCGATCGCTGGAACATTCCCATCTCCGACGAGCATCTCGGCGACATCCCGTTCTGCAAGCCCGAGGAGCACACGCCGGAGATGCGCTACCTGCACGAGCGGCGCGAGGCGCTCGGCGGCTATCTGCCGCATCGGCGCACGAAGGCCGACGAGCAGATCAAGGTGCCGCCGCTCGAAACCTTCAACGCGGTGCTCGAGCCCACGGTCGAAGGCCGCGAGATCTCGACGAC
>JAYSPT010000196.1:0-4797 GCA_043721995.1 Salinibacterium sp. | reverse complement strand
CATCCGAATCATGGATGCCCGCAAACGCGCCGCCATCGAGTTTCGGCCCGATGATCGGCACACTCGAGTACCCGTTGTCACTCAGGACGGCCCCACCGTACCGTCCGTCGTCGGACTCGATGTGCCCGATGGCCGCGAGGGTGTTCCAACCGAGGTGGCAGCCAGGCGATTGCTCCGCAAGCACGGATGCCGCACCCGCGTACGCTGCGAGCGCCGTGCGCGGGATACCGGTGCCCGACGACACGGCGGCAAGCCAGGCCGGATCGATTCGATCACTGATGGAGACGGGTCGCGCGACGACAGGAGCCTGCACCGTCGGCTCGGGAAGCGCCGCCGGCTCGGGGACGACCTCCACCCGGGCGTAGCTCGCCGCCTCCGATCGGTTGTTCGCGACGGACGCCCACACTGCGGCACCCCAGCCCACAAGCGCCAGCAAAGCAACCCACTGCAGCACCACGAGGGCTGCTCGCGATCGTTCCACGCTCGCTATCCAAACCGGCCGTTGACGTAGTCGAAGGTGCGCGAGTCGGTCGGGCTGCCGAACATCACCTCGGTGTCGCCGTGCTCGACGATCCCGCCCGGCGTCCCCTGAGAGGCGAGGAAGAAGGCGCAGTTGTCTGAGACCCGCTGGGCCTGCTGCATGTTGTGAGTAACGATCACGATGGTCACCTCGCGAGCGAGTTCGAGCATGGTCTCTTCAATCACCCTGGTGGAAGTGGGGTCGAGGGCCGAGCAGGGTTCATCCATCAGAAGCACCTTCGGACGCACGGCGAGCGATCGCGCGATGCAGAGTCTCTGCTGCTGGCCTCCGGAGAGGCCGCCGCCGGGCTGGCGCAGTCGGTCGCGAACCTCTTTCCACAAGCCGGCCTTAGTGAGGCACTCCTCCACGAGGGCATCCTTCGAGTCTCGTCCGGAACGGATGCCGGTGAGCTTGAGGCCGGCCACCACATTGTCGTAGATCGACATCGCCGGGAAGGGGTTCGGCTTCTGGAACACCATGCCGATGTCTCGGCGAGCGTCGGTCAGACGACGTGTTGCTGCGTAGATATCTTCGCCGTCTAGCAGCACCTCCCCCGCGAGCGATGCGGATGGGATCATCTCGTGCATACGGTTGAGGATGCGGAGGAAGGTGGACTTGCCGCAGCCGGATGGCCCGATGAGAGCCGTGATTTTGCCCGCCTCCATGGTGAGCGACACCCGATCGAGCACTTTGTGGTCGCCGAACCACGCCGAGATGGACCGGGCCTCGAGCATGGTGAGTTCGCTGCCCGGAGCAGGCGTGGCAGCCTCGGCGCGCATCCGCTTGGCTTCGGCGTCGAGTCGAGTGTCGAGTGTCTCGTCGTGGCTTGGCGACACGAACTCCGGCCCGGTTACCAGTGGAGCTGGCTCAATCGGGGCGGGAGCGATGAAGGACCCCGCTGGAAGTAACAGGGTCGCCGGATCACGGCTCGTGGTGGGGGACATCTGGTTCTCCATCGTGCTCACAGCAATCGGGAGCGAGCCGGGGTCATCGGCTCTTCCTTGATGCGGGTATCCCCAGCGGCTTCGGCCGCCAACAGGTCCTTTTTCTGGCGTGCGTCGCTCGCGCACGCCCTCGTCAATTCATTCATGTCATCCTCGGGTCGGGCTAAAGCAGGTTCGGGAGATTCGTGATAGCAGCACCGGCGGTCGCGCCACCGAGGGCCAGCAACACGGGAAGGGAAATGATCCAGGTCTGCCACATGCCCCACCGCGAGCGCACCCACCGCAAGGCAACGACGGCGATGGTCAGCCAGGTGAGCCAAAACAGGGTTACGAACCAACCAGATTCGTCCGACGCCATTGCCAGCTCGCTGGGGTCGAGCACTTCTTTGGTGAATGACGGGGTGGGCGCGGCGAACACCTTGCTGGTCAGGGACGCGTCGATGTGAAGGGCCCCGGATGGTGCGAGCGGGATGCCGTCCGCGGTCACCAGCTCGAGGCGACCCTTGCCGGCCTTCAGCGCCTCGGGCTGCAGATCCCCCTCTCGACGGATGCCGAAGACCGTGAACTCGCTCGTACCCTGGCCCGTCGTGAACATGATCTGGTCGCCGGGTACGACACTGCTGAGCCCGCCGAACGGACCGCCGTAGGTGGCCTGGCGGCCCATCACGATGCTCGTGCCCATCTGGCCAGGCAATACCGTGTCGCGACGGTGCCCCGGTCCGGCCGTGAGATCGCCCGGCCGGGTGCCCTGCACGACGACCTCGTTGAGACCGAGACGGGCGACGGTCATCAGTCCGATCGGGGTGCCATCGGCCACCAGCTTGCTGTTCACGTCGAGCTGGCCGAGGGGCGCAGTCGCGAGCGCCAGGTCGGTGCGAAGCTGCTGGTACAGCACGTATTGGGCTCGTGCGTGCTGAAGGCCGCCGACGACGGTCACATGCGCGACGAATCCGAGTAACAGGGTCGATACCAGCAGCCAGACCACGCCCACCCACCAGCGGATCTCGCGAGTGGTTGGTGCCGGACGCTGCGGTCGAGGATTGCGAGGAGGGGTTCGCAGCCAGATTGGCAGGCCCTTGGAGGGGGGCCGCCCGCCACCCGACCTTCCGGGGGCGATCACGGGAGCTCCGGTTGGCGGCGAGGGTTGGCGATCAATAGTGGAAGTCATGACACGAATCCCGTCGCTGGGGTGGACGGGGCAAACCAGCCCGCGATAGAGCGTCTGAAGTACAGGACGAGCGCGAGCAGCCCGAGGAGAACCGCGCCGACCACGATGCCAATCCACCATCGGTAGGGCAGACCCCCGGCGAAGCCGGCCGAGACGACGGTGATCGGTGCGTTGCGCACATAATGCGAGCTGACTCCGGTCGCCTCGACGGTGTGGGCTCCGGGGCGGGTGTCCGCGGGGATGCGGAACCGGGCCGTGATGTGACCAGTGGCGTCCGCGGTGAAGGTGCCCAGGTCCACCGCCCGAGGAAAGAGTACGAAGTGCACCCGCTCGGCGGCGGTGTAACTGTCACCGGTGGCGAGAATCCACTGGTTGGGGGCGACCGAGGTGCGGTCGAGGGTCAAACGGGGCGCTTCCTGCACGGACCCGTCGGAGGAACTGCTCGTGCTTTCCGGCGCGGTGGCGGTCGCGGGCGCGCCTGCCACCGAGCCCGACGTCGCTGTGGAAACACCGCCCTTTGTACCGGTACCGCTAGAAGAACCTCCGGAGCCTCCGGAGCCCCCGGAAGCTCCCGAACCTCCGGTCGAATCGGGAGGCGTCGACGCCGTGGGGCAGGCGCTGGGCGCTGGGGTGGCAGTCTCCTCCGGAATTACGAGGGTCACGCTCGATTCATTCCCCGTCGTCGTCGAAGTCGAACTGGGGCACGGATCAGCCTGGGCTGCACCGGCGAAAGGGCTGAGTATCGCGCTGACGACGATTGCGGCACCGAAACCAGCGCGGATCGCCCGGGGCGAGAACGTCACTTGGCGACCTGCGCTGCGCCGACGCCCAACGCCTCTTCGCGCGCGGAGACGAAAGCCTCATCGATCGCTTGGTAGAAGCGTTCGCGTGTGCCTGTGACATAACGCCAAATCAGGAAAGCGGCAGCGAGGACCAACACGAACAGCGCAATGGCCGACCAGGAGATCGCGGCGGCCATCACGGTGGATGACACTGGCGTGTAACCGCCAGCCTTGGCGGCTCCACTTGCAGCTGCGGGTGTGGATGCCGCAGAGGGCACCGCCGACGACTTGGCAGCGGCGGATGCGCTCGGAGTGGCGCTGGGATTCTGTATCTGGCTGCCCGATTTCTTGCCCGCCGTACCGACCTCGCCCGGCGACACCGTCACGGTCGACCACGCCAACAGAAGTGCGACCACGCCCGGTATCTTCGCCTCGTAGTGCACGGTCTGGCGTGGCAGCAGGTTGGTGAGGGGCTTGGGCGCGAAAGTGCCGAGCGGGATTCCGAACGGCCCGGCGATACTTACGGTATTCGTCACATCGAGGCGAGTGTTGCCGCTGTTGCGCACGTCATAGCCGACGGTCATGTCACCGGGCGCGAACGGATTGAGGGAGGCGGTGAATCCGGAAGTCACGCCCGCCACCGTCACGCCGGGCACCCGCTCCCCCGATACAGCGAGGTACATGCGCGTTCCGACGCGCTGCTCGAGCGTGACGGTCGATCCTTTTCTGGTGCCGGTAGAAAGCACGGATGCCACGATTCCGGCCACGTGGTCGCCCGGGGTGGCATCCGAAGGGATCAGCAGGTTGAACGGGATCGTCGCCTTGGTTTTGGGCTGAATCGTTACCCTGTCACTCTTTGTGGTGACCCACGAGCCCAGGTCGGTCGGCTTGACGTCGCGCTTGAGCAGGCTGAATGCGCCGGTCGCCTGCTCGTTGATCGCATCGGTGGCGTAGATGAGAAATTCCGCCGGGACTGCGCTCGAGTTGGTCACATCAACGCTGTCGACGATTTGGGTACCGGGGCCGACCGAATAGTCAAACAGGCTGCGGGCACCCTTCGCGGTCGGAGACGGTGCGATACTCCACGTGATGTCGGCTCCGGCTGCGGCGACGGGTGAGCTGGCCGAGGCGCTCGGAACGGCTAATGCGAGGGGCGACAGCGCGAGAGCCAGGGCGACGAGGCCAGAAATGGCTGCGGGAGTTCGGGGCATTGGGGGAGCCAATCAGGTGAAAGCGAGCGGATGGTTAACGGGGGATATACGGCAGCGAGTCGACAACTGGACAACTAGATGAGCGTCAGGGTGAGTACGCCGGCGTAGTTACCCGCGGCGGTGTTCTTCGGAGCCTGCAACTGCAGCAGTGCCTTCACCGTGGTGGTGGTCA
>JAYSPT010000195.1:0-43065 GCA_043721995.1 Salinibacterium sp. | reverse complement strand
GGCGGCGGCTTGGGGGAGTTGTGCACTCCGATCACTGTTTTGACAGTCTCACGAATGCCAGCGCGCTCCGGGAACAGCGAAGCGATGTGTCCGTCGGGGCCAACCCCCAGGAACGTGATGTCGAAGTGCGGCATGCTCGCGTTCGCCGGTGTGAAGTCGATGAGTTCCTGTGCGTAGGCATCTGCCGCGGCATCCAGTTCGAGGCCCGAATCGGATGCCGGGAAGGCATGAACCCGAGCCGGATCAAGATCGACGTGGTGAAGCAGTGCATCACGGGCCTGCGTCTCGTTGCGCTCAGGGTCTCCCGACGGGAGCCACCGTTCATCGCCCCACCAGAGATTGACGTGGGACCACTCCACGGTGTCGCGCGCGGGCGAGGCGTTGATCGCCGCAAGAACCGCGATACCCATCGAGCCGCCTGTCAGAACGACCGATGCCTCATCGAACTCGTCGACGAGATCGACCACCTTGGTGATGAACCGTGCGGCCACGGCTGCAGCGAGAGACTGCTTGTCGGGGTGAACGATCACCCTGCGGTCGTTGCTCATTCATTCGCCCCAATCATGCGCTCACAGTCGGTATTGCGCCGGTGGTTTCGCCGAGCCTGGTCAGCCCACGGGTGATCACTTCGCCGAACAGGTCGTCGGGGTCGAGCCGGCGCAGTTCCTCGGCAAGACAGTCGCGCAGGCTACGACGCGGGAGTGTGATGTCGTGGACAGGCTGGTTCGGCTGAACGAGGGTCGCGATGTTGGGCATGTTTCGCTCAAGCTCGATTGTTCCTGCGGCTCGATGCAGTTTGACCCCTTGGATCCCGCTCGATCCGTGCGAGTGACCTGAAATCCCGAGAGTAACATCCACCCGTAACTGCATCTGCAACCATGCCGCGAGGAGCACTGTAGACGGGGAGTTTGCCGCACCATGCACCTCAATAGCGGTGACTGACTGGTAGGGCGGTTGGTCGAGCACTGCGGCGAGCTGCGCGCGCCAGAGAGTAAGGCGAGTCCACGCGAAATCGGTATCACCCGGGGCATAATTCGCCGCCGTGCGGGCGATTGCCTCGAGCGGGTTAGCGCACGCTGCAGCATCCGTGATCCTGCGCTGGGCTATGCGCCCGATCGCGGATTCGGATACGACTGCGGGTGAATCACCTGACCACCAAGCGACAACCGGTGCATCCGGCAGGAGAAGCCCGGTCACGAGGCTCTCCTGGTCTTCGGCGGCATCACCGTAGGCCCTCACGACGACCACCTCGCTTGCCCCCGCGTCGCCACCGACGCGAATTTGGGCATCAACCCTGGCTCCATCACGATCGCGGCTGTGATCGCCGCCGCCAGTCGACACGACAAGCACGCGCATTGGATGCTCGCGGGAGGCATCGTTGGCGGCCTCGATCGCCTCTTCCTCCTCGCCGAGCTTCGTCGAGATGATGAGGGTGAGCACGCGGCCGAGCGCCACGGCCCCACCCTCCTCGCGAATCTTGACCAGCGTCTTGGATATCTGGCTGATATTCGTGTTGGGCAGATCGACAATCATGGTCGCCTCCAGGTGCGGCCATCGATGGCCATCAGGGAATCAGCGGATGACGGACCCCAGGTACCCGGGTGATATTGCTCGGGTTGCCCTTGGGTTGCCCAGTACTCCTCGATCGGATCAAGAATCTTCCACGAGAGTTCCACTTCCTCGTGACGCGGGAACAGCGGGGGATCCCCGAGCAGCACATCGAGGATGAGCCGCTCGTACGCCTCGGGACTAGCCTCCGTGAAGGCGTGGCCGTAGCCGAAGTCCATCGTCACATCCCGGACCTGCATGCCGGCGCCGGGCACCTTCGAGCCGAAGCGAATCGTGACGCCCTCATCGGGCTGTACACGGATCACGAGCGCGTTCTGGCCGAGGGCGGAAGTCTGGCTCTCCGCGAAGAGGTACTGGGGCGCTCGCTTGAAAACAACGGCGATCTCCGTGACCCTACGGCCGAGGCGCTTACCCGTGCGCAGGTAGAACGGTACGCCCGCCCAGCGGCGGGTGCCGATGTCGAGACGGATGGCGGCGTAGGTTTCCGTGGTCGACTGGGGATTCATCCCGTCTTCCTCGAGGAAGCCGACGACCTTCTCGCCGCCCGACCACCCACCGGAATACTGCCCCCGCGCGGTGTGCTTACTGAGATCCTTGGGCAGACGAACAGCGGAGAGCACCTTCTCCTTCTCGGCGCGCAAATCTGACGCCTCGAAAGATACCGGTTCTTCCATGGCGGTGAGCGCGAGCAACTGAAGAAGGTGGTTCTGGATGACGTCACGCGCGGCACCGATGCCGTCGTAGTACCCCGCACGGCCACCTACGCCCACGTCCTCCGCCATGGTGATCTGCACGTGATCGACGTAGTTTGCGTTCCAGATGGGCTCATATAGCTGGTTCGCGAAGCGCAGCGCAAGGATGTTCTGCACCGTCTCCTTGCCCAGGTAGTGGTCGATGCGAAAGACACTGTCTGGCGGGAAGACCGATTCCACCACGGCGTTCAATTCCCGTGCGGTCTTCAGGTCGCTCCCGAAGGGCTTCTCGATGACGACCCTGCGCCATTTGCCGTCTTTTTGCTCTGCAAGCCCGGAGTTGCGCAGCTGCTCGGTCACCTGGGGAAACGACTTGGGCGGGATCGACAGGTAGAACGCGTGATTGCCCATCGTGCCGCGATCGCGGTCGAGTTCCTCAATCGTCTCCTTAAGGCGGATGAACGAAGCATCGTCGTCAAACTCGCCCTGTACAAAGCGGATGCCCTCGGCCAGCTGGTTCCAGACATCCTCATCGAACGGGGTGCGTGCGTATTTCTTCACCGCATCGTGCACCACTTCCGTGAAGTCCTGAGTCTCCCAGTCTCGCCGAGCGAAGCCAACGAGGCCGAAGCCCGGAGGCAGCAGCCCACGGTTAGCGAGGTCGTAGACCGCAGGCATGAGCTTCTTGCGCGACAGGTCACCCGTTACGCCGAAGATGATCAGACCGCTGGGTCCGGCAATACGGTTGAGGCGGCGATCAGAAGGCAGACGCAGCGGATTGAAATTGGCAGTGATATCCACGGGGGACATGAAGCTCCTGGGCTCTGCTTGTCGTGAAAGGGTCGCGGCCTAGCGCAGCGCGTCGACGACGGCTTGCAGCGAGACTGTGGGGTTGTGCAGCGTCAGACTGAGCACGGTTCGTCCGTGGGCCGCGAGAACGCTGGCATCCCCGTCCGCCTGCGCACGAATCAGCTGTCCGAACGTGAAAGCACGGTTGGGAATTGCAAGGTCACCATCCTCGATCGAAGTGATCTGCAGGAACGCGCCCACGGCGGGTCCACCCTTGTGGAACTGGCCGGTGGAGTGCAGGAAGCGCGGTCCCCAGCCGAACGTGACCGGACGCTTCAGCCGCGCAGCGACGAGGTCGCGAATCTTCGCCAGCTCCGGATGCCTCACTCGGTCCATATAGGCCTGTATCGACAGGTATCCGTCGGCTGGTACCTGCGCGAGAAGCGCGGTGATCGCGACGTCGAGCGTGGTAGCACCGGCGACCACGTTCGCCGTACCGCGCACCTCCACGTTGCCGTCGAAGAATGCCGCCTCTGACTGCTTGGAGGGATGATCGATGAGCGCTCGTGTTGCGATCTTCGCCGATTCCACGTCGGGCTGGTCGAACGGGTTGATACCCAGCAGGCGACCCGCAACCACAACCGCGTACTCCCACACCATGATCTGGGCGCCCAGGCTGCCCGTGATCTCGATCTCGCCGTCGGCTACCTCGCGAGTGTCATCGAGGTCACCGACGAGGCGAATAATCTGCACGTCGGGCAGGTTCTCGTTCAGCTCGGGGGAGTTCGTGTCCAGCACAACGGGCAGGATGCCCTTGCCGAGCTTGCCCGTTGACTCCGCAATGAGCTGTTCCGCCCAGTCACCGAAGCCGACGATGTGGGTGCCATCGGGCACGATGCCGAGTTTGTCCTTGAGTGGCAGTGTGCCCGCGATTGCCGCACCGAGCTGCAAGGCCACATTGCTCGGGCTGTCGATCGCGAGGTCGAGCAGTACAGATTCCGCCTCGTCGAGCAGCTCGTTGAGGTCCACACCCGCAAGACCTGAGGGCACGAGGCCGAATGCGGTGAGTGCGGAATACCGGCCACCCACGTTCGGATCCGCGTTGAAGACGCGGTAGCCGGTTGCGCGAGCTGCGACATCCAAAGGCGAACCCGGGTCGGTCACGACGATGATTCGCGACAGCGGATCGATGCCCGCCCTGGTGAAGTACTCCTCGTAAATGCGCTTCTGGCTGTCTGTCTCGACGGTGGACCCCGACTTGGACGAGATCACCACAGCGGTGGTCGCGAGGCGGTCGTTCAGCGCAGCGAGTACCTGGCCGGGGTCTGTTGAGTCGAGCACCGTGAGTTCTACGCCGTACGTTCGGGTGATGACCTCGGGGGCAAGCGATGATCCGCCCATCCCGCCGAGCACGATGTGATCGATGCCGTCTTCGCGCAGCTGGTCCCGCAGCGTGTTGATTTCGGTAACGAGCGGTCGTGAGAGGGTGACCGCTTCGACCCAGCCGAGACGCTTTTCGGCCTCCGCCTCGGCATCCGGGCCCCAGAGCGTGTTGTCACCGTTCGTGATTCGGCTCGCGACGAAATCTTTAACCAACTCGGGCACGACACGGCGAATGGCCTCAGCTGCAGCTCCTGAGCTTGCGACGGTGACGTTCACTTGGCTGCCTCAAGCGCTGCTGCCACGGTGTCGAGAAGTTCGTTCCAGGAGACGATGAATTTCTCTACGCCCTCCTTCTCAAGCAGGGCCGTCACCTCGTCGTAGGAGATGCCAAGCGCGTCGAGTGCATCGAGCGTGGCGTTCGCAGAGTCATAGTTGCCGGTGACCTGGTCACCTTCGATCACCCCGTGATCGAAGGTCGCCTCCAGTGTCTTCTCTGGCATCGTGTTGACGGTCTCGGCCACGGCGAGTTCTGTCACATAGAGGGTGTCAGGCAAGCTGGGATCTTTCACACCGGTAGATGCCCACAGCGGTCTTTGCCTGGTGGCCCCCGCCGCGAGGAGCACTTTGGCCCGCTCGGAATCGAATGCCTGCTCGTAAACCTGGTAGGCAAGACGAGCGTTTGCGATCCCCGCCTTGCTCTTCAGTGCAATCGCCTCGTCTGTTCCGATTGCGACCAGGCGTTTGTCGATCTCGGTGTCGACGCGGGATACGAAGAAGGAAGCAACCGAGTGGATGCCCGAGATATCGATGCCCGCAGCGTGTGCCTTCTCGAGTCCTGACAGGTATGCGTTGATCACTTCGCGGTGACGCCCGAGACTGAAAATTAGGGTGACGTTGACGCTGATGCCCGCGCCGATGGTTTCCGCGATTGCCTCGAGACCCTCGATCGTCGCCGGGATCTTGATCATCGCGTTCGGGCGATCGACCTTGGCCCAGAGCTCTGCGGCCTGCGCGATAGTGCCCGCGGCATCATGGGCGAGGCCGGGCTCAACCTCGATTGACACGCGGCCGTCCTGGCCGTGGGTGGCGTCGTACACCGGGCGCAAGATCTGGCTTGCGTCCGCAACATCCCGCGTGGTGATCTCGAAGACCGCCTCGGTGACGCTCTTGCCTGTGGTCGCGAGCTCGGCGACCTGATCGTCGTATGCCGCACCCTTCGCGAGAGCGGAAGCGAAGATCGTCGGGTTCGTAGTAACTCCGACCACGTTGCGCTCTGCGATGAGTTTCTGCAGGCCGCCCGACTTGATTCGCTCACGCGAGAGGTCATCGAGCCAGATGCTGACGCCGAGCTCTGACAGGGCGGCGGTGGGGGTATCGGTACTCATGATATTCCTTTGCTCGTGACGTCTAAGTCGTTGCTGCCACTGCAGCGAGGGATTCGCGAGCTGCCGCGACTGCCGCTTCAGTGGTGATTCCGAATTCACGGAACAGGGTCTTGTAGTCGGCGGATGCGCCGAAGTGCTCGATCGAAACGCTGCGTCCGGCGTCGCCGATCCAGCTCTTCCAAGTGAGGTCAATGCCCGCCTCAATCGACACGCGAGCCTTCACCGAGGAGGGAAGCACCGACTCCCGGTACGTAGCATCCTGTTCGGCAAACCACTCGGCGCAGGGCACTGATACGACGCGGGCATTGATTCCCTCAGCCCTGAGTGTTTCGCGCGCGCCGAGCGCAAGCTGAACCTCGGAGCCAGTCGCGATGAAGATCACGTCGGGCTTGCCGTTCGGCGCCTCTGCGAGAACATACGCCCCTCGCGGCGTGAACTTTGCCGAGGCGAGCACGTCGCCAGATGCCACATCATCCCCGCGCTCGAACACTGGGATGTTCTGGCGGGTGAGTGCGATGCCAGCGGGGCCAGCGCGACGCTCGAGCATGGTCATCCATGCCCAGGCGGTCTCGTTCGCGTCGCCCGGACGAACCATGTCGAAGCCTGGAATGGCGCGAAGACTCGCAAGCTGCTCGACCGGCTGATGAGTCGGACCGTCTTCACCGAGGGCAATCGAATCGTGCGTCCAGACGAAGATCGAGGGCACTTTCATGAGGGAGGCTAGCCGAACCGCCGGACGCATGTAGTCACTAAAGATCAAGAAGGTTCCGCCGTAGGGACGCGTGTTGCCGTGCAGCACGATGCCGTTCAGGATCGCGGCCATCGCGTGCTCTCGAATGCCGAAGTGAAGAACCCGGCCGTAGGGGTTGCCGGTCCACTCGTGAGTCGAATGCTCGGTCGGAATAAACGACGCCTCGCCTTCCAAAGTGGTGTTGTTCGACTCGGCCAGGTCAGCGGAGCCGCCCCACAGCTCCGGGATGACCGGACCGAGAGCGTTCAAGACCTTGCCCGACGCGGCACGCGTTGAGACATCCTTGCCGGCTTCGAAAACGGGAAGGGCGGCTTCAACTCCTTCGGGCAGCGCGCCGGACAGAATACGGTCGAGCAGCACCTTACGGTCGGGGTTAGCGGCGGCCCATGCATCGAAGCGGGTATCCCACTCCGCGTGCGCCAACTGTCCGCGTTCGATCGCCTTGCGGGTGTGCTCAATTACCTCGGGTGCAACGTCGAAGTTCTTCTCCGGGTCGAATCTGAGAATCTCTTTGAGGCTGCGCAATTCGTCGGCCCCCAGTGCTGAGCCGTGGATCTTGCCGGTGTTCTGCTTCTTGGGGCTCGGCCATCCGATGATTGTTTTCACGATGATCAAAGAGGGCTTGTCCGTGACCGCTTTGGCGGCCTCGATGGCGTCGTAGAGGCCTTGAACGTCTTCAATGTAGGCGCCCGTTTTCTTGAAGTCGACAACCTGCACGTGCCAGTGGTACGCCTCGTAGCGCGCCTTCACATCCTCGGTGAAAGCAATGTTCGTGTCGTCTTCGATCGAGATCTGGTTCGAGTCGTAAAAGGCGATCAGATTGCCAAGTTGCTGATGCCCGGCGAGGGATGATGCTTCGCTGCTCACGCCCTCCTCGAGATCCCCGTCTCCGGCGATCACGTAAACAAAGTGGTCGAACGGGCTTCGACCCTGATCCGCTGTTGGATCGAACAGTCCACGCTCGAAGCGGGAGGCGTACGCGAACCCGACAGACGAGGCGACGCCCTGTCCGAGAGGTCCGGTCGTGATCTCGACCCCATCCGTGTGACCGTATTCGGGATGCCCTGGTGTCTTCGAGCCCCAGGTGCGCAGCGCCTCAAGGTCCTCAAGTTCGAGCCCGTAACCGCCGTAGTAGAGCTGGATGTACTGGGTCAGCGAGGAATGCCCGACGGAGAGGATGAAGCGGTCCCGGCCGAGCCAGTGCTGGTCTTTCGGATCACGGCGCATCACCTTCTGGAAAAGCAGGTAGGCGAGTGGCGCGAGGCTCATTGCGGTGCCTGGGTGACCGTTTCCGACCTTCTCGACAGCGTCGGCCGCGAGAACCCTCGCCGTGTCAACTGCCCGGCTGTCGATGGCCTCCCATTCAAGTGGTGCCATGAGATTCGTGACCCTTCTGCAAGTGGCGCCGGATCTTTACGAAGGACCGCGACACGATAGTGGGAACCCGCCGCGGGACGTAATTGACATTGCCATGGACGGCCAGAATCACTAGGGAATGAGGTCTGGGGGCGGCCACAACAGGCAGGCAATTCAAGTATAGAGAAACCGACTCCACCAACGCTTCCCGGCTCCCGGCGGCGTAAGCAAAGCGACCAGGACGCCAACGTAGAATTGGGAGCATGGATGTCGCGCTGAAAGATCACTCGCAGCGGCAACGCATCGGCATCCTCAGAAAAACCAAGGCCTATGTTGCACTGACTAAGCCGCGAGTGATTGAACTACTTCTGGTCACGACAGTGCCGGTGATGATTCTGGCCGCCGGCGGAATCCCTAACCTCTGGCTGGTTCTCGCCACCCTGGTGGGTGGAACGCTCAGCGCGAGCTCGGCAAACGCCTTCAACTGCTACATCGATCGCGATATCGATCGCATTATGGACCGAACCAAGAAGCGTCCGCTCGTCACCGGCGAACTGCGCGATGGTGAGGCACTCGCCTTCGCCTGGATCACCGGTGTGGGATCCGTGGTGTGGCTCGGGTTGCTCGCGAACTGGCTGGCCGCCGCGCTCTCGCTCGCGGCCATCCTGTTTTACGTCCTGGTTTACACGCTGCTTCTCAAGCGCCGCACGCCGCAGAACATCGTCTGGGGCGGTGCCGCGGGATGCATGCCGGTTCTGATCGGCTGGGCCGCGGTTACCGGGTCGCTCAGTTGGGCACCCGTCGTGCTCTTCGGAATTGTCTTCCTCTGGACACCGCCGCACTACTGGCCGCTTTCTATGAAGTACCGCGCCGACTATCAGTCAGTGAATGTGCCGATGCTCGCAGTTGTCCGCGGGCGCACAGTGGTGGGCCTCCAGGTCGTGCTTTACGCCTGGGCGACCATAGTGTGCTCGTTGCTGCTTATCCCTGTCGCCGGCATGGGAATGCTGTACACGATCGTCGCGCTCGGCAGCGGCGCCTGGTTCCTCTACGAGAGCCACCGGCTCTATTCACGTGCTATCAGGCACGGGGATGTTCGTCCGATGCGGGTGTTCCACAGCTCAATCACGTACCTGACGCTGGTGTTCATCGCCGTCGGTGTCGACCCGCTGCTGCACTTCTAGGTTCGCTGCGCACTTCGCGCCCGCGTCGGTTATCCGCACTCCCGTCTGGCGTCCTTCTGAAAACGCAGGAGATTTTCGTGGAAAGAGCCCGTCCTCGCTGCGCCTTCGGCGTTTTGAGCAGAATCTCCTGCGTTTTCAGAATGGCGCATGCCGCGGTCGCACGGCGGGACGCGGTTAGTCCTCGCCGACCTTGTCGCGGCGGAGGGCCAGCTGCACCGCAGTGACGGCCGCCACGAGGCATCCGGCCATCACCAGGTGAATACCCACCAGGATTTCGGGGAGGCCGAGTCGCGCCTGGGTGACGCCGACGATGATCTGTATTATTTCGACGCAGAGCAGGAGCAGGGTGAAGGTGCGCAGGCGCCGTTCGCCCAGCGCGATCGCACCGATGAGCAGCACGAGGGTCAGGGCGAATGTCGCGTAGGCGGGCCAGCTGTGGATGTGCTGGAGCAGTTCCGGACTTAGGCCATTGCGGGGAGCAGGTTTGTCGGGGTTTGAATTGTCGCCGGCGTGCGGACCGGAACCGGTGGTCAGGATTCCGAACACGAGCGTGATCCCCGCAAACACGGCCATCACCCGCGCGATCGCAAGGTACCAGCCCGGAGCCGCATAGAGCGACCCGCGACGCCCGCGATAGACCCGCCACACGAGGATCGTCGTGACACTCACGAGCACGATCGACACTGCGAAGTGGGCGCCCACAACGTAAGGGTTGAGACCGGTCAGCACGGAAATACCGCCGAGGACCGCCTGGAACGGGATGCTCAGCGCCTGCACAAGAGTCAGCCGGAACAGCTCGGGGCGATCCTTGCGAAAGCGAACTACGAACAGGAACGCCAGGATCACGATCACAGACAGTACGAATGTGAGCATCCGGTTGCCGAATTCGATAACTCCGTGGAGGCCCATCGCGGGCGTGTTCACGAAGGACCCGTCTGTGCACTGTGGCCAGGTAGGACACCCGAGGCCGGAAGCGGTAAGCCGCACCGCCCCACCAGTTCCAATGAGGATGATCTGGAACACCAGTGACAGCCATGCGATGACCCGAACGCGCCTGCCTACCGAGGTGGGCAACTTTCGCCACACCCGTGAAATGAGCGTGCGTGGGGCGTTCACAGCAGGTCCTCCTGTTATTCGGGCCGACTCGCCTATAGAATTGGTTTGTTCAGGAACACAGCCCATGCCGGGGAGTCAGCGAAGACGCCGGAGCCTTGCTCCCTTGTCCTCGTTCAGTCTAAGCAAGCTCCAGCGGCGTAAATTTCCGCTCATGGCTGGCCTCGCCGAAACGCTCCGGTATGCAACGCTCACGCGCTGTGGGGGAATGCCCTTACAACCAATCCGGTTGTACCGGCTGAGGAAAGAGGTTCATATGTCTGACGTGCTGATCGACCGGCCCGAGCTCAACAGCCTTGGCCAATACGAATTTGGCTGGTCCGATTCGGATGCTGCTGGCGCGTCCGCACGGCGGGGCGTCAACGAGGAAGTCGTCACAGATATCTCCAACCTCAAGAACGAGCCGGCGTCGATGCTGAAGAACCGCCTCAAGGGTCTCGAACTGTTCCGTCGCAAGCCCATGCCGACCTGGGGTGCAGATCTTTCGGGCATCGACTTCGACAACATCAAGTACTTCGTTCGTTCCACCGAGAAGCAGGCCCAGAGCTGGGAAGACCTGCCCGACGACATTAAGAACACCTACGAAAAGCTGGGCATCCCCGAGGCTGAGCGTAAGCGCCTCGTGTCGGGAGTTGCGGCCCAATACGAATCCGAGGTGGTCTACCACACGATCAACGCCGAGCTTGAGGCTCAGGGCGTGATCTTCATGGACACCGACACAGCACTCAAGGAGCACCCCGAGTTCTTTGACGAGTACTTCGGCACGGTAATCCCGGCCGGGGATAACAAGTTCGCCGCCCTCAACACCGCAGTGTGGTCCGGTGGATCGTTCGTTTACGTGCCCAAGGGCGTTCGCGTGGAGATTCCGCTTCAGGCATACTTCCGCATCAACACGGAGAACATGGGGCAGTTCGAACGCACGCTCATCATCGCCGATGAGGGCTCGTATGTGCACTACATCGAAGGATGCACGGCACCGATCTACTCGAGTGACTCGCTGCACTCTGCCGTCGTCGAGATCGTCGTCAAGAAGAATGCGCGGGTTCGGTACACGACCATCCAGAACTGGTCGAACAACGTTTACAACCTCGTCACGAAGCGCGCAATCGCCCACGAGGGTGCGACGATGGAGTGGATCGACGGCAACATCGGTTCCAAGGTGACGATGAAGTACCCGTCGATCTACCTGGTGGGGGAGCACGCCAAGGGCGAGACGCTTTCGGTGGCCTTCGCTGGTCCCGGACAGCATCAGGATGCTGGCGCCAAGATGGTCCACATGGCGCCGTACACGACCTCGTCGATCATCTCGAAGTCCATCGCCCGCGGCGGCGGCCGAGCCGGTTACCGCGGTGAAGTGCGTGTGTCCGAGAACGCTCATCACTCGGCAAATACCGTGCGCTGCGATGCACTCCTTGTGGACACGATCTCTCGATCAGACACATACCCGTCCATCGACATCCGCGTTGATGATGTGCAGCTCGGCCACGAGGCGACCGTGTCGCGGGTCAGTGCAGAACAGCTGTTTTACCTGCAGTCGCGCGGCATGCCCGAAGACGAGGCAATGGCCATGATCGTTCGCGGGTTCATCGAGCCGATCGCGCGCGAACTTCCGATGGAATACGCGCTCGAGCTCAACAAGCTCATCGAGATGAGCATGGAAGGCAGCGTCGGCTAGATGTCCGTCATTTCACCCGCAGCACACAGTGACGGCGGATGGGATGCTCCGGGCTACGTGCCGGTGCAAACGCGCTCCGAGCGCTTCTCATCGGTCGTGCACGGGGACTTCCCTGAGGTCACCGGCCTCGAAGCCGAGTGGAAGCTCACTCCCGTCGCGCTCGTGCGCACGCTCATCGATGGCACGCTCGACGGCTCTCCATACGAGTACCAGGCTCGGGAAGTGCCCGGTGTAACGTGTGGGTGGGTCGGGCGCGCGGATGCGCGAATCGGCTCCGCAGGAAGACCCGAGGAACGGGCATCCGCTAACGCCTGGAGCGCGTTCCAGAAGGCTCTGTCCATCACTGTGTCGGGGGATGAGCACATCGACCTGACGGTCACCCGCAGCGCATTCGGGTCAGAGCCGCGTGCTGCGCACATGATCGTAACGGCAAAGTCGAACAGCAACGCGACGATCATCCTGCAATCCACCGGCCTCGCGACGCTTGCCGAGAACATCGAGATCATTGTTGAGGATGGCGCGTCCCTCACGATCGTCTCGGTGCAGGAGTGGGCCGACAGCGCCCTCCACCTGGCGAGCCATTTCGCAACAGTGGGCCGCAACGCCCGGTTGAAGCACGTCGTCGTCACTCTCAGCGGAACCGTGGTTCGCGTCAACCCGTCGGTGCAGCTATCCGGGGAAGGTGCCGACGGCGACTTGTACGGTCTGTACTTCGCCGACGCAGGACAGCACTTCGAACAGCGCGTGTACCTGCACCACCTCGCTCGAAATACCAAGGGCCGCGTCAACTACAAGGGTGCGCTCCAGGGCAAGGGCGCGCACACCGTCTGGGTCGGCGACGTGCTCATTGGCCGCGATGCCGCGGGCACGGACAGTTACGAGCAGAACCGCAACCTCGTCCTGAGCGAGGGCACCCGCGCCGACTCCATCCCGAACCTGGAAATCGAGACCGGTGACATTCTCGGGGCCGGGCACGCGAGCGCCACCGGTCGCTTCGATGATGAACAGTTGTTTTACCTGCAGGCGCGTGGCATAACCGAGCCCGAAGCGCGGCGTCTTGTCGTGATTGGCTTCCTTTCGGAGATCGTGCAACGCATCGGCAACCCAGCGCTCGAGGAGCGTCTGCACGCGGCCATTCTCGCCGAACTCACCGCCTCGATAATTCAGGAGACCGCATCGTGAGCCTCGAACGAGTCTGCACAACCGAAGAGCTTCAAACCAACAAGGCTTTCCGGGTGGTGCTTGAGAGCATCGCGATCGTGATCGTGAAGGATGCCGACGGCGCAGTTCACGCGATCGGCGACACCTGCACCCACGGTGACATCTCTCTTGCCGAAGGCTTCGTTGAAGAGGATGCGATCGAGTGCTGGGCACACGGGTCCAAGTTCTCGCTCCGGACCGGCAAGCCATTGAACCTTCCCGCATACGAACCAGTGCCCGTATTCGAGGTATCTGTCGACGCCGATGGCGTCGTATCCATTGACCCGACCCGCACCGTCGTGGCCTGAGAGCACCGAGGAAACACGCAATGTCAATATTGGAAGTGAAAGATCTGCACGTCAGTGTAGAGACTGAGCAGGGAACCAAGCAAATACTCAAGGGCGTCGATATCGCCGTCGCTACGGGGGAGACCCACGCGATCATGGGACCCAACGGCTCGGGAAAGTCGACTCTCGCTTACACAATTGCGGGACATCCCAAGTACCACGTCGAGAGCGGCACCATAACCCTCGATGGAAACGATGTGCTCGCAATGACGGTAGATGCACGCGCCCGCGCAGGCATCTTCCTTGCAATGCAGTACCCCGTCGAGATCCCGGGTGTGCGCGTCGCCGATTTTCTGCGCACCGCGAAGACCGCGATCGACGGCGAAGCGCCCGCTCTTCGTCCGTGGATCAAAGAAGTCAACGAGGCCATGAAAGGCCTCCGAATGGACAAGACGTTCTCCGAGCGCAACGTCAACGAGGGATTCTCGGGCGGCGAGAAGAAGCGTCACGAAATTCTTCAGTTAGAGCTCCTGAAGCCGAAGTTCGCAGTGCTCGATGAAACCGATTCTGGCCTGGATGTCGATGCGCTCAAAATCGTGTCGGAAGGTGTTAACCGCGCCAAGGAGACGAGCGACCTGGGCGTGCTCCTGATCACGCACTACACCCGCATCCTTCGCTACATCACGCCGGACTTCGTGCACGTTTTCGTCGACGGTCGAGTTGCTGAAGAGGGTGGCCCAGAACTCGCCGAGCGGCTTGAGAACGAGGGATACGACCGGTTCCTGACCGACGCGAGCGTAGGCTAAACGCATGGCAACGGCGCTCGCACCCGCACTTTTCGATCAGGTCGAAGAGGCGCTCAAAGACGTCATGGATCCGGAACTAGGCGTCAACATCGTCGACCTGGGCCTGATCTACGACCTCAGCTGGGACCAGGAGGAGACGGCACTGCTCATCTCCATGACTCTCACCTCGGCAGGATGCCCGCTGACTGACGTAATCGAGGAGCAGATCGCACAATCGCTCGACGGCATCGTCGATGCATTTCGCATCAATTGGGTATGGATGCCGCCGTGGGCGCCTGACAAGATCACCGAAGACGGTCGCGACATGATGCGCGCGATCGGCTTCTCGATCTAGCCTTTCGGCGAGCGGCCGCGCGTCCTACTTGGTGTCGGCCCGATTGTCGGCCTTACGATCTGAGCGACCGACGAGCGCCCAGGCAGCGGTGATGATGCCTGCACCGAGTACCGCCTTGACGATTCCCCCGACGATGAATGGGTAGAAGCCTGCCTGCAGTACTGCGTTGATGTCGTTGGGGTAGCCCATGTTTCCGAGCCAAACCGCCAGCCACGGCAGGCCAAAGGCAAAGGTCACAAGCGAGCCCGCAACGAATGCCAGGAAGGCACGCACGATCTTGCGATCCCATGCGAGTTGCGCCAGCCAACCGGTGAGGGCCGCCGAGGCAATGAAGCCGACGATGAATCCACCGGTTGGTCCAGCGATAATGCTCCAGCCCGCCAGGTGGTCGCTGAAGATTGGCAGTCCCAGGCCGCCGAGAAGCGCGTACAAACCCATTGAGATTCCACCGCGAAGAGCACCGAGGCTCATCCCTACGAGAAGAACCGCCAGGGTCTGCCCGGTGATCGGCACCGGCCACAGCGGAACGGCCAGCTGCGCAGCCCCAGCTGTGAGTGCAACACCTCCGAGCACGAGGGCGATGTCGGTGACGAGACGCCTGCTGACGATGCGATCGACCAAGACTGGTCGGCCAAGCGGG
The DNA here is from genome assembly GCA_043721995.1 of Salinibacterium sp. Classification (GTDB taxonomy): domain Bacteria; phylum Actinomycetota; class Actinomycetes; order Actinomycetales; family Microbacteriaceae; genus Rhodoglobus. The sequence continues at coordinate 27,901 of JAYSPT010000195.1, read as the reverse complement.
ACGCTGAGAGTGCTCACGGTTGTGCTCCTTGAAGTCGGGGGCAGTCTGCTGGCCCGACTGCGGGGCCACACAAAGTAGACTAGCTGGTTGGCGCGCTGTCGGGCCGTGCCCCTTCCCTCCAAACGAACTGGACTTCTCCTGTGCTCGCTGTGCACGATCTAGAGCTGCGCGTTGGCGCACGACTCCTGATGGACGAAGTCTCTTTCCGCGTCGACCGCGGCGACAAAATCGGGTTGGTTGGCCGCAATGGTGCCGGCAAGACGACCCTGACAAAGACTCTCGCTGGTGAACTCGCACCCGCGGCCGGCAAGATCGAGCGGATTGGCGAGATCGGCTACCTGCCACAGGACCCGCGTACCGGCAATCCGGAAGATCTCGCACGCACCCGAATCCTCGATGCCCGCGGGCTGGGAACCATCGTCATTGAGCTTGCCAAGACACAACAAGAGATGGGCAGTTCGGATGCCAAAATTAGCGATGCTGCACTGTCGCGATATAGCCAGCTCGAGGATCGCTTCCTCGCGCTCGGCGGATATGCGGCCGAAGCCGAAGCTGCGTCTATTGCGAGCAACCTGAGTCTTCCCGACCGCATTCTCGACCAGCCGTTGTCGACCCTCTCGGGAGGCCAGCGACGCCGCATCGAACTTGCGCGCATCCTGTTCTCGGGAGCAGACACGATGCTTCTTGACGAGCCCACGAACCACCTCGATGCCGACTCAGTGGTCTGGCTGCGTGAGTTCCTGAAGAACTTCTCCGGCGGTCTGATCGTGATCAGTCACGATGTAGAGCTCGTCGAGGACACCGTGAACAAAGTGTTTTACCTCGATGCCAACCGCCAGCAAATCGACCAGTACAACATGGGCTGGAAGCACTACCTGCGCCAGCGTGAAGCCGACGAGGAGCGCCGCAAAAAGGAGCGCGTCAACGCCGAGAAGAAAGCGACCGTCCTGCAGTTGCAGGCGGCGAAGTTTGGCGCGAAGGCCAGCAAGGCCGCCGCCGCTCACCAGATGGTCGCGCGCGCCGAGAAGCTGCTCGCCGGCCTCGATGACGTTCGCGTGAACGACCGGGTCGCGAAGCTGCGTTTCCCGGACCCCGCGCCATGTGGTCGCACGCCGCTGCTCGGTCACAATCTGAGCAAGAGCTACGGGTCGCTCGAGATTTTTACAGCGGTCGACCTCGCGATCGACCGGGGCTCGAAAGTGGTCGTGCTGGGACTCAACGGCGCGGGCAAGACCACGCTGCTGCGCATCCTGGCTGGAGTTGACGCGCCTGACACGGGCCTCATCGAAGCTGGCCACGGCCTTCGCGTTGGGTACTACGCACAGGAGCACGAGACGATCGACGTGAAGCGCTCGGTGCTGCAGAATATGGTGTCGGCGTCACCGAATATCACCGAGACCGAGGCGCGTCGCGTTCTCGGCTCATTCCTGTTCACCGGGGATGATTCAGCCAAGCCCGCGGGCGTCCTATCCGGTGGCGAGAAGACCCGGCTTGCACTCGCGATGATCGTAGTCAGTGGCGCAAACGTACTCCTGCTCGACGAGCCCACAAACAACCTCGACCCAGCCAGCCGCGAGGAGATTCTCGGAGCTTTGGCGGGGTACGCTGGCGCTGTCGTGCTCGTGAGTCACGACGAGGGAGCAGTCGAGGCCCTGAATCCCGAACGCGTGCTGATCCTGCCGGACGGTGTCGAAGACCATTGGAATCCGGACTACGCGGACCTGATCAGCCTGGCTTGACGCTACTGGCCTAACGGTTCAGGCTGTCCAGAAGCTGATCCTCGACCTCAGCGTCAGTACGCGGCTTAACGTCGGCCCTGCGCTTGCGTTCGGCCGCTCGTTTGGCCTCTTCTGGTTCCGCGGCGTTCAGGATGCGATACTCCTGGCGAATTGCCCAGCCCAGCCCGAAGAAGCCCATGACTCCAAACGCGATCCACTGGAAGGCGTAAGAGAGGTGCGGCCCCTCATCAGCGATCGGCTTGTCGAATGCGGTCGGCCGGACTGCGGTCGCGGGATCCTCGCTGGCCATGAGCCCATACGCACCCGTGTAGGTGGATTCGCCGACCCGCTGAGCAATATCGGGCAGATGAATAGTCGCGATCTGTCCAGCGGGAGCAGACCGTCCCAGCACGATAGGTTCGCTCGGCTTGAGTCGCACAACTACCGTGACAGTTCCCGCCGGGGACGCCGGAATGAAATCCGGTTCGTCTTGGGAACTGCCCGTCGGCAGCCAACCGCGGTCTACCACGAATATCTCGCCGTTCGCGAGCTGGAACGGCGCGAGCACCTCGAACCCGGCGTTTCCGTTGAGCGGGCGGCCGCGCACGAGCAACTGCTGCGCGACCAGGTAGTGGCCAGTGATCGCCAGTGGCACCCACTTGTCGTTGTTGTTCCAGCTATCAAGGGTGGGCAGTACCTCGCTAATCTGGCGCGGATTGGCCTCCCAGTTATCTGCCACGCGAGCAATCTCCGCCAGCGCCTCGTTGCGTCGAGCGACCTGCCAATTTGCCAGAAGCACGCACCCGATAGCGAAGATGACGGCGAGACCGAGGTATCCGAACCAGCGACGGGAAAAGGCAAAACGCCAATTCTTCATCAGGCAACCAGATCGAGAGAAACCCCGAGAGGTGTCACTGCAACCGGGAAGTCACGCGTCGCCAGGTAGTCACGGAGGAATTCCACATGTTCGGCGCAGGCCAGCCAGATTTTAACGCGATCCTCGGAGTGGATGCGCGGATTGCGCCAGTTCACGTTCCACGCCGCATCGAGGTGACAGCCAGCCCGCGAACACCGTGGTGCGTCAACTTTGGAGGCGTCTGGCTCGACCATCACTACAATTCCCGCGCGGTCTCGCCTCGCACGGGCACGAGTGCCCCGGGTCGCAGGACTTCACCAGACGGCCGCGAACCCACATTTGCAAGCACGACGGCGACGTAGGGGATGGCCACGGCACCGATGATCGGCAGCAGGAGCCACCAGCCGTGAACGAAGAGGCAGAGCACGATGCAGATCACTCGGATGGTCATTGCGATCATGTAGTTGACTACGCGACGTCGGCGATCAGCATCCGGAGATTCCGGAATTGACGTGATGGACTGCAGCTGCTGTTTCATGTGTATCTGCAAGCCTACGTCTATAGGCTGAGTGATATGACAGAGCCGACGACGACTCCCCGCACAGTGCTCATTACGGGCGGAAACCGCGGGATAGGGCGCGCAATTGCTGCGGAGTTTGTGGCTCTCGGACACCGAGTCGCGGTCACCGCTCGTTCTGGCGAGGGGCCGGCGGGAAGCCTCACAGTGATCGCAGACGTCACAGACGCCGCAAGCGTTGACGCAGCCTTCACCGCGGTTGAGGCGGCTTTCGGCCCCGTCGAGGTCGTGATCGCGAACGCAGGTATCACCCGGGACACCCTCCTTTTGCGCATGAGCGATGACGACTTCACCGAGGTGATAAACACCAATCTCAATGGAGCATTCCGTGTCGTCAAGCGGGCCTCGAAGTCAATGTTGAAGGCCCGGTTTGGTCGGATCGTCCTGATCTCCAGCGTCGTAGGCCTGCTCGGCTCGGCAGGTCAAGTTAACTATTCGGCGTCGAAGAGTGGCTTGGTGGGGCTCGCCCGTTCGGTTACCCGCGAGCTCGGCAGTCGGGGCATCACCGCCAATGTCGTCGCTCCTGGTTTCATCGAAACCGATATGACAGCGGCGTTGCCCCAGGAGCAACGGAACGCCTACCTGAAACAGATTCCGGCGGCTCGATTTGCCACCTCGGCCGAGGTTGCGAAAGTCGTCTCGTGGTTGGCGAGCGACGACGCGGGGTACATCTCGGGCGCCGTCATCCCGGTGGATGGCGGGCTGGGGATGGGGCACTGAGGTTACACAGTTCGACTGGCACCCCGCGTATGCAGCGGCCAAGGTGGCTGTCCACGTTTGCACGTAGTTGTGTCGCTGAACCGGTGCGGGATAAGAACCCTGGCTCGGGGAATCGGCCCACAGCTAACCCCGCAGACCGAGCAGCGGCAGCACCTGCGAGAGGTCCCGGGTGCTGATCAGCACTCCGGCTCGGTCGCGCACCGGTGCTTTCGCATCAAATCCGACCGCGAGTCCGGCGATTGCCATCATTGGCAAGTCATTGGCACCATCCCCAACTGCGACCGTGCGCGAAAGGGGTATGTCGAAGTTAGTAGCCCACTCAAGAAGGGTGTGCGCTTTCCCCTCCCCGTCGATCACCGGACCCGTCAGTGCGCCAGTGAGCGCACCGTCAGCGACCTCCAGACGGTTCGCTCGCCAGTAGTCGAGTCCGAGGGATGCGGCCAGCGGATCGAGCACTTCATGAAAACCGCCGGAAACCACTCCCACCCGTCCACCTGCTGAATGCACGCCCCTGATCAACTCCGCAACACCAGCCGTGACGGTCACCCTGCCGCCGACCAGAGCAAACACCGACTCTGGAAGTCCCCTGAGGGTGGCGACGCGCGCGCGCAGACTCTCCTCAAAGTCGAGTTCACCATTCATCGCGCGATTCGTGATCGCCCGCACCTCGTCGTGAGACCCCGCCTCACTGGCGAGCAGCTCGATAACTTCATTCTCGATGAGGGTCGAATCCACGTCGAGGACCACAAGAAAGGCGGGCATCGTGCTTAGTGTCCTGCCTTCTAGGAGACGATGACTCCCTTGCCAACCACCGTGATCTCAGTGTCGGTCACCGTGAAGCCGCGCGCGAGGTCCGCATCTCGGTCCACCCCGACCGTCGCACCATCTGCGACGACAACGTCTTTGTCGAGAATAGCGCGTCGAACAATTGCGTCTGGCCCAATATTGACCCGCTCAAAGAGCACAGAATCGCTGACCGTCGCCCCGGATTCGATTGTGGTCCACGGGCCGACAACGCTGCGCTCGATATGCGCTCCTGAGATCACGCAGCCGAGAGCCACGATCGAATCGCTCGTGGTGCCGAGGTTGCCCTTCGCGTCCCGCACGAATTTCGCCGGTGGGGAATTGAGCTGCTGGCTGAAAATCGGCCATTCGCGATTGTAGAGATTGAAGATCGGGAGGGCAGAAATCAGATCCTGGTGAGCGTCAAAGAACGACTCGATCGTACCCACGTCTCGCCAATAGAACCTGTCGCGTTCCGTAGAACCTGGCACCTCATTGCGATTGAGGTCATATACGCCAGCGAGTCCCCGCGAAACAAAGTCTGGAACGATGTCTCCACCCATGTCATGGTTCGAATCGCTGCGCTCACCATCTCGCTGCACCGCGTCGATCAGAACGTCTGCATCGAAAATGTAGTTGCCCATCGAGGCGAGCACCTCGTGGGGCGAGTCGGCCAGGCCGACAGCCTTCTTCGGTTTCTCATGGAAGGCCGAGATGCGTGTCGGGTCAGTCGGATCGACCTCGATAACCCCGAACTGGTCGGCGAGCCCGATCGGCTGCCGGATTGCGGCGACCGTTACGCCCAGCCCGGACTCCACGTGGGCTTCCACCATCTGGCTGAAATCCATGCGATAAACGTGGTCAGCACCCACGACGATGACGATGTCTGGTTTCTCGTCACGCAACAGGTTCAGGCTCTGCAGGATCGCATCCGCGGAGCCGCTGAACCAACGTTTGCCGAGACGCTGTTGCGCCGGCACGGATGCGACGTAGGAGTTGAGCATGCCGGAGAGCCGCCAGGTCTGTGACACGTGACGGTCGAGACTGTGCGATTTGTACTGGGTGAGCACCACGATCTGGCGTAGTCCCGAATTGATCAGGTTGCTCAGCGCGAAGTCAACCAGGCGATAACCGCCGCCAAACGGCACGGCCGGCTTGGCACGGTCAGCGGTCAGGGGCATCAGACGCTTACCTTCGCCGCCTGCAAGCACAATTCCAAAGATCTTCTTCGATGCCATGTCCCAACAGTAGCGAGCGCGTAGAGCGGGGACTAGCGACTGGCTGTAACGTCGTGGCATGCGAGTAGACATCCTCAGTCGCGAGTATCCGCCGGAGGTGTACGGCGGCGCCGGCGTCCACGTGACCGAGCTCGTGAGGGCACTGCGGCACGAGCTCGAAGTGGTCGTCAGGTGTTTCGGGATGCCCCGTGATGAAGTCGATGTGTACAACTACCTCGTACCGGCCGAGCTCACCCAAGCGAACCCGGCACTCGCGACCCTCGGTGTCGACCTGCAGATCGCGCAGGACGTTGCAGGATCCGATCTCGTGCACTCTCACACCTGGTACACAAACGCTGCGGGTCACCTCGCTTCGCTGCTTCAGGGGATCCCACACGTCGTGACGGCACACAGCCTGGAGCCTTTGCGCCCCTGGAAAGCTGAACAGCTGGGTGGAGGCTACAAAGTTTCGAGCTGGATCGAGAGCACCGCGTTCGCGGGTGCTGCGAAGATCATTGCAGTAAGCGATGGGATGCGCCGCGACATCCTGCGCTCATATCCATTTCTCGACGAGTCGAAGGTGACTGTCGTGCACAACGGTATCGACATCGAACGCTGGCGACCGGTTGATGATCCCGACCTCGTGCGCAGCCTCGGTATCGATCCCAGCCGACCCTCCGTGGTCTTTGTCGGCCGGATCACGCGGCAAAAGGGCTTGCCATACCTGCTGCGCGCCGCGCGGCTGCTGCCTCCCGACGTGCAGTTGATACTGTGCGCGGGCGCACCGGACACCCCAGAGATCCTGGCCGAAGTACAGGCCGGAGTCGCGGCGCTTCAGAAGGAGCGAACAGGCGTCGTGTGGCTCGACACGTTGCTCAGTCAGCACGATCTCGCAGCCGTTCTCACTCAAGCAACTACTTTCGTCTGCCCATCGATCTACGAACCCCTCGGGATCGTGAATCTCGAGGCGATGGCGTGCTCGGCGCCAGTGGTCGGTACGGTAACCGGAGGAATCCCCGAAGTCGTGGAAGACGGCGTGACGGGTCGTCTCGTGCCCATCGACCAGCTTCAGGACGGAACCGGAACCCCGGTGGATCCCGACAGGTTTGTCGCCGACCTGGCCGCGACCCTCATCGAGGTAGTGAGCGACCCTGCTGCAGCCAAACGCATGGGCGAGTCCGGACGGGCGCGAGCCGAGCGTCATTTCAGCTGGACCAGCATCGCCCAGCAGACGATCGAGATCTACGCGAGCCTTGCCTGAATCTTCCCGGAGTCACGAGCGGACTGAGCTTCGACCGGTCGAGGTCCCAAACGAATAGGGTTGAAGAATCATGGCAAGCGTTCTCGAGTTCACCGATGTCTCCGTTGTGCGCGATGGCAAGGCCATCCTCGATTCAATCTCGTGGGTCGTGGATGCTTCGGAACGCTGGGTGATCCTGGGACCGAACGGTGCTGGCAAGACCACGCTGCTGCAGCTCGCCGCGGCACAGTTGAACGCAACATCCGGCGAGGTAAAGCTGCTGGACGACACCATGGGCAAGACCGATGTGTTCGAGCTGAGGCCCCGCATCGGCTTCGCCTCGACGGCTCTTGCGAAACGCGTGCCGCGGGATGAACGGATCATTGATGTTGTCCTGACCGCTGCGTACTCCGTGACCGGTCGTTGGAACGAGAGCTATGACGACATCGATGTGCGTCGTGCACAGCGCGTGCTGGCCGAGTGGCACCTGACGGAGTTCGAGAACCGAAGGTTCGGTGACCTCAGCGACGGGGAGCAGAAGCGCGTGCAAATTGCTCGTTCCGTGATGACCGATCCTGAGCTGCTGCTGCTCGACGAACCGGCGGCGAGCCTCGATCTGGGTGCGCGAGAAGAGTTGCTCACACTTCTCGGCGGGTACGCCCAGACTCCGCGCTCGCCTGCGATCGTCATGGTCACGCACCACGTCGAAGAGATTCCGGTGGGTTTCACGCACGGCATGTTGCTGACAAATGGGCAGATTCGCGCGTCTGGCCCACTCGACGAGGTAATCGATGCCAAGAACCTGAGCCTCGCGTTCGGCCTCGAACTCGATGTGACGCGTGAGAGTGGCCGGTACACGGCAAAAGCGGTCTGATTGCCTCTTGGTGGCCACCAGTGGCCTCAGCTTCTGTGCCATCATGTTTCGCTCTGATACGATCGTTAGTCGGCGCTGGCACATTGCGCGGCCCACCGCCTTCTCTTTCTCCCCTCTCAATCCAAGGAACAGCCATGAAGTCGGACATTCACCCCGCATACGCCCCCATCGTTTTCCGTGACCTCGCGTCGGGTGCGGTCTTCCTCACCAAGTCGACGGTGACCAGCGACAAGACGATCGAGTGGGAAGACGGCAGCACCTACCCGGTGATCGACGTCGAGATATCCTCCGAATCGCACCCGTTCTATACCGGCAAGCAACGCATCCTCGACTCCGCCGGTCGCGTCGAGAAGTTCAACTCGCGCTACGCCGGCTTCGGCGCCAAGAGCGACAACAAGTAGAAGGCCTCGCTCAGGAAAGGGCGGGCCGGCGCGTCTCCCACAGCGGAAGAATTGTGTCGCGCGTGAGCGGGGCGAGTTCGATTCCGTCGGGAATCTCGCCCTCAAGCCAGAGCAGTTCCTCGATCTCGCCCTGAGGACTTACGACGGCACTGGTGACGAGCGCGAAGACCTCGGCACGCACGACCGTGTCCGGTTCATTCGCGGCGACGGCACGAAAACTGCCGAGGTACTCGGTGCGATCGGGGTCGAGCTCCAGGCCAATTTCTTCGCGGAGTTCTCGCGCGAGGGCATCAAGCGCCGACTCACCTGGCTCGATCTTGCCCCCCGCCTGCATGAAAGCGGATGTTCCCCGCTTGCGAACCAGCAGTGTGCGACCAGCCGGGTCGGTCACAATTCCGGCGGCCACGCGCAATACGGTGGGCCGAGGTCCTGCCGCAGGGGAGGGGGAGTGCTCGACTTGCGAGGACACCGGTGGCGCATCCGACTGCTGTGGCACCCCAAATACCGGAACCGTGTCTCCTTCATCAAACTCATGCGACTCCAGCGGGGGAGCCGCGATTGAGACTGCGTCAGACTCCTCAGAGACCGGGTCAGACTGCGTTGATGCGGCTTCACGCTGTCGATCACGGGCATCTTCGAGGATGATCAACTCCTCGATCGTCGTGATTGTCACCTCTTCGGTGATGCCACGTTCGACCGTGACTGGTTCGTGACGTGGCGTTTCGAGGGCCAGGAGAGACGTTCCACGAATGTCGACGAAGGGCAGGGTGAGGCTCGGTCGGCGCGGTGGTGCCGGGATCGGCTGCGTGTCGACAAAGGCAGTTGCATCCGCGAGCGCGCGTAGCGGCCATGTCGCATCCGCCACAAAGTCAGCATCACCCTTAACAGTGCGGATGTACTCCTGGAAGTGTGCCGCCTGGTCTGCGAACCACAGCTCTTGCCGGCCGTGCAGGTCGGCGAGGGTGATGTCAAGGTCGTCGGGGAAGGTGCGTGCTAACGCCTGAGCTACGCGGCCCGCAGCGATTGCGTCTGCGCCAGCATCGTGGGCGTCATCCAACACTACGCCGTAAAGCACCGCAGTTACCTCTAGCGTTCGCTTTCCCTTGCGGTAGCGGTCGAGAGCCTTGTCGATGACCAGCGGGTCGATGACCGGCGAGAACCTCTGCAGCGGTACGACCCTGTGCCGACGAGACTCACGGTCAAGCAGCGTCAGGTCGTACGGGGCGTTGTAGACCACCAGCGGTATTCCCAGCGAAAAGAGTACGCGCAAGGTCTGCGTGATCTCCGCCACCACCTCGCCCGCCGGCCGACCTTCCGCGCGAGCCCGCGCGGTCGTGATGCCGTGTATCGCGGATGCCCCTGCCGGAATTTCGATACCCGGGTCGGCAAGCCAGTCCCAGCGTTCGATCACAGCACCATCTTCGGCAAGAACCGCGATGCAAGCGGACACTATGCGTGCCTTCTCAACATCGATTCCAGTGGTCTCAAGATCAAAAACGGCGACCTGACCCCAGTGCTCCATAATCTCAGGCTAGAACCGCGCGCCGACACCGTCGGTAAGGCTCGCGCAAATGCGCTCGGGAAAGCTCCTGTTAGCGGCGAGGGTCGCCCACGTGCAGCCAGTAAAAGCTCTGCGTGCCCAGGGTCATGGTGATCTTGCCGTCGTCACCGATCCTCGGGAAGTCGCCGCCGCCAAACAGGTCGAAGGTTGTCGAACCCTCGTAGCCGGGGACATCGATCTCCACCGACACCGGGTTGTGCGAGAAACTGAACACGCAGAGCACCGCTTCGGCAGAATCCCCGAACTGCTGCCCCGAGCCCTCATACTCACGCACGAACGCGAGCACCGACTCGTGGTTGGTTTGTAGCACGCGAAGCGAGCCGAGGCCGAAAGTGGGATGCCCCTTCCGCACATGAATCACGTTGCGCACCCAGTGCAGCAGCGAACGCGATTGCGCCAACTGCGACTCCACGTTGACGAGGTTGTAGTTGTAGACCAGCGACTGCACGACCGGGAGAAACAGCTTGCCGGGGTCGGCGGTTGAGAAGCCGGCGTTGCGGTCAGGGGTCCACTGCATCGGCGTCCGGGACGAGTCGCGATCGGGCAACCAGATGTTGTCACCCATGCCTATCTCGTCGCCGTAATAAAGGAAGGGGCTGCCCTCGAGTGCGAACAGCAGGGCATGCGCGAGTTCCGTTTCGGAACGAGAGTTATCGAGCAGTGGGGCGAGTCGGCGGCGAATGCCGACATTGGAGCGCATCCGCGGGTCGTAGGCGTACCAGCCGTACATCGCCTGGCGGTACTCCTCGCTCACCATTTCGAGCGTCAACTCGTCATGGTTACGAAGAAAAACACCCCATGCTGCGCCATGTGGAACCTCCGTGGTTTCGGTGAGCACACGCACGAGTTCACCCGCATTCTGAGAGCGCAGGGAGTAAAAGATGCGAGGCATCACCGGGAAGTCGAACGCCATGTGGCATTCAGGCTCGTCGTCAGTGCCGAAGTAAGCCACGACCTCCTGTGGCCACTGGTTCGCCTCAGCGATGAGGATGCGTCCGGGATACTCCCGATCGACCATCGTGCGAATCTCCTTGAGGAATTCATGGGTCTTGGGCTCGCCCTCACCGTTGCCCTCATCGGACTCGAAAAGGTAAGGGATCGCATCCAGTCGGACGCCATCAACGCCGAGATCCATCCAGTGTCGGATCACATCGAGACTGGCCTGGCGCACCGCCGGGTTCTCGAAATTGAGGTCGGGTTGGTGCGAGAAGAACCGGTGGAAGTAGAACTGGCGCCGAACCGGGTCGAATGCCCAGTTCGAGTCTTCGGTGTCAACAAAAATGATTCGGATGTTCGGATACTTCTCGTCTGTGTCGTTCCACACGTAGAAATCGCCGTATGGACCTTCAGGGTCTGATCGCGATTGCTGGAACCAGGTGTGCTGGTCCGAGGTGTGGTTGAGCGGATAATCGACCACGATTCGCATGTTGCGCTCGTGGGCCTTCGTGACCAGATCCTTGAACTCATCCAGCGTGCCGAACTCGGGCAGGACGGTCGTAAAATCGGCCACGTCGTAGCCGCCATCACGCAAAGGCGACTTGTAGAACGGTGGAATCCAGAGTGCGTCCACCCCCAACCACTGCAAATAGTCAAGTTTCGAGACCAGACCGGCGAGATCGCCCGAGCCATCGCCGTTACTGTCGTAAAACGAGCGAACCATAACCTCGTAGAACACGGCGCGTCGGTACCACTGGGTATCGAGCGCAAGTCCGGGCAGTTGGATGGGCGCGGTGAAGGTCACCCCTTAAGTCTATTTAGAATCAGAGCGTGAGCGACTCCCCGTACGCAGCGCTGTTAGCTGAGGTGCCCACCCGCACGAGTTCGGTTCGCGTCATGGGCAGCGACACGCGGTACTGGGTCTACGGCCCCGAGGACGCCGCAACGACGGTTCTCTTCGTGCATGGCTACCGCGGGGAACACCATGGACTAGAGCCCGTGGTCGCCCAGTTGCGAAATCTGCGGATCATCTCGCCCGACCTACCGGGCTTTGGTGAATCCACGCCCCTCGGTTCTGCGAGCCACGACATTGCGGGATACTCGGCGTGGCTCGGTGTCTTTGCAGAGGCGGTGGGAGTGAGCGGCACAGCCGTCATTCTCGGTCATTCATTCGGGTCGATCGTGGCGGCCGCTGCAGTCGCCGGGGGACTCGTGACGCCGCGCCTCATCCTCGTCAACCCGATTGCCGCTCCGGCCCTTTCCGGCCCGAACGGATTCATGAGTCGAGTCACGCTGCTGTATTACCGCGCGGGGCGAGCGCTGCCTGAGCGGCTGGGCAAATCACTTCTCTCGAGCTGGTTGGTTGTGCAGTTTATGAGCAACTTCCTTGTCAAGACCAAAGATGCCAACCTCCGCAGGTGGGTCCACTCACAGCACCACGAATACTTCAGCCGGTATTCGAATCTCGACACGGTCGTGGAGGGTTTCGAAGCATCCATCACCTCGGATGTCAGCATGTTCGCCCCAAAAATCACAGTGCCGACCCTGCTCATCGCGGCCGAGCTCGATCCGATCTCGAGCGTTGAGGCACAGCAGAAGCTGGTCGCACTTTTCCCCGACGCAATACTTGTCGTGCTACCCGGGGTGGGGCACCTCGTGCACTACGAAAAGCCACGCGAGGCTGCTGCCGAGATTGTTGCATTCCTCGGCGATGGTGCGGTCGTCAGCGCGTGAAGATCATCTTCGACTGCCGGTACACGCGACTCGACCGCCACGACGGAATCAGTCGTTACACCGCTCGCCTTGTTGAGGAACTCGGCAAGTTGCATCCCGTAACGATGCTCGTCTCAGACGAACGCCAACTCCAGATGCTGCCCGACCTGCCGTGGGTAATCGGGCCGGACCCGACTGCGGCGACGGAGCCCTGGGTAGCGAAGAAGGTCAACAAATATGCACCGGATGTGGTGTTCACCCCGATGCAAACGATGGGTCCAGGTGGGCGAAATTATGCCCTCGTCACCACCGTGCATGACCTGATCTACTACACCCACCGCACTCCGCCGCGTGATCTCAATCGAGCACTGCGCCTGCTCTGGCGTGGATACCACCTCTGGTGGGGGTTCCAGCGGTCCCTGCTGAACCGGGCAGACGCTCATCTTGTTGACTCCGAGACAACCCGTGAGCTGATGGCTGCACACCACCTCACGAAGAACCCGATGACCGTCGTCCTGCTCGGCACTGAGCAGCAGTCGTCGAAAGCGAGGCGTGTCGCGCCGCCCGATCACACCCTCGTGTACATGGGCTCCTTCATGCCGTACAAGAACGTCGACCTGTTAGCGAAGGCGATGGGATCGCTGCCCGGCTACAGGCTGCAGCTTATGAGTCGCGTATCAGACGAAGAAAGAGCGCGCTTGGTTGCGCTCGCGCCAGCGGGAACGCTCGAATTCTTCAACGGTGCGTCCGATGAGCAGTACGAGGCCGCGCTGACGGCAGCGACGGCTCTCGTGTCGGCTTCACGCGATGAAGGCTTCGGGTTGCCGGTCGTTGAAGCGCAGGCACTCGGCACGCCTGTGCTGCTCAACGACATACCGATCTTCCGGGAGATTGGCGGTGCGGCGGCGGGCTACTTTGATGGCCGAGACCCCGAGTCGCTGGTTCACGCCTTGGGAAAGCTCGAGGAGCCCGGGGAATGGGAGCGACGTTCCGCGGCATCCATCGAATGGGCAAAGCGCTACAACTGGCCGGATGCAGCAAAGCAGCTGCTCGAAGTCCTCATCGATGCGCACGCGCGGCGTCGCGCGGCCGCGGGCTGAGTCAGCTCACGCGCTCGATTGCGTTCTGCTGATCGAGGTCGTCGGATGCGAGTGACTCAGACTCTAGTTCGATCGGGTCATCGAAGGCGATGAGCCGCAAAGATCCTTCGGTGTAGCTGAAGCTGTGGATCGAGCCGTTGCGAATCATCCCGTGGGTGCCATCGGGAACGATTGAGTTGAGAACCGAGCGGATGACACCGCCGTGACTCACGACGATCACGGACTGACCAGGGTGAGTTTCTGCAATCTCCATCAAAGCCGGCATCACGCGCGCGACGACCGCCGAGCGCGCCTCCTGACCATCAACAAATGTGTCACCGGGAAACCGGGATTCGATCTGCTGGTAAGTCATGCCCTCCGCGACGCCGTAGTTGCGCTCAACGAGCGCGTCATTGGTGGTCGGGGCGGGGAGGTCGGGCTGAACCTTTGACAGCGCGCGAGCAATAATGCTCGCCGTTTCGTGGGCACGGGAGAGGGGGCTTGAAATGACCGCGTCCCACCCCCTGCGCGCGAGAAGTTCACCGGTGGCTGCGGCCTGCACCCGCCCGGTCCCGTTCAGCGCAATGTCGGTAATGCCTTGAATGCGGTGCTGCAGGTTCCAGTCGGTTTCGCCATGGCGAACGAGGTAGAGCAGCACGGGCATCCTTTCGCGAAGGAACCAACTCGATATGGCTATCCGCCAAGTCGATCTGCGAGCGCGGCGAGAGTCTCCGAAGTCCCTGAATCGATCTTAACCGTGGCGCGGTTGTCACCCTTGGTGATACCGCGGTTCACGATGACAACCGGGATACGCCGACGCACAGCCTGCTCCAGCAGCCGAATACCTGAATTGACGACCAGGGATGACCCGGCAATGAGCAGCGCATCGGCCGAGCGCATGAGTGCACTCGCCTCGGAGAACTTCTCCACCGGAACGAACTCGCCGAAGAACACAACATCCGGCTTCAGGATGCCGCCACAGACACTGCAGTCCGGCACGACGAATGCGTCAGCATCCCGCACTTCTGCATCTCCGTCGGGGGAGAGTTTAATGGCGTCGGGCGTCTCGAGCCACGGATTATCCCGTGAAATGCGCTCCGCGATGCTGGCTCGCGCATAAAACTGACCGCAGTGCAGACAGCGCACCTTATCCATGGTGCCGTGCAGGTCAACGACTCGCTGCGAACCTGCACGCGCATGCAGGCCATCCACGTTCTGCGTGACTATTCCGTCGACGGTGCCCGCCGACTCGAGCGCGACAAGTGCCCGGTGCCCTGCATTGGGTTCGGCCGAGTCAAAACGTCGCCAGCCGAGGTGGCTACCGGCCCAGTAGCGCTTGCGGAAGTTCGCGCCGCTCAGAAACTGGTCGAAAGTCATCGGTGAGCGCACCGGTGCGCCCTTACCGCGATAGTCCGGAATACCCGAATCGGTACTCAAGCCCGCGCCGGTGAGAACCGCGACGGTGCGTCCCCTGAGGGCGGCAACCGCCGCGTCGAGCGCGGGGGATTCGACGGGAACGGCCATGTTCCACATGCGTCCTCCTCCGTTTCTCGCTTACGCCAGACTAAACGGGTAAGTTTTCGGATTTGTTTCCGAATCCTGCGAAAGTTGTCTCGAATTCAGGGTGGTCTCGAATCCTGGCGCGAAGGAAGGGCGGACGGCCGTGCGCGTGGTTTGCATCAGCGACGAACGCGACGAGCGCCTCACGGACTACGCGAACTTGACGGATGTTGCGCTTCGCCGTAAGTCGGAACCAGCGGGAGGCCTCTATATTGCCGAGTCTGCCAAGGTCATTGCCCGAGCGCTGGCCGCAGGGCACCGGCCCCGCTCGGTGCTCGTGCTCGAACAGTGGGTGGATGACCTGGAGCCACTTCTGGCGGGTTTCGATATTCCGGTCTACGTCGGCACCGCAGACGTACTCAAAGGCCTGACGGGATTCGATCTGCATCGGGGGGCGCTGGCATCCATGCATCGGCCCGTGCTTCGAAGTGTCGCGGACGTCGTCGCGGGCGCGCGAAGAATCGTCGTGCTCGAAGACATCGTCGATCATACGAACGTGGGGGCCATATTCCGAGCTGTCGCGGGCCTCGGCGCGGATGCGGTGCTCGTGACTCCGCGCTGTGCAGATCCGCTATACCGGCGCAGCGTGAGGGTGAGCATGGGAACCGTGCTGCAGGTTCCGTGGACGCGACTGCCGGAGTGGCCCCTCGGGGCCGAGGAACTGCGGGCCGAAGGATTTCATATCGCTGCTCTCGCACTGACGCCAGCAGCGTTGAGCCTGGACGAATTCGCGGCGAATGCTCCGTCGAGAATCGCACTCGTACTCGGTGCCGAGGGCGATGGGCTCAGCCGAATCGCCCTCGCACTTGCCGACAGCGTCGTGACCATTCCGATGCAGCACGGGGTCGACTCCCTCAACGTGGCGTCAGCGAGCGCGGTTGCACTTTACGCACTGCGGGTGCCGTAGCTGCCGACCAGCGTGCGGCGCGATCAACGGCAACACGCCAAACCCATCGAGCGCATCGGCCCGACTCGCAGTTTGCACGCGCTTGACGCGCTTAGTCATCCATCGCTGATGCGAGCATTGGAAAGCTTTCGATTGCCCAGGATTCGAACGGGCCGAACTCCATTGCGCCACAGTCATCGCGCCACAGTACTGACTGCCCTCGGTGCGTCGCGCACGTCGCGCGTTTTGCTTCGTCGGATACCGCCTTCCCCGACGCCTCGTTTACGATAGGCGCATGGTTCGCACCCGGCGCCAGCTCTATCGGCGCCGCAGGATCGCAGTTTTCGGAGGCATCGCAGTCTTGCTGGCGGTGGGCTTCTATCTGCCCTTCACTCTGCTTGCGCCCGTCAGCGCCGTGCCCGCGGTAGTTGAGTCGTGGAATGCGCCGGCCATCAACGAGCCCGCCCTCAGCTTTCCGTCGTACGGTGCGTCGGGAATCGGTGCGATCGGCTACGAGGGCGTGCTCGCAAGTGCCGGCACGAGCGCTCCGCTGCCCATCGCCTCCATCACCAAGGTCATCACGGCACTCACGGTGCTCGATGCGAAGCCTCTGACCCTGGGCGAGGCTGGCCCCGACATCACCTTCTCCAATGTGGATGAGCAGTTCTATGCGAATCAGGTCGCCCAGAACGGGGTGGTGGAGCCAGCTGCAGCGGGACAGGTCATGTCCGAGGGCACGATGCTCACCGTGATGCTGATGGCCTCGGCGAACAACTACGCCGACTCCATTGCGAATTGGGCCTTCGGTTCCGAGTCTGCGTATCTGGGTGCGGCGCGCGCGTGGCTGGCATCCCATGGGTTCACCGCGACCACTGTGACAGACCCGTCGGGGATCGAGCCCACGAACGTGTCGAACGTGGCCGACCTGGTGCATCTCGCGACGCTGGCCCTGCAAAATCCAGTGGTGGCTCAGATCGTGGACACCGCCACACTCGACGTTCCCAACATCGGCACCGTGGATAATCGCAACGAACTGCTCGGAATCGACGGCGTCAATGGGATCAAAACGGGCACGCTGGATGAATCGGGAGCGTGCCTGCTGTTCTCCGCGAAGGAAACCATCGGTACCGACACGGTCGCGCTCGTGGGCGTTGTTCTCGGGGGGCCCGATCATCCAACAGTTGCCGCAAACGTGCAGGCACTACTCGCCGAGGCCGTCGCCGGATTTCACGAGGTGACCCTTGCGAAGATCGGTGAACAGTTCGCGAGTTATTCAACCCGATGGGGAGACAGGGCAGCAGCTGTTGCAACCAGGGACCAGTCGGTCCTCGTCTGGTCCGCTCTACCCATCACGCTCGCTGTCGAAGCCACCCCTGTATTGCTCGCTGGCGTGACGAGTCCGGTGGGTAGCGCCGTCTTTACCGTCGGCAAGCGCGTCTTCACCGTGCCACTGGTGCTGTCTGCGAGCATCAACGACCCCGGTGTGTGGTGGCGGCTCACCAACCCCACGCGACTTTTTTGAGACACACCCCGAACAGGGTGCAAAACTGGCGACGCTCTCCCAGCCACGGCAGGTAGTGTGGATTTTCCGGAGCATCTGCTCAATCGTCGTGGCTGTGAAGTCATCGAAGCCATTCTCAACCACAGATCGAGGTAACGTGACTGCAGTATTCGCCGCGGACCCGGCTGCGTCAAGCAGCTCAAGTCGCGTCATCAAGACCGGCCACCGCGGCCTGCCGAATCCGCTCTCGGAATTCTCGGCGCTGCTTCATACTGTTCGGGATGCCGGTCTTCTTCGGCGCAGCAAGACGTTCTACGCGGTCACCTTCGGAATTCTCACCCTCGCGATGGTTGGCACCTGGTTCGGTTTCGCACTCCTCCACGACACGTGGTACCTCCTGCTCATCGCCGCAGTGCTCGGGGTGCTGTTCACCCAGTACGCCTTCATCACCCACGAACTTTCTCATCGGCAGGTCTTCGAGTCCGGCAAGCTCAATGATTTCTCCGGGCGCATCATGGCCGACCTTGTTGTTGGCATCAGCTACTCATGGTGGATGAATAAGCACTCCCGCCATCATGGGAACCCGAACACTGTCGATCGCGATCCGGACATCGAAACTGACTTCATCGTCTTTCAGCCCGACAAAGGTGCCGAGCTCACGGGCTTCAGCAAGTTTCTGGCCAAGCGCCAGGGATACCTGTTCTTCCCTGTGCTCATGCTCGAAGGCATCAACCTGCACCGGCACGCGTTCAAAACCGTTTTCTCGAAAGGGAAGGTCGACAAGCGCGCGCTTGAGATCGTGCTCCTGACCGTGCGCAACGTCGGATACGTCTCCGTGATTTTCACTTTCATGCCGCTCGGGATGGCCTTCGCTTTCCTCGGGGTGCAGCTGGCGATCTTCGGCCTCTACATGGGAGCATCCTTCGCTCCCAATCACATTGGGATGGCGATTTTGCCCCGAGGCTCCAAAGTGGACTTCCTGAGCCGTCAGGTGCTCACGAGCCGCAACATCCGCAGTGGGCACTTCATGAACCACTTCATGGGCGGGCTCAATTACCAGATCGAACATCACCTGTTCCCAAGCATGGCGCGACCGCACTTGCGTCGCGCGAGCGAGATCACGCGTGAATTCTGCGAGTCTCGTGGGATCCTCTACACACAGGTGGGCTTGCCTGCCGCATACGCCACTGTCGTGCGCTATTTGAACGAGGTCGGCCGCACGACGGACCCGTTTGATTGCCCTGCAGCGGGCCGCACCGGGTACTCCGGAATCTAAGGTTCCGAGCGCCCGAGAAACGGATCGTTTTAGAAAAGAGAGCGCTTCGGCGTCATGCCGTCACCAGATGACCCGCGCGGAATCGGGTTGCAGTGCCTACGGCACGGGGTGTTTGTAGGCCCAACCGGCGCTTTTGCAGGGGCCAGCCGCCACCGCGTATGTGGGCGCGGCTAAGACGTAAACGGCTCATGGTCGCTGTCTCTCTTGAGAGCCTCAAGCTGTATGTCGGCGGACGTGTCGTGGCCAGGGGGAGAGAAGTGCAGGCGGTCGGGCGCCCACATCCGGGCGTCTGCCTTCGCTGGACCAGCCGCCGATCGTCACATTACGGGTCTGTCGATGTTGCGGTGTTATCTACCCCGGTACGAAAGCTTTGCTCTCCTTGAGCGCATAGCAGCGCACCTGACTTATTCGCAAGGGGTTGTCCCCCGAACAGGGCAGTGCTTGTCTTTAGCCTGGCGCCGAAACCCGGGGCCGAAAAACTGAGCGACTGGGAGGTCGTCATGGGTATCATCGCCTGGATAGTTCTTGGGCTTATTGCTGGCGCAATCGCGAAGGCCATCCTTCCCGGCAGCCAAGGGGGCGGTTGGCTGGTGACCCTCATCCTCGGAGTCGTCGGTGCACTCCTCGGCGGATTCCTTGGCAGTGCCATTTTCGGGGTTGGACTGGGCGGCTTCTTCGACATCACCACGTGGCTGTTGGCGATCGGCGGCGCGATCATCGTGCTGCTGATCTACGGTCTCGTCACTCGTGGAACTCGCCGGGCCTGACCCGAACGAGACCGGAGGCTAGACCTGATCGCTGGTCGTCGGCGTGATCATTCACCGACGCAGGACGTGATCGGGGTTCTCCAGAGTCGGCGGTCGCTGTCAGACTTGCTTTCACAATGGGAAAGCAGGATGGCCGTGACCGCCGCGTCACGTTGGGGCCGATCGACGACAGCACGGCCACCATCCTGCACGTTGATATGGACGCTTTCTTCGCTTCTGTCGAACTGCTCGATCATCCTGATCTCGTCGGATTGCCGGTGATCGTCGGCCACAATTCGCCGCGTTCGATAGTGACGGCCGCCACCTACGAGGCACGCAAGTTCGGGATCAATTCGGCGCTGCCCATGGCGATTGCTCTCCGACGGTGCCCAGAGGCGATCATCCTTGAACCACACTTCGAGCGATATCACCACTACTCGGAGCAGGTCATGGCGATCTTCGACGACGTGACTCCTCGGGTCGAGCGGCTCGGCATCGACGAGGCCTTCCTCGATGTTGCTGGTGCGCATGCGATCTTCGGCTCACCGGCTCAGGTGGGGGCCCTCATCAGAGGGCGTGTGCGGGCCGAGACGGGACTAGTCTGCTCCGTCGGAGCTGCGGCCACAAAGTATGTCGCCAAGGTCGCCTCTGGCATGTCGAAACCCAACGGACTCCTCGTGGTCCCGGCTGATGAGACCCTCGCCTTCCTGCATCCGCTGTCGGTCTCGAAGCTCTGGGGCGTCGGCGGCAAGACGGAGCAAGTGTTGCGTTCTCGCGGCTACAACACCATCGGAGACCTGGCGGCTGCAGAAGTGGATTCGCTGCGTCACCTCATTGGTGAGGCAGGAGCCCAGCGACTGCACGACCTCGCCTGGGGCATTGACCCGCGATCAGTGCACTTCCGCGCTGATGAGAAGAGTGTCGGCCACGAGATGACCTTCTCGACCGATGTGACAGACACCGCGATTGTGCGCCGTGAATTGCTGCGCATGTCGAATATGGTTGCGGTTCGCCTGCGAAAGGCGGGCTTAGTGGGTCGCACTGTGGTTCTGAAACTGCGGTTCAGCGACTTCACGACAATCACTCGCTCGCGCACGATCAGCGAGCCGACCGACGTGGGCAAACGAATCTACGACGAGGTCTGCGAGATCTACGAGGCTCTCGGCAAACAGGATGCCCCGATTCGTCTCGTCGGTGTGCGAGCCGAGCAGCTGCTTGACGGCACAGGAATCCAAATGGGCCTGTGGGATGAAGCCGAAGGCTGGCGCGAAGCCGAAGACGTCATGGATGCTGCGAGCAAGCGTTTCGGCAGCGGTGCGGTGAAGCCGGCTCGCCTCATCGGGCACTCCGCCACCGAGCGCCCACGATTGGGGCAGCGCGACTAAATTTTCAAATTTGTCCACCACCCGGCGCTCACTGGCACGAGTTGTCGCAGGACTCGGGTAACGTCTCATCAAGTGACGAACATGGCTCCGGGCTCCGGCTTCACGCCTAACGTGGGCACCTTCGCCGTCGAACATCTCTCACCGTCCTACCCCGAGCGCGCCGCCCGCGGAACCGCAGACAAGCTGCGCGCCTGGCAAGCCGAGGCTCTCGATTCCTACTTCGCGCGTGAGCCTCGTGACTTTCTGGCTGCGGCAACACCGGGCGCCGGTAAGACCACTTTCGCGCTGCGGCTCGCCGTCGAACTGATCGCACGACGCGTGATCGACAGGGTGACTGTTGTGGCGCCCACAGATCACCTCAAGCGCCAGTGGGCGGATGCGGCACACAAAGTTGGGCTGCGGCTCAATCCCGGCTATTCCAACGGTGACGGAAGGGCAACAGGTGCAGGCCGGCGGTACCACGGCATGGCCGTCACGTACGCGCAGGTAGCCGTGCGGGCATCCCTGCACCGGGACATCACCGAGTCGGCCCGCACGCTCGTGATCCTGGATGAGGTGCACCACGGGGGTGACTCGCTCAGTTGGGGGGATGCGATTCGAGAGGCATTCGGCCCCGCAACCCGAAGATTGTCACTTACCGGCACGCCGTTTCGAAGCGACACTGCGGCGATCCCGTTCGTGACCTACGCGCCCGATGAGCACGGCATCCGCACCTCGCTCACCGATTACAGCTACGGCTACGGCCGTGCCCTCGCTGACGGGGTCGTGCGACCGGTGATCTTCATGGCCTACGCCGGTAAAATGCGCTGGCGCACTCGAATGGGCGACGAGATGGAAGCACGCCTCGGCGAGTGCGATACCCAGGACGTCACCGCGCAGGCGTGGCGCACCGCTCTCGACGCGAAAGGGGAGTGGATGCAATCGGTACTGCGGGCAGCGGATCGTCGCCTCACCGAGGTGCGCAACTCCATCCCCGACGCCGGGGGACTGGTCATCGCGACCGACCAGCAGGCTGCGCGCGACTATGCGGTTCTGCTCAAGGACATCACCGGACAGGCCCCGACGGTCGTTCTGTCGGATGAGAAGGAGTCATCCGCGCGTATCGAATCATTCGCAGCGGGAGACAAGCGCTGGATGGTCGCCGTGCGCATGGTGTCTGAAGGCGTGGACGTGCCGCGCCTGTCGGTGGGCGTCTACGCAACATCGGCATCCACACCCCTGTATTTCGCGCAGGCCGTCGGGCGCTTCGTGCGTGCTCGTCGCCGCGGCGAGACTGCCTCAATCTTTGTGCCCAGCGTGCCGTCACTGCTCGAGCTCGCCACCCAGCTCGAGCTCGAGCGCGACCATGCGCTCGATCGGGACGATCCGGCAGGCGACGGTCTGCTGCTCGACGATGACCTGCTCGAGCGTGAGAACCGGGAGCAGGGCACTTCAGACGAGCTGGCAGGCGAATTTCTTTGGGAGGCTTTGGAATCCGAGGCTAACTTCGACAAAGTATTGTTCGACGGTGATGAGTTCGGGTTTGCCGCCAGCATCGGCAGCGCTGAGGAGCTGGATTTCATCGGGATCCCGGGCATCCTTGAGCCTGACCAGTTGCGTGACCTGTTGCGCCAGCGCCAGTCACGGCAGGTTCGCCGCGGACGTACGTCCGAGTCTGCACCGGCCGTACCGCCGCCGCTCTACCGCACCCTGCGCGAGCAACGCACCCTGTTGAACTCGCTGGTCGGAATGCGGGCCAAAATGTACGGGGAGCCGCATGGACTCATTCACGCCGAGTTGCGGCGCGTGCACGGTGGACCCCCTGTTGGCCAGGCCACCGTAACCCAACTGCAGGCACGGATCGATCATCTCCGCAAAGACATGCGTAGATAAATCGCGCGGCACGGAACAAAAAAACGCCCCGGTATGGACCGGGGCGTTTTCGTTACTGAACTTCTAAAGATCAGATGGGGCGGATGTTCTCCGCCTGGGGACCCTTCGGTCCCTGTGTGATGTCGAACTCGACCTTCTGGTTCTCGTCGAGGGACTTGTAGCCGCTCGTCGCGATAGCCGAGTAGTGGGCGAACACGTCGGGACTTCCATCCTCAGGGGCGATGAATCCAAAACCCTTTTCCGCGTTGAACCACTTGACGGTGCCTGATGCCATTTAAAACTCCTCCAGGAGCGTTCATTCTGGCCCCGACAGTCGAGGCCACATCTGCGCACCCCGAAGAGTGTGCACACGATGCTGTAAGGATATAGCAGGAGTGGGCTGTATTTGCTATCTATTTCTCAATCGGTGCCGGATGGTGATGAACGGGGTTTCATCGGAAATCGCGTGATTTCGTGCGCGGAGCCATTGTGAGGCTCTCGAAACGATCGGCCAGCAGGTTGGTAACACCTTCGGTTGAGCGTTCGAGGATGCCCCGCACGATCAGGGCGGGAGCCTCACGAACCACGCGACGGTAGCGCATCCACACCCCCACGCTGCAGATCACGTTGATAAAACCGGTTTCATCTTCGACGTTGATGAACGTGATGCCGCTCGCGGTCGCGGGTCTCTGCCGGTGGGTGACGATACCCCCGATCTCGATCCGACGCCCCGGTTCGGCGGTCGCGAGGCCTTCGGCAGTGATGATGCCCCGCTCATCGAGAACTCCACGCAGATGCTGTACCGGGTGGCTGTCGGTCGAGACCCCCGTCGCCCAAAAGTCTGACATGAGCTCCTCGACCGGGGAGGGCATACCGAACAGCGGCGGCTGCACCGCGACGATGCTGCCCGGAAGGTATTCCGCTCGATCTTGTGCGGCATTGCCCGCGTTCCACATCGCTTCGCGGCGTGAGATCCCGAAGCCGTCGAATGCTCCCGCTGCGGAGAGCACTTCGAGTTGAGCGGTAGTGAGCCCGACGCGTCGCACGAGATCGTTCATGCTCGCGAACTCGCCTGCCCGTTCGCGTTCAGAGACGATACGCCGGGCAACGGCATCCCCGATGCCACTCACTTCATCCAGTCCGAGACGCACGGCGAATGTGCCGTCACGACGGTGGTCGTCAGTGTCGAAGTGAGCAGTGCGATCGAACTTCTCAGACACGGGAGGCTGGTCGGTGAGCAGGCAGGTGTCGTCGCCCATGATGCGCGGTTGCCCGAACTGCTCGAGCGACGCGTGCGCCCCCGACTTTTGGATGTCCGGTCTCAGCACCTGAACACCGTGCCGCCGGGCATCCGCCACCAGGCTCTGCGGCGAGTAGAAGCCCATCGGCTGGGCCCGCAGCATCGCGGCCAGAAAGGCTGCGGGGTAGTGCAGCCGGATCCACGCACTCGCGTAGACCAGCAGCCCAAAACTGAGCGCATGGCTCTCTGCGAAGCCGAAACCCGCGAATGCTTCAATGCTGCCGTAGATCTTGTCTGACTCCTCGATACTCAGCCCGTTTGCAGCCATACCCTCGTAAAGCTTCGCGCGAAGCGTGTCGATCTTCTCCACCCCGCGTTTGGATCCCATGGCGCGGCGCAGCACATCTGCATCATCGGCAGTGCAGCCACCGATTGCCACAGCGAGCTGCATGAGTTGCTCCTGGAAGATCGGGATTCCCAGAGTGCGCTCCAAAGGTGCAATCAACTTCTCGTGCAGGTAGGTGACCTTTTCCTCGCCGGTCTTGCGCCTGACATAGGGATGCACGGCTCCACCCTGAATTGGACCGGGACGTATCAGCGCGATCTCCACCACAAGGTGGTAGAACTCGCGCGGCTGCAGGCGCGGCAGGAGCCCTAGCTGGGCACGGCTCTCCACCTGGAACACACCTATCGCATCCGCCCTGCACAATTGGTCGTAGACGCCCTGCTCCTCCTTGGGGATGCTCGCCAGATCCCAGTTCTCACCGAGGTTGTCACGTACGAGATCGAACGCATACTGCAGCGCCGAGAGCATACCGAGCCCGAGCATGTCGAACTTGACGAGCCCCATGAAGGCGCAGTCATCCTTATCCCACTGAACGACAGTGCGGTTTTTCATGCGCGCGTGCTCGACCGGCACGACCTGCCCGACCGGCTTCTTCGTGAGCACCATGCCGCCGGAGTGAATGCCGAGGTGCCGCGGCAACTTCATGGCCTCTTTGGCGAGCGCGACCACGTTCTCGGGGATATCGTGCTCATCGCTTGAAATCACAGCACCCCAGCGCTCAACCTGCCGGGACCAGGCATCCTGCTGGCCCATGCTGTGACCGAGCGCTTTGGCCATGTCGCGCACCGCGAACTTCGGCCGGTACTGGATGACGTTTGACACCTGCGCGGCATTCTCCCTGCCGTACTTGTCGAACATGTACTGGATGACCTCCTCGCGTCGATCGGAATCGAAATCCACATCGATATCGGGTTCTTCCTCGCGCATCGCCGAGATGAACCGCTCAAACGGCAGCCTGTACTTGATCGGATCCACTGCGGTGATATTGAGCAGATAGCAGACTACGGAGCTTGCTGCCGACCCCCGCCCCTGGCACAGGATGCCGCGGCGGCGGGCTTCGGCAACCATGTCCCACACGATCAGGAAGTACCCGGCAAAATTCTTCTTCTCGATCGCGCGCAACTCCCCGCTGATGCGTTTCTTATTCGCGTCGGTGAGGGGGATATTGCGGCCAACCGCTCCTGCCCACGTCAGTTTGCGCAGGTAGCTCATGGGGGTGAAGCCGTCAGGCACGTCGGTATCGGGCAGGTCTGGCTTGGCCATTCTCAACTCGAATGCCAGCTCGTCGGCGATCTCGACGGTACTGGCGATCGCACCCGGGTACCGGGCGAAGCGAGCGGCCATCTCGGCTCCTGAGCGCAGGTGAGCACCGCCGGATGCCGGAAGCCAGCCATCCATGTCATCGAGGCTCCTGCGAGCGCGCACGGCCGCCAACGCAGTGTGCAGGTGATGCTGGGCTGGGGTTGCGTAGTGTGCGTTGCCGGTTGCGACAACCCGTAAGCCGCGCTGCTGGGCGAGCCCGAAGAGCACATCGTTGCGGGCACTGTCGAGTGGTTCGCCATTGTCGAAGAGCTCGACCACGACATTCTCTGCGGCGAAGAGCTCGATGAGGTGGTCAAGCTGCCTGGCAGCTGCAACTGTGGATTGAATCAGCGCCTGACGCACGGCACCCTTGCGGCACCCCGTCAGAATAATCCAGTGGCCACCGGCCTGTGTGGCAAGCTCATCGAGGTCATACACCGGTTTGCCCTTCTCGGCACCGCGCAACTGGGCTTTGGTGATCGCCATCGCGAGCCGGTGGTAACCCTCCTCCTGCCGGGCGAGCACGAGGAGGTGGCAGCCTTCGGGGTCGGCGACACCGTTCTGAGGCGCGGTGAGTTCAAGGGACAGTTCGGCGCCGAAGATCGTGCGCGGCGCGGTGCTGCCGGCACGAGCGCTGGCGGTAGCAATACTCGCGGCGGCTTCGGCCATGCGTGCGATGCCGTAGAAGCCGTCATGGTCGGTGAGGGCGAGGGCGCTGAGGCCGAGTCGTGCTGCCTCCTCCATGAGCTTCTCGGGCATGCTCGCCCCATCGAGGAAGCTGTAGCTGGAGTGGGCGTGCAGTTCCGCGTACGGCACGATGCCGTCGCCGTCGCCGTCGGGCGCCAGGGTATCCGCCGGGGGTTGGTAAGCCTTGCGCTTGTACGACCACCCGGGGCTGTCGCCGCCGTCAGCGCCGACCGGGGGAGCGGAGCCGGGGCGCGAGGCATCGGAAAGTTTCTTCTCGAACTCCGACCACGGGACAGGCGGGTTATTCCAGCCCATGATGCCTGCCCAGACTGTGCCTGCCCAGACTGTGCCTGCCCAGCATTAGTCGTACCTCGCTTCGGCCCACCAGCCATCGTCATCGAGGGCGAGCAGCCATGCGCATCCCGTCGAATCGACAGTCTGAAACCGGTACACGCTGCGGGCGGTCTCTGGCGACCACCAGCGCTCATCGAGTGGCCACGGACCCGCCCACGAGGAGATACCCAGTACCGCCAGACCGGCCACGAGTTCGATGGGGGGCGTTGTGAGTGCGCCACGGGCATCCACTTCAACCCTGGCGCCAGCAGCACCGAACACATTCACGGGATGCCGCGGCGAGAACACGGTACCCGGCAGCGGCACGGGCAGCTTCCCAGGCCAAGGCTGCTTCGCCTCTCGTGCGCCTACCGGACGATCGCCCCACGCCACGAGCTGAGCTCGATCGACGAGCGTGCGGCCGCCGCCAATGCTCGGTATCAACACAGCACCATGACCGAGCATGCTCTGTACGCGAGAGAGTCCGTGGTGGATGCGCTCATCGGGGCCGGAACCCCACAGCCCCGTCTCGTGGTTACCGATCGAATCAAGCGCTTCGGGCGCGATGCGCACGCGAATGATGCCCGAGCTCAGCCCCGCATCGACCAGCGCGCTGCCTTGCACCTGCCATCGCACCCTGTCGACAACATCAACCGGGGAGAAGGAGCGCGGGTGTAGCCACACTCGCTCAGATACCTCGCCCGAATCCGAGCCGAGTTCCACCCGGATCGCCGTACACACAGAGCGGGAAGCGGTGAGGTGGTCGATGAAATCCTGAGCAATCGCTCGCACCCCGAAGGCAACCTGGTCCACCCTGTCGAGTGCTGGCTCGAAGTGGATGCTGACATCAAACTCAGCCGGAACGGTGCGTGGTGAGTGCGGCAGAGTGTCGAGTCCTGCTGCGAGGGCGTGCAGTCGAGCACCGGATCCGCCGAAACGCGTTCGTACGTCGTCGGCGTCGAGTGCCGCAAAATCCCCAAGGGTGCGGATACCCAGCCTGCGCAGCAGCGTCACGAGCGCAGCATCATGAACGAGTGCGATATCGAGTGGTGCCAGAAACTCGGCCGAATGACTCGAGGGGATGATCGTGACGTTGTTTTTGCCCGTGCCACC
>JAYSPT010000194.1:0-47084 GCA_043721995.1 Salinibacterium sp. | reverse complement strand
GTGCCTCTCGGCAGCTACGCCCGAGCCGCGCTGGATTCCTATCTCGTGCGCGCCCGGCCTATGTTCTCTGCGAACGGGAAGGCGACGTCGGCACTCTTTCTCGGCGTGCGCGGGCAACGGCTGTCACGCCAGAACGCGTGGCTGATAGTCCGTGCCGCTGCGCAGGGTGCCAACCTCGGCATCGATATCTCTCCGCATACGTTCCGGCACTCCTTCGCGACGCATCTGCTGCAGGGTGGCGCGGACGTGCGTGTGGTGCAGGAACTCCTCGGGCACTCTTCGGTCGCGACCACCCAGATTTATACCCTGGTCACGGCCGACACCCTCCGCGACATGTACACGGTCGCGCATCCCCGCGCGCGCTAGATCCGGCGGCGCCGGCGCTACTCCACGAACGTGCCATCGAGCGGCACAAGATGCCCCTTCTCCGGCACGAGGAACAGCGACAGTAGCCCCGCGGCGACCGCTATGACGATCATGATGCCGCCGACGTAGTGGAACGCTTCTATCGTCCCGGCCAGAGTCGCGCCGCCCGCGACGATCGATCCGAGGATGCTGACGCCGATCGAGCCGCCGAGACGCTGGGTGATATTGAAGAGCGTGTTGCCGTCGGCGAGCTGTTCTTCCGGCAGCGGGGCGAGCATTGCGACCAAGAGCGGGGTTGTCACAAATCCGATCGCGATCGCTCGACCGCACAGCGCAAGTGAGGTGAGCCAGAGCGGGGTGTCCTGCTGGATGTAAAGCAGATACACACTCGAGACCGCGAGCACGGCGAAACCGAAGCTGACGAGCACCTTCAGCGGCACCCGTGCGGAAAGTTTCTGGCCGACGACAGTGCCGAGTCCCATGACGATGCCCTGGGGCAGCAGAGCCAGACCGGTCACGAAAGCGCTGTGGTTCTGAACTGACTGGGTGAACACCGGGATCAGAAACACGGTTCCGAACGCCACGATGGAGCAGAGCACCTGCAGCACGATCGCGATCGCAGAATTTCGGTGTTTGATCATCTGCACATTGACGGCCGGATGCGGTACCCGCAGTGCCCACACCGTGTAGAGCACCAGCAGCACAAGGCCGCCCGAGAGGAGCCCCCATGCCCACGGGCTGCCCCACCCGTCAGCGGTCCCGTTCGTCGCCCCGAGTAACGCAGCGGTGAGTCCGACAGCCAGCAGTGCAAAGCCGAGCGGGTCGAAACGCGTGGAACGGTTCGCCTGAGCACCGAGACCCTTGGGCACCCGCAGCAGCAGAAGCAGTCCGATGATCCCGACGGGCACGTTCACCAGGAAGATCCAGCGCCATCCGCCGGCTCCGATCAGCAGGCCGCCGATCGTCGGGCCGAGAGCGGGCGCCAGAAACAGCACGAGCGCAGCGGATACCGGTACTTTGCCGCCGCCGATGCCGTCCTTTCCGAGCAGTACGCTCAACGCGAGCGGCACCAGAGGTGCTCCGACAAAGCCCTGCAGCACCCTGAACGCGATCAGCAGTTCGATGTTCGGCGCGATCGCGCATGCGGCCGAGGCGAGCACAAAGGCCACCATGCTGATCGCGTAAACCCGCATCGTGCCGAAACGCTTCGCGAGGTAGGCCGTGAGCGCGAGCGAGACGCCGAGGGCCAGCAGATACCCGCTGACGACCCACTGCACTTCGTTGAGCGGTGCAACCAATTCCGTGGCGATCGAGGGCACAGCAACGTTCACGATCGACGCATCGATCATGCTCAGCAGCGGACCGATCAGGAGGCCGTACCGCGCGACGGCACCGATCGGCGGTGCGGGGGAGGCGGAACTCATTTCAGCAACGCTACCTCGTTGAGTCGGGCGAAAACTGGCGCTCAGAAGCACCAACCTTCAACCTCTGATCGAGGTGAGCCGGTGCGCGTGTGCGCGTGTGCACCCGACCCGCGCAAGACCCCGCCGTACACTCGTCCCATGACGGCGCAAAGGGATGATTCGGCGGTACTTCCCGGTTTCGAGCGCCCCGTCCTGGGCCCCACCGGTCGGCCATTGACCCAGTTCCCGATGCCGCCCGCGCTTCGTGGCCACGGGCCCGCACGCATCATCGCCCTCTGCAACCAGAAGGGCGGGGTTGGCAAGACCACGAGCACGATCAATCTCGGTGCCGCGCTCGCCGAGTACGGCCGGAAGGTGCTCGCGATCGACTTCGACCCACAGGGTGCGCTCTCTGCCGGGCTCGGGGTTCCGACTCACGATGTTCCGACGATCTACGACCTGCTGCTGGGCACGGTGAAGAACCCGGCGGAGACGATCATCCACACGTCCGTTCCGAATCTCGATGTGATTCCCGCCAATATCGACCTGTCTGCCGCCGAAGTGCATTTGGTGAACGAGGTCGCGCGCGAGAGCATCCTTGCCAGGGTCCTGAAGAAGGTGAGCGACCAGTACGACGTGATCCTGATCGACTGCCAGCCCTCGCTGGGTCTGCTGACGGTGAACGCGCTCACTGCGGCGCACGGCGTGCTGATTCCGTTGGAGTGCGAGTTTTTTGCCCTGCGCGGAGTCGCCCTGCTGGTCGAGACGATCGACAAGGTGCGAGACCGCCTGAACCCCGCCATCACATTGGACGGTATTCTCGCCACCATGTATGACTCGCGCACGCTGCACTCCCGCGAAGTGCTCGAGCGCGTCGTCGAGACCTTCGGAGACCAAGTGCTGCAGACGGTCATCGGTCGTACGGTCAAGTTTCCGGATGCGAGCGTCGCTGGCGCGCCGATCACCACTTTCGCCCCGGACCACGCCGCCGCCGAGGCATACCGCCAACTTGCGAGGGAACTGATTCACCGTGGCGCCGTCGCCTAGCGGCGGCCAGGTCGGCGAGCTGAGGCTGGAGATCGCTGAGTCAGAAGCGTCCGGTTTCTCCATCACCCTGTCGAACTTCGACGGACCATTCGATCTGCTGCTTTCCCTCATCGCAAAGCACGACCTTGACATCACGGAGGTCTCGCTCTCCCGCATCACTGATGAGTTCATCTCCTATCTGCACGGCCTGGATTCTGACCAAGAGCTCGATCAGGCCACCGAGTTTCTGGTCGTCGCGGCCACACTTCTCGACATGAAGGTGGCCAGCCTTCTTCCCCAGGGGGAACTGGTCGATGCGGAAGATGTTGCGCTGCTCGAAGCGCGTGACCTGCTGTTTGCGCGGTTGCTGCAGTACCGCGCGTTCAAAGAGGCGGCGCTCTGGTTCTCCGGCCGTCTCGAGACTGAGTCCACCCGGCACATACGCTCGGTACGACTCGAGGAGAAGTACCGCAAGCAGACTCCGGAACTTGTCTGGACCCTCACCCCCGACGATTTTGCGGCACTCGCGATGCTTGCGATGGCGCCGCGGGAGATTCCCGTTGTGGGGCTCGACCATTTGCACGCACCGCTGGTAAGCATCCGGGAGCAGGCGGCAACCGTGATAGCGATGCTCCGTCGAGGCGAGCCGATGACGTTCCGCCAACTGATCGCCGGTGCGGATGCGATGGGCGTGATTGTTGCGCGCTTCCTCGCCCTGCTGGAGTTGTATCGCGGGGCCGCGATCAGCTTCGAACAACTCGAACCCCTCGGGGATCTGACCATTTTCTGGACGGCAGTCGAATGGTCCGACGACAGACTAGCGAGCCTGGGTTCCGACTATGGAAATTGAGCCAGTGGAAACTGAACAGCAGGAGATCGAGGGCGCTCGGGTCGTGGGCGATGTCGAGCGCAGCCTCGAGGCAATCCTCATGGTGGCGGATGAGCCGCAGAGTCTCGTTTCGCTGGCGACCGCCCTCGGGGTTCCGGTACCTGCGGTGCGGCAGTCGATCGAGCGGCTCGTGGCTGACTACGACGGTGTGTCGGAGCATGGCACCGACGGGGGCGCCAGGCGCGGTTTCGAACTCCGCGAGGTCGGCGGTGGTTGGCGTATTTACGTGCGCCCGGAGCACGACGACGTCGTGCGGGATTTCGTGCTCACCCAGAACCCGACCCGCCTGAGCCAGGCCGCGCTCGAGACACTCGCGGTGATCGCCTACAAACAGCCGATCAGCCGTGGGTCCATTGCCGCGATCCGAGCGGTCAATGTCGATTCGGTGGTGCGCACCCTGCTCGGCCGGGGTCTCATTACCGAGGCGTACACCGATAGCGAGACTGGCGCCATCCACTATCAGACGACCGACCTGATGCTCGTGCAGCTGGGGGTCAACTCGATTGATGAACTGCCCAAGATCTCCCCACTATTGGATGACGGCAGCGCAGGTTTTGACGATTGAGTGACGCAGCCGAGGTCAGTTCAGAAGGTCAGCGCCTCCAGAAGGTGATGGCAGCCGCCGGTGTCGCGTCCCGTCGGGTCTCCGAAGACCTGATCGCTGGCGGGCGCGTCACGGTCAACGGCGAGATCGTCGACGAACCCGGCCGCCGCGTGCTGCCGACCGATCTCATCACGGTCGACGGCATCGCGATCCAGACTGATATCAGCAAGCGCTACGTGATGCTCAACAAGCCGGTTGGCGTCGTCAGTTCGATGGCCGACGAGAGCGGACGACCTGACCTGCGCGAGTTCACCGACGGCTACGAGGAGCGGCTGTTCAACGTCGGCCGCCTGGACGCAAACACGTCGGGCCTGCTCGTGCTCACCAATGACGGCGACCTTGCGCACGTGCTCGCGCATCCCTCGTTTGGCGTCTCGAAGACCTATATCGCGAAGGTGTCGGGCGCAGTCACCGCACAGACCATCGCGAAGCTCATAACGGGGATCGACCTCGACGACGGCCCGATCGCCGCTGACAAAGCGCGCGCCCTCGGTGGAGGTGGTGCGAGTCACAAGGGCCCAAGCGAGACGATGGTCGAGATCACCCTGCACTCGGGTCGCAATCGCATCGTGCGCCGGATGCTGGATGCCGTCGGTCATCCCGTGATCGAACTCGTTCGGCGCCAGTTCGGCCCGCTGCACCTCGGGACGCTGCCCGTCGGCCGCACGCGTGACCTCACTAAGGTTGAACTCGGCGAATTGCTGACGATCGCGCGATCAATGGGTGTTCCAGCAGAAGACAATTCCCAGTCCGAATTCCACTAAGGGGAGACCGTGGCCGCAAGTCGGATCACTGGCCAGGTGCGCATCGTCGGCACCGGGCTTCTTGGCGCGAGCATCGGCCACGCCCTGATGGCTCGCGGCGTCGATGTGATTCTGAGCGATTCATCGCGGGCAAACCTAAACCTTGCGATCGACTACGGAGCGGGGCGCGCAGCCACGGCAACCGATGCCCCGGTCCTGGTCATTGTTGCGGTGCCGCCCGACGTCACCTCCGATGTTGTCAAGGCGGAACTCGAAGCCTGGCCGGATGCCACCGTCACGGATGTCGCGAGCGTGAAGTCCCGAATCCTGTCTGAACTGACCGCGGCGCATGCCGACGTGGCACGGTACATCGGAAGCCACCCCCTGGCCGGGCGGGAGCGTGGTGGCGCAATATCAGCCCGTGCGGATCTATTCGTTGGCCGTCCTTGGGTGATCACCGACGGTAACGACGAGCGGCGGCGCACCGTGGAAGATCTCGTGATCGACCTCGGCGCAGTGCCGGTGAACATGTCTGCGCGCGAGCATGACGCGAGTGTGGCGCTGGTCTCACACGTACCGCAGGTGGTGTCGTCGCTGCTCGCGCGACGACTCGGTGGGGCATCCGAGCCAGCGGTCGGCCTTGCGGGCCAGGGCCTGCGTGACACCACGCGGATCGCCTCGAGCAGCCCGGAGTTGTGGGTACAAATCCTGGGCGCAAACTCGGAGCCTGTCGTTGACGTGCTGCGCGCTTACCGTGCGGACCTCGATGCCCTTATGGCGGCGCTCGAGTCACCCGAGGCACCGGGTGCGCGCCGGGCGATCGCCGAGAGCCTGGCTGGCGGCAATGCGGGGGTTGCTCGCATCCCGGGTAAGCACGGCAAGGCCAGCCAGTACAGCCAACTCGTAATTATGGTTGATGACAAGCCGGGGGAACTGGCGCGACTTTTGACTGAAATTGGTGCGGTGGGCGTCAACATGGAAGACCTGCGACTCGAGCACTCGCCGGGCGCGCAGGTGGGGTTCGCGGAGATCTCGGTGTTGCCCGAGGTCGAGGCAAAACTTGCGGCCGAGCTTCAGGGTCGCGGCTGGAAGATCGCGGGGGAGTTCGTGTGACAGTGTCGCGCAGGACAGTTGTCGCGATCGATGGCCCGGCCGGCTCGGGGAAGTCGAGCGTCTCGCGTGCGGCGGCGAGGGAACTGGGTTACGACTACCTCGATACGGGTTCGGCCTATCGTGCACTGGCATGGCGCTGTCTCGAAGAGGGTATCGATACCTACGGCAAGATCGATCTGATCGAGTCGCTGCCGAGCTTCGACATTTCGATTGGAATAGATCCGGACAACTTCTTTGCGCGGGTCGGGTCCGAGAACGTGACTGCCGACATCCGCGAGCCCAGAGTCACTGCCGCAGTGAGCGCGGTCGCCGGTATCCCCGACGTTCGCAGCTATATGGTCGCCCTGTTTCGAAGTATCATCTCGGGCAGCACGCGCGACGGGATCGTGGTTGAGGGCCGTGACATCACGACGGTGGTCGCACCCGATGCACAGGTACGGATTCTGCTGACCGCGACCGAGGAAGCTAGAATTGAGAGGCGTTCGGTTGAGCTTTCCGAAAGTGGGAAAGTGGCGCAGGGCACAGCCGCAGACCTCGTCTCGAGGGATGCGCAGGATTCACGAGTGGTCGACTTCATGAACGCCGCATCAGGCGTCACCACCCTCGATTCCACGGAACTCAGCTTTCATGAGACGGTGCAGGCTGTCGTGAGCCTCGTCCGACCGGGCGCATCTACGTAAGGATTTCCCCATGGCCAACTCTCCTGTCGATAACGCCCATGACAAACACGAAGGTGACGACGACTTTCCCGAACTGGATGCTGGGCTGGTCGAGCGCATCACGTCGATCGATGAGGCAGACGCCGCCCAGCGCTCCGCGGCGCTCCGCGCGGGTCTGAGCGACTACGACCTGGATGACGAAGACCTCGGCATTCTGGATGCCGCGACCGAAGACGTCGATGCAATCACCTACCTCCCGGCGCTTCCCGTACTGGCGATAGTGGGACGACCGAACGTCGGCAAGTCTGCCCTCGTCAACCGCATCATCGGTCGTCGTGAAGCGGTTGTGGAAGACACACCCGGTGTGACCCGCGACCGCGTGAACTACAAGGGTGATTGGGCCGATCGCAAGTTCACGATCGTGGACACGGGCGGCTGGGAACCCGATGCGAAGGGCATCAACGCCTCCGTAGCGGCCCAAGCCGAGGTCGCAATCGATCTGGCAGACGCGGTGCTGTTCGTGGTTGACGCGATTGTCGGCGCGACAGCCACAGATGAGCACGTCGTGCGGATGCTGCGTGCGACCAAGAAGCCGGTCATCCTCGTTGCGAACAAGATCGACGACGCGCGGCAGGAGCCCGAGGCTGCCGCGCTCTGGTCACTCGGACTCGGCCAGCCCTGGCCGGTTTCCGCGGTACACGGTCGCGGCGTCGCTGACCTCCTCGACGAGGTTATGACGGTTCTTCCCGCGGTGTCTGCCGTAGCTAAAGAAGAAGTGGGCGGACCTCGACGCGTCGCCATCCTCGGGCGTCCCAACGTGGGCAAGTCGAGCCTGCTCAATAAGACCGCGGGCGAAGAGCGAGTGGTTGTGAACGAGATGGCCGGCACAACGCGGGATCCCGTCGACGAGCAGATCGAGCTCGGAGGCAAGTTCTGGCGGTTCGTCGACACTGCGGGCATCCGTCGCCGGGTGAATCTCGCGCAGGGAGCTGACTTCTATGCGACGCTGCGCACGAGTGCTGCGCTCGAGAAGGCCGAAGTCGCCGTAGTGGTTCTGGATGTCACCGCGCCGATCTCCGTACAGGACCTCAAGATCATCGACCTCGTGCTCGAGTCGGGGCGCGCACTCGTGCTCGCGTACAACAAGTGGGATCTTCTTGATGACGAGCGCCGCATCTACCTGGAGAAGGAGATCGAGCAGGATCTCAGCCACGTGACGTGGGCGCCGCGCGTGAACATCTCGGCGAAGACCGGGCGGCATCTGGAGAAGCTGGTGCCCGCGCTGGAGACCGCCCTCGAGTCGTGGGATACCCGTATTCCAACCGGAAAGTTCAACGCGCTTCTTGCTGAGCTGACCGCCGAGCATCCGCATCCGGTTCGTGGCGGCAAGCAGCCCCGGATTCTCTTCGGTACGCAGGCTGCTTCGCGTCCGCCGACGTTCGTACTCTTCACGACCGGTTTCCTGGACCCGCAGTACCGTCGGTTTATTACGCGCCGGTTACGTGAGATCTTCGGTTTCGAAGGCAGCCCGATCAATGTGAATATGCGGGTGCGGGAGAAGCGGAAGCGATGAGCACGGATTCGCCGTCCGACTCGCGGGCCGACGGGCCGCCGAACAGCATCCCGCGCGCGGACTATCAGCCGAACAACCTTCCGCGTCGCCCTCACGAACTGGGTGATGAGTGGGTCTTCGGCCCCAACGGCCAGAAATACTGGGGTCGTTTCGGCGCTGCGGGTTTGCTGGCGTGGAATCGGGATGCCGGAGTTCTGCTGCAATTGCGGGCAACCTGGAGCCACCACGGCGATACGTGGGGGCTGCCAGGGGGTGCTCGTAAGGAACTCGAGACTGCTGTGCAGGCCGCCCTGCGTGAGGCGAACGAGGAGGCGGGTGCGCCGTCGGCGTCGTTGACGGTGCTGTTCGAGTCCGTGTTCGATGCTGGCTTCTGGACCTACACGACAGTGGTGGCGAAGGCTGCGGATGCGTTCGATCTCGTGATCGGGGACGCCGAGAGTCAGGCTCTGGCGTGGGTTCCCCTCGACGACGTGCACAAGCGTGCCTTGCATCCGGGATTCGCGTCGAGTTGGCCGGAGCTGCGGGCTCGGCTGATCTAGCGCTACGCCGCTTGAGGGAGCGGCGAGCGGGTTCCTGACAAGCGGGTTCCTGACAAGTGGGTTCTTGACGAGCGGGTTCTTGACGAGCGGAGCGGCATCCAGTACTTGTTCGCACGCGCCGTTCGCTGTCGTGCCACCCGCCATGCTCGCAAAAGGCCGCCTCGGGATCAACGGCATCGGCGCTGCACCGAGATCGTGGTATTCTCGGCCGTGACGACCCGGATCATCAGGCCTCGCAATGGGGCACCATCTCGCCGCAGCTAATAGGAGCACCCATGACAACCAAGCCGATGAGCAGGGTTCGAAAATTCGCCATTCCCGCG
This sequence comes from Salinibacterium sp., assembly GCA_043721995.1. Classification (GTDB taxonomy): domain Bacteria; phylum Actinomycetota; class Actinomycetes; order Actinomycetales; family Microbacteriaceae; genus Rhodoglobus. The sequence goes on along the minus strand of JAYSPT010000194.1, from coordinate 37,846 downwards.
CTGGCGGTCGGTCTCGGCATCGCCATCAGTGTGGCCGGAGCGAGCCAGGCGTATGCCTACCCCACGAGCGTGAGCCTCGGCGCGGCACAGGGTTTCGCCGTTCTCGGTCACACCACAGTTACCAACACTGGCCCAAGTCTCATTAGCGGCGACCTCGGGGTTACTCCAGGCTCATCCGCTCCCGGGTTCCCACCCGGCCAGATGCTTACCGGAAACATCCACATCAGTGATGGGCCGGCGGGCGATGCTATGGCGGCCGCGACCGCTGCATACACCGACGCGGCTGGCCGGACGCCCCCGGACAGTGCTGGACTTACCGACCTTTCCGGACTTAACCTCGTGGGGGGCCTTTACAAGGGGGGAGCCCTTTCAAACACCGGAACACTTACCCTTAACGGCGCAGGGAATGCGAACTCGGTGTGGATATTCCAGGCTGACAGTACCCTCATCACCAACTCGTCAAGCGTCGTAGAGTTGACGAATGGTGCAAACCCGTGCAACGTTTTTTGGCAGGTCACCAGTTCTACTACTCTGGGCACCAACTCGACAATGGTGGGTACGATCATCTCCCTCACGTCGATCTCAGCATCCACGGGGGCGAGCGTAGACGGAAGACTCTTCGCTCTAAACGGCGCTGTCACCCTTGATGACAACCGGGTCACTGTCCCGGCGACCTGCGCGGGAACGATCGCGCCGGGTGGTTCCAAAACCTCGCCGCTAGCCGCCACCGGAATTGATGTGCGCGTGCCCGTGCTTGCGTCTCTGGCTCTAGCGGGCGGCGGCGGCGTGCTGCTTCTGGTCAGCGTTGCCAACTCTCGCAGACGCCGTGGAGGGCGATTCGCCGCGTAGAGGCCCCGTTCAACCTCTCGACGGTACTACTTCCTACCGCTACCAATGCCTTCACAGGCGACCGTCGCTGCATTCAAGCCGTGTCACTCCGCGTCCAGCACCGACCTGGCGGCTGGTTGCGCAAGAAGGTCAGCCGCTCATACCGTCGGGCGCGAAGTAACGATCTACTTCCTGAGAATAGGGGCTCGAATTCGATTCTTTGGCCAGGGAATCGTCCCGAAACACCGGGAGACCGTCAACGAAATCAAATTCACCGGCCACTAGCGCGCGGCTCTGACGAACGTGAAGCTCGTCAAGAGCAGCGCCGTTGTGAATCCATGATCCAAAGTGGAATGCCACTGAATTTTTAAGCGCGTTCAACTGCTTTTGCTGTTTCTCCAGCACTTGTGCAAGTTCCCCGAGCTCCGATGCGCTTTGGGTCTTGGGCGGTTTCTGAGTTTTCGAATCCGAGTGATTGGAGTCATCCTCCGTGAGCAGACGATATTCCGGCCCATCCTCACGATCCTCGACCACCCAAAGTTTATGCACCAAGTCGTTTCGCTCGGTCACGCTTGAGCCCACTCCAATGAGGGCATCCACCGCGACATCGGCAAGCGTGCTGAGCCGTTCATCCGACTTGAAACGCTTCTTGCAGTGCTCAATCGCGCGACTAATCGCTGGCCCACGCTGCTGTCCAACCGCCAGCGTGAAATCACCGTCTAAAGCCCTGGAAAGCGACAGCGTCGCATCCTCGATCATCGCGAAACGAACCGCGACCTCACCAACAACAAGATACAGCTGCTCTACCGGTGTAAGTCTTTCGGGAACGACCATGCAGATAACATACTCGCGCCGTAAGGACGCATTGACAATGCGTGCCCTTTGCGACGGAATCCAACCGTTCAATCAGTATTTGTTCTTTGATTCGCGTTTTTGAGTCTGGTCCGAGGGTGCAACGCCAAAGAACACTCCTTGGCGGTGGAAAGACAATCCGTTGCAACGCTGCGGCTTGCCTCGGGCGATGGAGGTGCCATCGGGCGGGCCGACTGCGGATGTCTTGCCCCCGGCCCCACCGAGGAATGTTAGTCCTGTCAAAGACGATGGCGACCTCCCTTGGGAGCTACGAAACGAAGTCGAGTAGCTTCCGTGCCGCTCAGATCCCTTGACGTAAGACGGAATCTTTTTGCCATATTTCGGGCACCCGAACCCGCCCGGCGGCAGATGAAATTTGCACACTTTCAGGGCTACTTCACCCAAGCAGCTACCCCAAAGACTGTTTCGAGGTTGATCGGGTCGCCGTCGGCGATTGCGGCCGCGCAGGTCGATGAACGTGGTCGTTACAGCTGCAGGTCAGCCGTGACCCATCTAGAGGACCGGAACGACCGGGCTTCATCACAGCTGAGGAGAATAACGCCGTCGATCGCGTTGTTGATGAGCCGCGCGGATCTGGCGCTCACGACGACGGCGTCGCTGAGCAGAGTGCCGACCAGGTTACTGACCTAGAGGATGTGTCCCGCTGCTTGCTCTTTGACCCCACTTAGGTTAGCTTTACGCAAAACGGTTTGGCAAAGCGGTTTGCAAAATTCATCAATGAGGATATGGGGAGGTCCCGTGGTCTCGATAACTGAAGTCGCTGAGCACGCGGGCGTGAGCAGTACGACTGTTTCGCACACGCTCAGTGGAAAGCGACCGGTCAGCCCCGAGGTTCGTGATCGCGTACTCGAGTCGATGAGCACGCTCGGCTATGTCCCGAGTCGCAGCGCCCAGAACCTCGCGCTCGGCAACACGCGGATCATCGCGCTGGTAGTTCCCGACATCGGCAACGGTTATTTCGCGGAACTCGCCAAGGGGGTCGAGGCGACCGCAGTAGAGCGGGGATACAACGTGATCCTCTGCACCACTGGCTTCGATCACGCGCGGGAGATGCAGTACCTCACCATGATCCGCTCGCGCGCCGTCGACGGGATCCTTTACGCGGCCGGGGCGCCGCCAACCGACCGCGAGTTGGCGGCATTGCTCGGCGACCTCCCCTTAATGTTCGTTGATGAGGAGATCCCCGACACCATTTTCGGATCCGTTGTTTCCGACAACTACCAGGGCGGCCGCTGCGTCGCCGAGCACCTCATCGGCCTCGGGCACCGCTCCGCCGTGGTGCTGTCGGTCGAGGGTAATCCCGTCACGAGCGAGCGCCGAGTTGCCGGATTCGTGGACTACTGGCGCGCGGCCGGCCTCTCCGATCCCCTCACCGGCGTCGGTGACTACACCGAGGAGCGAGGTCGCTCGGCAATTCGTCCCAGCCTGCAGGCACTCACCACCGGCTCTGCGACCGCCGTATTCGCGACGAACGACCTCATGGCCTTCGGTGTGATCAACGAGCTGCGCAGTGTCGGTATCAGAGTGCCCGAAGACGTATCGGTGGTCGGATTCGACGACTCGCCCGCCGCCCGTTACAGCTACCCCGGCCTCACCACCGTGCGGCAGGACGTGCTCGGTCTGGGGCGTACAGCCACCGACACACTACTTGACGCGCTCGAGCGCCGAGAGCGACCTGCCGCAGTGCAGGTGACCCTTCCCGTGATGCTCGTGGAGCGGCAGACGACCGCGCGGAGGGCATCCTCATGACGGATCCCTACGCCGTGTTCTTCGGTGATGTCGCCCAGGACGAGTTCTATGCCATGCCCTACTTTCCCGCGGGCGGAGACAAGATCTACGTGGCGGAATTGCCCACGCAGTTCGGGGGGATGGTCGCCAATGCCGCTGCTATCTACGCCCACTATCGCCGACGAACCTCCTTCAGCAGCCAGCTCAACTCGGGTGCGCTTACTCAGAAACTGCTCGAGCAGTTGCGCGAGCTCGGCCTCGACACGGACCACATAATCTACGACGAGGATGTGCCCGACTCGCACTGTATCGTCATGCTCTCCGGTGACCAGCACATCGTGCTCATACCTTCCTTGGGTATCACGCGCACGGAGCTCACCGACGCGGCGTGGCAACACATGTGCGGCGCGGAGTTTCTGTTCACCACGCTCACCGACGCGATACCGTTCCGCCGCGGCGAAACGGAGGCGGGGGAGCTGCTCGCGCTCCTTCGTCAGCTCGGCGTGCTGATCGTCATGGACATCGACGTCTTCAACGCCGAGAACCATGCGTCGGGACTCATCGAACACTGCGACATCCTCTTCATGAATGCCCTCGGCTACCGCCGCTTTGTCGAGGGCGGGAACGACATCTCCGCACTCATCACCAGCGGTGCCGCCGCGATCGTGGTGACTCTCGACCGCGGCGGGTGCGAAGTGCACACAGCAGAGGGAGTCGAGCGAATCGAGGGACACGACATGGAAGTCATTGATGTCACGGGTGCCGGCGACACCTTCTCGAGCTCGTTCATGTTTGCGTACACGAGCAGCAGGGACGCTACCCAGTCCGCGATTTTCGCCAACGCCGCCGCCGCCATGTCCGTGGGCAAGGCGGGCGCGCGCGGCGGTATGACCACCGAACACGATGTCCTCGCTTTCCTCGCGAGCCACTCGGCCTGACGGGCCACAGATCCACCACCCAACGCAACAGAACATAACAAAACAGAAGGGTCTCACCCATGGCAACGGATAACGCAGTAGCAAAGTTTTTCAAGGGCTACGGCCGATTGACGATCTTCATGATCCCGATCGGCATCGCCATCAATTTTATCGGCGGGCAGATTGCCCTGCTGCTGAAGCTTCCGGTCTACCTGGACAGCATCGGGACGATCCTCGTGGGCGCAACCTGTGGCATGCTGCCGGGTGCCCTCGTCGGGGCGATCTCGAACATCCTTAACTCGATCACGTCGCCGCCCACCCTGGCGTTCGGCGTACTGAGTATCCTGTTCGGCCTCCTGGCGGGATTCCTTGGCCGCCGTGGCATCTTCAGATCGTGGTGGAAGAGCCTGCTGAGCGCCATCCCGTTCGCGCTCATCGGCGGCGTACTCGGCGCGATCATTACCATCTTGGTGTTCGGCGGCCTCGCGGTCGGCGGCGGCGCCATCATCGTTGGGGCACTGGTTGCTGCGGGAATGGACACCAACACGGCAAACTTCGTCGCACAGGTGCCGATGGACGTGCTCGACAAGGTTCCGACCGTGCTGATCGTGTTCGCGATCATCAAGGGGATCCCGAAGCGACTGTTCGCGAAACTCCCACTCGGGTACGTGTACCTGGGTAAGGACAAGGTCGCGGGGCCCAAGACCACGGCAACTACGGCGGCCTGATCATGTCGACGGAGTCCGGGAACGCGGCATTCAGCGACCGCTTCCGATCGCCGGTGGACCGAGGCAATCCGATCCGAAACCTGGATCCGATCGTCGTGTTCATCGTGCTGATCGCGATAGCGATCGTTCCGATGGCGTTCCCCGGCTTCGTCGCGGCAGCCATCGTCTGCCTCATCTTCCCCGTCGTTGCCCTGTTTGCTGGGGTGGCGCGGGAGTTCATCCCCACCTATCTGAAGCTTTTCCTCGCAGTCGGGCTCGTACTGTTCGTGTTGCGAGCACTCTTCATCAAGGGCGGAGATCCGCTGTTCCAGCTCGGCAATATCGCCCCAACCTGGGCGGGTATCGCTGAGGGCGCCCGATTCTCACTGCTGGTCATGGCGATCTGCGGCGCCGTGACGCTGTTTTTTGCGGTTGTCACCGTGCGCTACCTCATGCTCGCCCTGGAACTGCGAGGCGTCACGCCCCGGGCGACCTACGTCATCCTAGCGTCGTACCAGTCGATCACCGACCTGGGACGCAATGCGCGAACGGTGCTGGAAGCGCAGCAGTCGCGCGGCATCGAGACGCAGGGCAATGTCGTGACGCGCGCGCGAGCATTCTTCCCCATTCTCGCCCCGGTGTTTCTCGCCGCACTGAATCAGACCGAGGAGCGCGCGATCGCTCTCGATGCGCGCGCCTTCAACGCCCGCACCCGGCACACGCATCTCGTGACCCTGCGTCGCACCCGGCCCGCAGAGATCGTGGCCGCGGTACTCGTCGTCGCAACCGTCGTGGCTGCCTTCATCGGATCGGCACTCGGATGGCTCTAGCAACCCTGCGTGGTGTGTCATTCACCTACGCGTACTCCGATGATCCCGCGCTGCGCGACATCGACCTGACGCTCGAAGAGGGACTGCTCTACGCGATCATTGGTCCGAACTCGAGTGGCAAGTCGACGCTAGGCGCCCTGCTGCGCGGGATTGTGCCGCACTTCCACGAGGGCGAACTCTCGGGCACGGTCGAGGTGCGCGGACGCAACCTGCTCGACTGGGATCCCGCAGAACTCTCTCGCGAGATCGGGTGTGTGTTCGAGAACCCATTCACCCAGATCAGCGGGATTAAGGAGACGGTTTTCGAGGAGATCGCCCTCGGCCTCGAGAATCTGGGCACTCCCGTCGCCGAGATTATCGACCGGGTCGACCGGGTACTTGACCAACTCGACATCCAGAAACTGGTAGCCAAGAACCCTAACGAACTGTCGGGTGGCCAGCGGCAGAAGGTCGCGTTCGCGTCGATCATTGCGATGGATGCCGATGTGATCGTGATCGACGAACCCACCTCTCAGCTCGATCCTGAGTCGTCCGACGCGGTGTTCGGAATCATCGCCGACCTCAAGGCGCGCGGAAAGTCGATAGTGCTCATCGAGCACAAGATGGATTTGATTGCGCGATATGCCGACCGAGTCATCGCACTCAACGGCGGCCGGCTTGTGCTCGAGGGTACGGTCGAGCAGGTCTTTACCTCACCCCTGCTTGTCGAAGCGGACATCGCCCGCCCGGAGGTGACCGAGCTCGCGGTGGCCCTGGCTCGCCAGGGAAGGCCGCTTCCTCGCATCCCCGTGACTCGCGCCCAAGCCACCGAACTCATCGGTGCCCGCATGAAGGGAGGCCCTCGTGCCCATAGTTCTCGATAACGTCGCGTTCAGTTACCCCGACGGAACCGCCGCGGTGGAATCAGTCAGCCTGAGGGTCGACGACGGCGAACGAGTCGCGATCATCGGCCAGAACGGTGCGGGCAAGACGACGACCGTCAAGCTCATGAACGGACTGCTCAAGCCCACGTCGGGCATCGTGCTGGTTGACGGCGAGCCGACCACCAAGCGCACGACGGCCACGATCGCGCAGACCGTCGGCTACGTGTTCCAGAATCCCGATGACCAGATCTTCACGAGTAGTGTGAAGGCCGAACTCGAATATCTGCCCAAGTACCGGCGCTGGGATAACGATCGGCGTGAGGAACGGGTTGCGCGCGCCGCCGCGATGTGCGGTCTCGACAGCGATCTTGAGACCAACCCGCAGGACCTGCCCATCGCGATCCGCAAGTTCGTCGCGATCGGGGCGGTGCTTGTGGGGGAGGCCAGATTCATCATCCTGGATGAGCCCACGGCGGGCCTCGATGTGCCCGGCCTGCGGCTTCTGAACTCCCTCATCGATGACCTGCAGTCGCAGGGCATCGCCGTCGTTACGATCACACACGACATGCGTTTTGTCACTAACTCATTCGAACGGGTGGTGGCGATGGCCAACGGCACGGTCGTTGCGGACGGCAGTTGCGAGGACGTCTTCGCAGACGACGAAGTGTTGGCACGTGCCCGCATCCGACGGCCGGAGGTGGCGCAGCTCGTGCGCGACCTCGGCATTCCCACTTCCGCGCTTCGCCTCGACGACATTGTCCACGCGATCCCCTGAACCACCACCACAGAAGGGCTGAACGATGAGCAGACTGCTCGACACTTTCCCGGGAGCAATCCCGATTTTTGCGATGTTGCACCACAAAGGTGACGATCCCGCGGACATCCAAGGGCGTACCCGTCGAGAGATCGACGTGCTTTGGGCCGCCGGCGTTGACGCGGTGATCGTCGAGAACTACTTCGGCGGCGTCGACGATGTGATCGCGACCTGCGAGTACCTGCGTACAGAACGGCCAGCGATCGTCTTCGGTCTCAATGTGCTGAAGGATGACGCGGCCGCCTTCCGGCTCGCGCGGGACTACGGCGCCCGGTTCGTTCAGCTCGACTCGGTCGCGGGGCACCTGCCCCCGCCCGAGGATGCCGACTTCTCCGATTGGCTCGCCGCCGAGCGCGCGCAGAGTGACCTCCTCGTGCTGGGCGGTGTGAGGTTCAAGTACCAGCCGGTCGCGTCTGGACGCAGCCTCGAGGAAGACCTGCTGCTCGGGGTCGAGCGCAGTGACGCGATCGTCGTGACGGGAGAAGGTACCGCGATCACCACGCCCCCCGACAAGACGCGCGAGTTTCGACGCATCGTCGGCAACGACTTCCCGCTGGTGATCGGCGCGGGTGTTACTACATCCAGTGCTGCGGCCGTCCTCACTGACGCCGACGCGCTTGTAGTCGGCAGTGCGCTCAAAGACACCTATGCCGACACGGGCGACGTCGACGTCAAACACACACGGGAGCTCGTGACGGCGATCCGGGCTCTCGTGCCCCGAACAGGTAGCGCGGTTGCAGGGAGAGTCCGATGAGCCGGGTACTGTTGGCGGGGGAGTCGTGGTCGACCACCTCTGTTCACACCAAGGGTTTTGACTCTTTCACCACCTCGATGTACGAGGAGGGTGCGGCAGACTATATCGCCGCCCTCCAAGCGGCCGGGCATGAGGTGACTTTCCAGCCCAACCATGTCGCCGCCGAGCACTTCCCTCGCACTGTGGAGGAACTGAACGCGTTCGACGTTATCGTGTTGAGCGACATCGGCGCCAACACCCTGCTACTGACGAAGTCGGTCTTCGTGGGCGGGCAGACCTCGCAGAACCGCCTGGGGGCGCTCGCCGAGTGGGTGGATGCGGGGGGCGCGCTGTTGATGGTCGGTGGCTATCTCAGCTTCCAGGGCATCGAAGCCAAGGCGAACTACCGCGGCACTCCTCTGGCCGACGCGCTCCCCGTTCTGATGGAGATCGGTGACGATCGTGAGGAAACTCCGGAGGGGTTGCGGCCGCAGCTGACCACGGTGGCGCACCCGATCACGGAGCAGATGCCGCAGTCGTGGCCGAGCATCCTTGGTTTCCAGCGCCTCGTTGCCAAGGAAGGCACGCACGTGCTGGCGACGGTTGGGGCGCATCCGCTGCTCGTCGTCGGCGAGTATGGCGCGGGCCGGGTCGCGGCGTTCGCGAGCGACATGGGGCCGCACTGGGTGCCCCGCGAGTTCGTGGACTGGCCCGGCTACGACCGGCTCTGGCAGCAACTGACCGCCTGGTTGGCGAATGATGAAGGGGACGATCAATGACTGAAACTCGAGATATTACGGATGAGCCGCCGGCCGGTCTCGTCGAGGCGCAGCGCCTCGCGATCACCGTCGCGGAGCTCATTGCGCACAGCACGAAGCCTATGGAGATCGAACGGGACGTGCGCGATCGCACCGACGCCCTCGTTCTCGAGCTCGGCGGCACAGGGGTGTGGACGCCGACGACCGTGGGGTTCGGCATCGGTACGCTCAGCTGCTACCCGACCGATGTGCCTACCGAGCGATTCCTGTGGAACCTCGACCTCGGCATGATCGACGTGCATCCGATCACGCCCGACGGCTGGTGGGGCGACTGCACCCGGTCGTTCAACGTAGGCGGCAATCCTGCGCAGGTGCAGATCCTGGAGACTGTCGAGCGCATCCATCGCACCGTGCTCAAGGCCGCGCGCCCGGGAATGCGCGCGTGCGACTGGTTTGCTGTCTTCGCGGGCCAGCTCGACAAGACGCCCTACAAGCTCATGGACCGTCTGACCAACATCGGGCATTCCATCGATGCGAACACGTCGTATGACGGTGGATACATCGACGCCTGGAACGAGACCGTCATGACGGGCGCGTGGGCGGTAGAGCCGTTCATCGGCACGCACCTCTACGGTGCCAAGCGTGAAGACATTGTCTGGTTCGGCCCGACGAAGTGCACTGTCATCGCCTGAGCTGAACGGTCGACCCAGTTAGGCATACTCTGCGGCCAGCGCTTGACGGGGGTCGGTCTGAGGTGGTCGACGTGCTTGATGGCGACCGAGACGCGCCGCGGGTGAAGGGCACGGGTGTTCCGGGGGCCTGCACACTCGCGTGGTGCTCGATGAGGCTCTCGACGCCACCGAGTGAGGTCACACGCTTTCAGAGCTACTTCACCCAAGCAGATACGCCGAGAAGCTGCCCTCAACGATGGCGTGAGTACGAACCTTTCGTCGTGCCAAGCGATCTCACCGATACCGTTCATCTTGGATCAACAGATCGGATGTTCCCCGACGACTTCTTCCGTTGAACTCTGCGCCGCAAATAGAAGAAGCACTCAAGTAACGGCGGTATAAGTATGAAAAATTTCATCCCGCCGAGCTGTCCCAGCGATACCAGCGATACAAGCGGTCCGGCGGTCCCCGCGATACGATTCACCTTGAATCGACAGGTCGGATGTTCCCATGACTGCTTCTTCCGTTGAACTCAGCGCCGCACGAGATTTACTCAAGGCCGACATTCTTGTGCTGGGCGCGGTGAGCGGCGCCAAGGGCGCTCGTCTCATCACCGATACGGGAGATCCCGAGGTGGCGGCGCAGCTGGCACTGTTCGACTTCGCAGCCAAGCCGGATGAAATATTGCGGTTGCCCTCTCGGAATCCCGCGTTCGGCAGTGTGGCCGTGATCGGCCTCGGTGCGATTGCATCCACCGATGCGGTGCGCGCCGCCGCCGCATCGGCCGTTCGTCAACTGGTGGGCAAGAAGTCGGTCGTGATCGACCTTGGACTTACGGATGAGGTCGGCACCGCCGCAGCTCTCCTGGGCGCGACCCTCGGCGAATACACGTTCACGACCTTCTTCGGCACCCTAAAGAAGGATTCCAAGTCGCCGGCTGCGCACATCACAATCGTCAGCTCGTCAAGCGTGGATACCGCGGCGCGGGAACGCATCACGGTGCTCGCCGACTCGGTGCACATGGTCAAGGATCTCGTAAACACTCCGGCAGCGCAGCTGTATCCACAGTCCTTCGCCGACGCTGCTGAAAAGGCGGCCGCGGGCCTGCCTGTGAAGGTGGAAGTGTGGGATGAGAAGAAGCTGCTTGCCGAAAATTGCGGCGGTATTCTCGGTGTCGGGCAGGGATCATCCCGCCAGCCGAGGCTCGTCAAAGTCACCTATGCTCCCGCTGGGGCAACAACCCACCTCTGCTTCGTGGGCAAGGGGATCACTTTCGACACCGGTGGCTACTCGATCAAACCGTGGGACGCCATGCTCACCATGCACCACGACATGGCGGGCGCCGCGACGCTCCTTGCCGTGACGCTGGCCGCGGCTCGGCTCGGTCTCAAGATTCAGATCACCGCGTACCTGTGCGTTGCCGAGAACATGGTGTCCGGTAACGCGATTCGCCCCAATGACGTGCTCACCATGCGCAACGGCACAACCGTGGAGGTGCTCAACACCGATGCTGAGGGCCGCCTGGTGATGGCTGACGGACTGTCGCTGGCGAGCGAAGACAACCCGGATGCCATCATCGACGTCGCAACTCTCACCGGAGCTGCGATCGTTTCACTCGGACGACGCACCGCTGCCGTGATGGGGGATACCGCGCTAGTCGCGAAGGTCGTCGCCGCAGGCGAGAGCGAAGGTGAAGCGCATTGGCCCATGCCTCTTCCCGGCGAACTGCGCACGTTACTGGACTCGCGTTTCGCGGACCTGGCCAACCTCAGCCCAAGTGTTCGCGACGCGGGGATGCTCGTGGCCGGCGTCTTTCTGCGGGAATTTGTCGGGGTCGCGAAGGGTAGCGGGGAGAAGATCCCGTGGGCCCACCTGGACATTGCGGGGACCGGCACGAACAACGGTGCTGGCTGGGGTGTTGTGAGTACGGGCGGCACCGCATCATCTGTGCGCACGCTCATCAGGGCGGTAGAGGAGATGGCTGCGAAGTAGCGGCCGCTGCGGTGCGGACTCGCTAGTTGTTCGAGCCCTCGGGCGCTATCGGGTTCACTGCCGCTCCTTCACCGAACGCACCACCGAATTCGCCGGACCCAAAGCCGTCACTCGTATCGGCATCCGTCTTGGGTACGAAGAATGCCCCGACAATCGCAACCAGTGAGATGATCGCGCCGCACGTGAATGCGGCCCGCACACCTCCCGCGAGGGCAACCTCGATCGACGCGCCGCTGCTCGATAGCGCGATCGAGTTGGCCGTGTAGATCGCGACGAAAAGCGCGGTTCCCGCGGCTCCCGCCACCTGTTGCACCGTGCCAATGGTGGCGCTTCCGTGCGAGTAGAGCGCGGGCTTCACGGAGCCAAGCGAGGTGGTGAACAACGGTGTGAACATGAATGCGAGCGCTGCGCTCATGAGCAGGTTTGCCGCGAGCACGGTGCCGAACGAGGTGGTTTCAGTGAAGGTCAACGCCATGAACCACAGCACACCGCTCAACACAATGGCCCCTGGAACGATGAGCGGACGCGGCCCAACCCGGTCGAAGAGACGACCGACGATCGGTGCGAGGAGCCCCATGATCAGCCCGCCCGGCAACAGGACGATGCCGACCGTGAGTGGGGTGAAGTGCAGCGAGTTCTGCATGTAGATGGGGAGCAGTATGACCGTGCCGAACAGCGCACCCATAGTGACAGCCATCAGTGCGACAGAGATGGTGAAACCACGTGACAGGAAGGTGCGCAGGTCTAGGAGGGCTCGATCATCCAGCTGGAGGCGAAGTTGGCGCAGGATGAACAGCACGAGTGAAATACCACCGACCGCCAGCGGGATCCAGGCCGGGACAGTCGCGTGCCCGGCCGCGGCCTGGCCGAGACTGGAGAGGCCGTAGACCAGGCCGCCGAATGCGAACGCGGAGAGCACGACCGACAGGTAGTCGACCGAGACCGCGCGTGGAACGGTCACGTTAAGCACTCGCAGCGCGCCGAGGGTGAGGGCGGCGGCCGAGATTGGCAGCACGATCCAGAAGATCCAGCGCCAGTCGAGCCCGGACAGAATGAGGCCGGCAATCGTAGGCCCGATCGCGGGCGCCACAGAGATAACGATGGAGATGTTGCCCATGGTCTTGCCGCGGGTTGCCGCCGGCACGAGCTGCATCACTGTGGTCAACAGAAGAGGAAGCATGATCGCTGTGCCGCTCGCCTGCACGACGCGTGCAACTAGCAGCAGCTCGAATCCGGGAGCGAGTGCCGCGGTTAGCGTACCTGCGGAGAAAAGCGACATCGCGAGGATGAAGATCGGCCGCGTGTTGAACCGCTGCAGCAGGAACCCGGTAATCGGGATGACGACAGCCATCGTCAGCATGAAGCCGGTGGACAGCCACTGGCCGGTGCTCGCGTCGATTCGCAGGTCGCGCATGATGCGGGGGAGGGCGACCCCGATGATGGTCTCGTTGAGGAACACCACGAATGTGGCAACGAGCATCAGGTTGATGACCAGCCCGTTGCGTTTGGAGTTCTCCGGTGCGTTCGCTGCTAGCGCCGCGATGGATGCTTCGGCACCCGCGGGTACGTCCGATGCAGTTACCGCAGAGGGCAGAGTTTCAGTCACGGGGATCCCGTCTACAGGGCGGAGGAGTGATTGCGGGGGCTCGGCCCGCACGGAAGCAAACGCTGCAAACATTCTTTCGCATTCCCCGGACACTCGCCAGCGTGCACGCTGAGCCCGCTCTCGTCACGCGTGAACAAGCTAAGCTATAGCAGTTGTCACGGGCTGTGGCGCAGCTTGGTAGCGCACTTGACTGGGGGTCAAGGGGTCGCAAGTTCAAATCTTGTCAGCCCGACCAGCCACAAAAAAAGAGGACCTCCTTCGCGGGCGGCCCTCTCTTTTTGTCTCAATGTCAAGTGCGCCAGGGCTCTCTGCCGCGCCGATTCCCGCATCGCAGTCCGATCCGATACGGCGACGAAACTCGCGCCCAGCCCCCTGATCTCAGCTGTCCGAGCGCTCATTCTTCGGCCGACGCAGCCCGCGCACGACGAGAATGACGCCGACGACCAGGAGGACCAGCCCGACGTAGAACCAGGTGCGGTCACCGGTCATGAAGCTTCCCGGGATCAGGTTCAAGCCCTGCCCGGCGAATACTCCACCGATGAGAAGGGCCACCACGCCGACGACGATCAGGGCGATGCGCCCGACACGAGTATTCATAGTGGCCAACCTACCCTCGACCGCTCCGTCGCACCGATTCGAATGTGCCCGGGTGTCGATCGACGCCAAGGTGCTCGAGAATCGCGCCGCGCCGCTACACTCACTCCATGAGAATTGGATTCGCACTTGGCCGAGTTGTAATCGGTGTCGCGATCATCGCCGCCATTGTCGGACAACTGATCACGAGCCTGAACTTCTGGCCAGCACACGGCGTGACAAACCTCACCCTCTCCGTCACCAATTTCTTCAGCTTCTTCACGATCCAGTCCAATGTCGCGGCGATCGTAGCGATGCTCATCGGCGCGTTCTTCCTCCTGGCCCGCAAGGGTACCGATCCGGCCTGGTTCAATACGTTCCGGTCCTGCGCCGCCACCTACATGATCGTGACCGGCCTCGTCTACAACCTCCTGTTGCGCAACATTGAGTTGCCCCAGGGCACCACTTTGGAGTGGTCGAATGAGATCCTGCATCTGGTCGGTCCGCTGTGGCTGCTGATCGACTGGCTCTTCGCGCCGGGCCGCTCGCCGCTGCCGTGGAAGACAATAGGCGTCGTCGTGATCTACCCGATCGTCTGGGTGTTCTACACGCTCATCCGTGGACCGTTCACCCCGAACGAGGTCACCGGCGACTCGTACTGGTACCCCTACCCATTCCTGAACCCCAACCTGTCGCAAAACGGATACCTGTCGGTAGCCTTCTACGTGATTGTGATCGCTGTCGTCATCATGGTGACGGGTGCCGGCGTGATCTGGGTGGCGCGTCGTAAAAAGGCAATCAGCGCCTAGCCGGTTGCCTAGCCGGTTGCCTGGCGGTTGCCCGTCGGTCGGGCATCCGATCTTTATCGGGCCCATGGGTGATTGTCGCGGGGGAGTCAACGAGCACCGCTTGGTCGGCCGTCTGCAGGGTGGGATACCTCCCGATCAGCTTGCGGTCTTTTGAGAGCGGCGCCCAGCGGACAACCCGGTAGTACTCCGGATGCTCCGGGCTGGCAGCAAAGCGCCTCACCATCGCCTGTGGCCGGCTCTTCTCATGCCGCATCACGATCCACTCGCAGTCGCTCACCTGAATCGGGGGCCAGGGCCAGGCGGTCATGCCGCGCCGCTCACGACAACGTGCCAGGCCCAGAGGCGATCACAAGCCGCTTCGAGTGTCCACGCGTAGCCGACGAGCGCCCGGTGCGGGGTCACTGCCCGAAACGCGTGCTGCCCAGCGACCCGGCCGTGTTCGATGCTTCCGATCAGGATGCTGCGGTCGTGAAGCATCCACTCGCCGGCGTGGTCACTCGGGCTCAGGCCGTCGCTGGGGTGCCAGTGGTGTGTCACAGCGCCTCCTCGTATTCGAATCGCCATATTCGAATATATGTTCTAACACTGAGCAGAGTCAACCATACGCCCACCAACCTTTTCAACCGTCGCCCGTCATCCGGGCCGATACTGGAGGCATGAGTCGTACTGTTCGGGATGCACGTGTGCTGATCACCGGGGCCGCGAGTGGAATGGGGCTGTTATATGCCCGGAGGGCCGTAGCCGAGCGGGCGCGGGCGGTCATGCTGTGGGACGTGGACGCGAGCGCCCTCGAGCACGCCGCTGCCGGGTTGCGCTCCGATGCGACTCCGGGTACGACGATTTTCAGCTACGTCGTCGACCTTGCCGACCCGGAAAGTATTGCCGTTGTCGCTGCCCGAGTGCGTGCCGAGGTCGGTATCCCGGATGTGCTGATCAACAACGCGGGCATCGTGCGCGGTAGCTACTTCTCGCAACATGATTCGGTGAAAGACACCCTGCCCACCATGAAGGTGAATGCGTTGGCACCGATGCTCGTCACCACCGAGTTTCTGGCCGGGATGATCGGGGAACCTGCACGCGCGAGACGGATCGTAAACATCGCATCCGCTGTCGGGCTTTTTTCCAACCCTCGCATGAGCGTCTACGTCGCGTCCAAGTGGGCTCTGCTCGGCTGGAGCGATTCGCTTCGACTCGAGCTGGCACAGCAGGGCATCGAGAATGTGCGCGTGACGACCGTCGCACCCAGTTACATCTCCACGGGAATGTTCGAGGGCGCAAAAGGGCCGCTGCTGACACCGATCATGACGCCTGAGTTTGTGGTGGAGAGGGTCTGGGCTGCGATGTTGGCGGGTAAACCGTTGCTGATACTGCCGTGGAGCGTGTACATCGCGAAGTTCTTCAAAGGCGTGCTGCCCCTGTCCCTCTGGGACAGGATGGCCGGGCCCGTTTTCGGCATCTACACCAGCATGAGCAACTTCATCGGGCGGTAGTCGGCCTCAGAACTCAAGCGAGGGCTCATCGCTGACCGACAGGGTGAGCACCGCGGTCTGGATCAGTTCCGTCTCCTCGACCGCACGCTCGATGGTGCGCAACTGACGCGCAACGTCGTCTTCCCGCTGGTCGCCGTGTAGGTCAACCGCGGCCACGACGAGTAGTTGCGCCGGCCCCACGAATTCGAGGTGCAGGTAGGTGACCCGCTCGATTTCCTCGCGTTCGAGCAGCGCCTTGCCGATGCCAGTGCGTACAGCCGGTGTTGGCTGCGCTCCCACCAAGTAGCGGCGGTTGCGGTTGATCAGGATGATCGCAACGACTGCGAGCAGCACACCGATAGCGAGGGAGCCGATGGCATCGAATAGGGGATTCCCGGTGAGCTGGTGCAGCAGTATGCCCACGAATGCGATCCCGAGACCGATGAGCGCCGAAGTATCCTCGGCCAGTACTGCCCGCAGGGTTGCGTTGGAGCCGTTGAGCGCGTACTCGATCGCGGCACGATCGAATCGTGCGGAGTCGCGTCGGAGGCGCAGCACAGTACGCCGTAGCTGCACCACCGATTGGGTGAGCGAAAGCGCCTCAAGTACGAACGCGACTGCCAGCACCGCGTAAGCAATCCCAAAATTCCGAGCCGGCTCGGGATTGAGCAACTCCTGCACGCCGTTCTGCACCGAGACGACGGCACCCGCAGTGAACAGTCCGACTGCGGCGAAGAGCGACCAGATGTAGGACTCGCGACCGTATCCGAGCGGATGCGCCTCATCCGCCGACTTTGCAGAAGCTCGCTCCGCGATGAACAGAAACACCTCATTGCCGGAGTCAGCCCAGGAGTGCGCGGCTTCCGCAAACATCGACGAGGACCCGGTCAGTATCGCTGCCCCGGTCTTGGCGACCGCGACCAGTATGTTCGCTGCGAATGCAACGATGATCGTGCGCAGAGTTGCGGCAGGGCGCGCGGCGGTCGCGTCAGCCATCGCCGCACTGCCTTAGCAGCAATGGCGCAGAGGCACGGCCATAACGGCACTGACGCACATTCGACGAATTCATGCCATGGTCGAACCACTCTTGGTGCACCGCCACGAATTCACTCGAGCGGTGCGGCCACTCAGTCCTTGGGCTTGCTGGCGGCCTTGGCCTGCTTGTCAGCGCGCTTCTCTTTCAACGATTTGCTCGCTGCGGTTTTGGTGCTGGACTTCTTGGGCGACTTGTCAGCCATGGGGGTCCTCCTCGGAGCCTTGTGAGACGACAGAGCCGGATGCTCCTAGTGCCGAGAGTACGCCCTCGCGCGGTGCGCTGCGCGGTGAGACGTTGGGTGTCGTGTGCTCAGTAGCCTGAACAGCGGAGCGCAATCGCACGATCCGCGCCCGCGCCGCATTCTCAGATGTCGACGATCGCCCAAGAACCCGCTGCATGGCGCCCAGCAGCACCCGCGTCGCGGTGATCACCGGAAGAGGCGAGCGACGAAGCCCCAGCAAACGACGGTATTGGGGGTCGAGGGATGCGACGGCTCCAGCGAACAGGATTCGGTACCCGGGCAGCATCGACCGCCTGAGTGGGGGATGTCGGATGAAGCGCACCGCTTCGGCGACCCGCTCATCGTGCTTGAGGTCGGGGGTGAAGTCGGCCAGTTGCTGCTTCAGCTCAGCATGGGATCGTGGTGGCGCATCCACCCCCACAAGCTCACCCGCAGTCGCCCACTCGTGCACGTAGCCGTCCGCCCCACCCGGAATCGGGCCGCCCCACAACTCGTGGCAGCCCAGGAATGCGTCGGTGAAGACGAGGTGCACCCAGGACAGCAGGTCGGGATCCCCGGCGGTGTAGTGCTGCTCGATTCCGCGTGCATCCAGGTAGGTGCCGACGACCCGATCGTGGTAGCGGCCCACCCGTGAGGACTCGAGTCGCGCCTGCTCGGTGCTTGCGAACGTCACCGTCACGAGCCACTGGATGGTGCCCGAGAGTCGCCCCAGCGGATCCTCCTGGTAGCGCGACCAGTCATGCACACCCGCCATAGCACCCGGGTGCAGCGCCTGCATCAGCAGCGCCCGGATTCCCGCGACCATCGTGCCCATGCCACCGTGCACCGCCCACGATGCCGAATCAGGGCCGAAGTACCCCTCGTCGTCGCCCTCGGTGAGCTTGTCGACCCAGCGCGGCTTACCGTCAGATTGCCCCGAGAATGTCGTGAGCAGGTGCGATCGCCAAGTGTCTGAAAATTTCACGAGTGGATGCTCTCCATCTCTTCACACTAACCCCGCCTGGGTTACTCACCGTCCTCGCGCCCGCGCAGCTTCTCCAGGTCTCGACGCTCGCGCTTGGTGGGGCGACCGGCGCCGCGGTCGCGTTGGGGCGCGAGTGCGACCTCCTCGGGAGCGGGCAACGGTGGACTGTTATCGACATAGCTGATAGTCGCCACGCTCGCTCCGACCCGCTTCACGATCGTCTCGCGCACCTCAAGCACACGATCGAAGCCGGCGATGCGTATCCGCACTTCGTCACCGGCCTTCACCGGTTGGGCAGCCTTCGCGCGTTCGCCGTTGACCCTCACATGTCCAGCGCGGCACGCGGCAGTGGCAAGCGAGCGAGTCTTGAAAACGCGCACGGCCCACAGCCACGCGTCAACGCGAGCAGTGCCGGCCATGGGTTAGTACCAGCCGGTGGCCTCTGAGTGCGCCCACGCGCCGCAGGGGGTCTCATATCGATCCACGATGTACATCATTCCCCAGCGCACCTGCGTCTCGTAGTTCGTACGCCAGTCCGCCCCCACGATGGCCATCTTGCTGCCCGGCAGGGACTGCGGAATTCCGTATGCGCCGCTTGACTCGTTGTAGGCGTTGGTGCGCCATCCCGACTCACGGTTCCAGAGCCAGAGGATGCAATCATTCTGCTCGCTGCCCATGCCGTAGCTGGCGATCAGCGCGTACGCGAGGTTCTTGGCGGCCGCAGGATCGTTGACGTTCCCACCCGGTACGTCGATCGAGCCACCGCCATCTCCTGCACCGCTACCGCTGCCACCGCTGTTATTAGCTGCCTGCTGGCCGACCTGATAGGCCTGCTCGAGTGCTGCCGTCGTGTTCTCGAGGTCCGCGAGCTGTGCGTAGAGAAGGTCGAGGTTTGCCTGCTGGCTTGCGACCGCAGCGTTCGCGGCGTCGGCGGCAGCCTGTGCGGATGCCGCGGCTGCATCCGCAGCCACCGAGAGGCGGTCCCGTTCCGTCTTCGCTACCGCCGCCTGCGCGCTGAGCGCGTTCGCTTGGTTGCGGTCGAGCTCGGCTTGCTGCAGCGAGGCGTCGACATGGCTACCCACCTTGTTGAGGGCTCCGAGCTGATACAGCAGGTTGGTGCTGCCGCCGCCGGAGAACAGGATGCGTCCGGTCAGGTCCGTACCGCCGGAGCGGTACAGCGCTGCAACGATCGCGGACGCGCGCTGGGTTGACAATGCGGCGGAGTGCGCGGCGGCATCGGCCTGTGATTGCAGCGCAGCGGCCGTCGCGATCGCCGCGGTGAGGGCGCGCTTCGCCGCGTTGGCTTCTGCGGCGCGTTTGACCGCAGCGTCACCGAGTCGCGCAGCGTCCGACTGCAACTGTCCGAGCAGAGCGTTGATCGTGGAGATGGTGGCAGCGGTCGCCGCTTCGTTGCCCTTGGCCGCAGCCACTTGGTCCCAGGTCGGGTAGGCGTCAAAACGAGCGACCGGCGAAGCAAGGGCAGGGGAGCTGACCGTCAACCCCACCAGAAGCGCGACGGCGCCAGAGAGCGCACCGAATCGTCGCGAAAAAATGCGCATAGCTACAGGGTAGGCAGTTATGTGACGAAAGTGAATGGTGTTACTGGTGTGACTTTCTGAACTCAGGCCGAAGCAAGCTCCGATTTCCAGTGCACGAGGTCTCGCACGAGCGGGCTCGGGTCATCCGCGAGCTGCTCCATCGCATCCTGCGGCGCAAAGAAATTCAGGGCAAGAAAGCCGCGTACGCGCTCTGATTCGTCATCCACGAGCGAGCGCAGCGCGTCGCATGGTGCGGACTCATTCTTCGCGACGCACGCTCTAACGCCGGCATCCGGGTCGCGAGCGAGTTGCTCGAACACGTCGGCCGGGGTGTTGTAGCTGCTGGCGACACTCTCGCGAATCTTGGGATTCAGATCGGTTGCGAGCACCCTCAGTCGCAGCAGCTTGCTCGCGGTGACCTCGGGTGACGGATGCAGCGGCGCGAAGCGCAGCGCATCGACCTGTTCTGGCGTCAGCATTGCGGGGGCCATGGCCCGAAGTTGCGCTAACTGCGCCGGAGTATTGAACCGAATACAAGACATAGCGCCACGCTAGTGCGACCGGAAGCTACGCCCGGAATGCCGCTCCGAAAACCGCGGGAACGCGCAACCACGAGGGCTTCTCGGCGAAGTGCGCAAGCTTTTTGCCCGTGGCTGCCGCGCTTCGCGAGGTGACGAACCATGGTGGCTTCGGGAACAGCGAGAACTCGCCGCCGGCGAGCGACCGCGGGAAGGGCCGGAACGGGCCAGTCACCACGGAACGTTCGG
The DNA here is from genome assembly GCA_043721995.1 of Salinibacterium sp. GTDB lineage: Bacteria > Actinomycetota > Actinomycetes > Actinomycetales > Microbacteriaceae > Rhodoglobus. The sequence goes on along the minus strand of JAYSPT010000194.1, from coordinate 17,129 downwards.
GGTTTGCAATCAGCATTGCGTTGTGAACGACGCCGATGCCGCTCTGCACGTCGTCGAGGGTATGGCCCGGGAAGGCACCCCACGAGGTTCCGGCAGTGAGGAAGCCCACACCCGTCCAGGCGTTTATCGCGATCGAGCCGTAGTGCAGTTCAGCGATCGCTTCACGGAAACCGGCCCCCATCGCTTTGATGTCCTTCGGGTCGGCGATCACGTTTGCGCCGAGCGTTCCGAGGAAGTCACGGTTGACGGTGGCGACAGCGGAATCCAAGAACGCCTTTCCGGTGCCGGGCATCTCGATCACGCCGAGCACGGGGGAGAAGTATTCGGTGGTGGCGATGGTCGATGCATCCTCATCGGCCTTGATATCGACCAGCAGGCGCGAGCCGATGCGTTCGGCCTTCGGGTAGCTCTCGCTTGCTGAGCCGACGCGGTCATCACTGCCCGGGTACCAGGGCTGACGCTCGGGAGTCTTTTCGATCGCCGCGCGCAGTTGGTCGAGGAAGGCATCTTTTTGCTTCCAGTCCGAGCTGAGTACGACGAGCTGTCCCGCGATGCAGTTGTACCCTCCGTTGTGCAGGCGCATCGTCGCGACATGCTCGGCCTGGAAGGCAAGGTCAGCCTTCGACCAGGCACCCGGCACGATGATGATCGGCGAAACACCACCGAGTTCGCTCGTGATCGGATTCTTCAGTAGCGGCGTACCCGCTTTTTTGCGCGCGCGTCCCTCAGCACCCGCGCCGTAGACCACAACATCGTGGGTGGCGGCGCTGCCGGTGATGTGCACGTGCGAAATGCCCTCGTGGTGTGCGAGATAGCCGCCCGCCTCGCCGCCACCCTGCACGACACGCAGCAGGTTCGCTTCGACCAGGGGTGCGAACGCCTTGTTGTACACGTCCTCCATGCCTGCCTGCACGGGGTTCAGCTTGAGCAACACGACGCGATTGTTCGCGACGAGTTCATAGAGCAGATCGAGAGGGGGAATCGAGGTGATGTTTCCAGCGCCGAGTACGAGGCCCACACCGTTCGTGTGTGTTGGCGTGAGCGCGCCCAGCCCGGCCTGCGCCCGAATCGTCTCTGCAGTCTCGTGGGGCGGCATCCAGACTTCACCCTTGAAGCCGTGCAGCAACAGGGAGTCGTAGGCATTTGCTGGGGCCACAGGCACAGCGACCCGGTCGCCCGGGGCAGAGCGGAACTTCAGCCCGGCGAGCGGGCTCTTGTGGTCGGCGATCGCGGTCAGACTGCCCGCGAGCATCGCCAGCGACGACAGCACGGCGTACGGGCCAGACATCCACTCTTCACCGACGAACTCAGACTCGGGGCTGAGGCCCTTGATGCGGCTCGCAGTGCTTACCCATTCCTCGGCGTTCTTGCCGACAGCGGTGTGTACGCGGCGCAGCAGCGCCGCACGATCGGCCACAGCTGTCGCGGCCCAGGTCTTCTCGCCGGTCTTCAATTGCGCGATCGCCTGATCGAGCGCTGCGCGGTCGTCATCACCGAACCCTGCGGTGTCAGCGCGGGCTGAGGGGGCGTCTTGGATTGTCATTGATCTCCCTTGATCACTGCTTCGGTTCCTACTTCGACTGTGCCTACTGCTTCTGTGCCTACTGCTTCTGTCCTACTGCTTCTGTCCTAAGTGTGCGCCCGCCGCGCGCAAACCACGGCACGATCGGGGAAGTTCGCGCCTGGTAGTCGGAATACTCCGGGTATTTGGATTTCATGATGCTCTCGGTGAATACCGTTGATCCGACCAAGAGGAGGGTCAGCAGCAGCGCGCCGAGCACGGTCCATTGCAGTACGGAGCCCGCCGCGATCGCCCCAAAGAAGAACAGCGCCCAACAACCAGCACGAAAAGACAGGCCGCTGACGAAACCAGGATGACGACAGTGAGCGCGCTCAATCTCCGCATGCGATTGCGTCGACGTCGTCGATAGACTCGGCTTCGTGGCGCCCAACAGGATGACCGAAGTGAGCAGTCGCGTGCTGACCGTGCCAAATATCCTGAGCTTTATCCGGCTGCTGCTGGTACCAGTTTTCCTCCTGCTGATCCTCGGTGGGCGTGATGGGTACGCACTGCTCGTCCTCGTGATCTCCAGCGTGACGGATTTCCTCGACGGCCAGATCGCGCGTCGTTTCAAGCAGGTTTCGCGTCTCGGTCAGCTCTTGGATCCGGCTGCCGACCGGCTCTTCATCTTTGCGGCGCTCGTTGGCCTCGCCGTGCGCGGGGTCATCCCCTGGTGGCTGTTTGTCGTCATCGTGGGGCGCGACGTGTTCCTGTTGTTCCTCGGTATTCTCGCCGCCAACTTCGGCTACGGGCCGCTGCCGGTGCATCACCTCGGCAAGGTCGCTACGCTGTGCCTGTTCTATGCGCTGCCGATCCTCATGATTGCGCAAGCCTTCCCGGATTCAGCGCCGATCGCCAATCCGATCGGCTGGGCATTCGCCCTCTGGGGTGCATTCCTGTATTGGTGGGCCGGCGTGGTGTACGCGGTACAGATCTTCCGCCTGGTCCGAATTCCGCGCGACGAGCGGGGCCTGCAATCCGATACTGTGGAACGCTAAAAGGAGGTTCGGATGATCGATCCCGACGTCTCGGATGACGGTGCAGATGTCGAGCCTCCTCAGGACGACGGCACAGCGCATTACGGGGAAGACTTTGCGGCCCAGCTGGCAGCTCTTGATGGCGATGTGTCGTCCGGGGAACTCGAGGCGATTGCGGCGCTTCCGTCGCGATCGGCGCTCCTCGTCGTGCGACGCGGACCCAATGTCGGGGCCCGCTTCCTCCTCGACGCCGATGTCACGACGGTCGGCCGACATCCCGAGGCCGACATTTTCCTGGACGACGTCACGGTCTCGCGCAGGCACGCCGAGTTCCTGAGACACGGCTCAAGTTTCCAGGTGAAGGATTTGGGTTCGCTCAACGGCACCTACTTTGACGGCGTGCGCATCGACACTGCATTGCTCAGCGATGGCGCCGAGGTGCAAGTGGGCAAATTCCGGCTCACGTTCTACGCTTCGCGATTCGATCTCGCTCATCTGGCTGGCCATTAGTGGCCGGCGCAAGTGCCCAGGCGAGGACGCCTGGGACGCCCAGCCTGTTGAGCATCGGCCAGGTTCTGGCCAAGCTGAATCCCGAGTTTCCTGATCTCACGCCGTCGAAACTGCGCTTTCTTGAGGAGCGGCAACTCGTCGCACCGGCACGAACAGAATCGGGCTACCGTAAGTTTTCCCCGACCGACATGGATCGTCTGCGCTTTGTGCTCACGATGCAGCGCGACCACTATCTGCCGCTGAAAGTGATCCGAGTCCATCTTGGCGAGCTCGACGCGGGCCGGACTCCGGAACTGCCCGGTGGTGCCGTTGCCGCGCCATCCATGCTCTCGTCTGAGCGCAAGCTGCAGCGCGACGAACTGATTCGCGAGGCAGGAGCGAACGCAATGCTGCTCGGGGATGCGATCTCCGCGTCGCTCATCACACCCGCCGACCTGTTCGGCGAAGACGCCCTTGCTGTGTTGAAATCGCTCGTGGAGCTCCAGCGTTCGGGCATCGAACCTCGCCACCTGCGTGGGTTTCGCCAAGCCGCTGAGCGTGAGCTCGGATTGATCGAGAGCGCTTTAATGCCGGTCACGCGGCGCAAGGATGCCTCAAGTAGGGCACGTGCGGCGGAGATGGCGAGGGAGATCGCTGGCCAGCTGGAAATTGTTCGCAGCAGTCTGATTCGATCAGCCCTCACGCGCCTCGATTCGTAGTACCGTCGAGTTCAGGCCGCTGGGCGTGGCCGCGCCGTTTGCGACACGCCCGGGCAATGTGAGTAGCGGCCGCAGAGCACATGGGTACCGTGGGGTTACACGAAACACTAAGTGTCAACTTCAACTTGAAGGTTAGGGCAAGCACCGATGAGTGACGCACCGTTGACCAGCCGTACTGAAGGTCCCCGCTACGACCTTGGTCTGCTCTTCACCGACGGGATGCCCAACCTTGATGACACCGCGGGCTACCGCGGTGCGATTGCGTCTCGCGCGGCGGGAATCACCTATCGCCAGCTCGACTACTGGGCGCGCACCCAACTTGTCGAGCCCACGGTGCGTGGTGCCGCCGGTTCGGGTTCCCAGAGGCTTTACGGATTTCGCGACATCCTTGTGCTCAAGCTCGTCAAGCGCCTTCTCGACACGGGCATTTCTTTGCAGCAGATTCGCGTCGCTGTCAACCAGCTTCGTGAGTCGGGTATCAACGATCTCGCCCAGACCACCCTGATGAGCGATGGCGCAAGCGTCTACCTGTGTACCTCGAACGATGAGGTAATCGACCTCGTCAGTCGCGGCCAAGGCGTTTTCGGTATCGCCGTCGGCAAGGTGCTGCGTGAGGTCGAGCACGACCTGGTCGAACTCGACTCACTCGAGGGCGTGCGCGATGACCCCGCTGACGAACTCGCACGCCGCCGGGCAGTTCGCGCCTCCTAGCCGCGCTGAGCGGCGCGGTGGCTGAACGGCGCGGTGGCTGAACGGCTAGAGCGGCTCGCTGGCGAACTCGCCCATGCGTGCAGTACGCATCACGCGCTCGAGTAGCTGGTCGAAGTTGCGCGCCATTTCCTGAGCGCTCTCACCTGGCCAGACGTGTAGCGGCTTTGCCGCACCCTGCGCCTGCTGAAGCGAGGTACGTTCGGGAAGTTGCGGGCTGAGCACAAGCGGGCCGAACATGTCGCGCAGTTCCTTGATGCGGAACTGGTGCTCGAGCGACTGCACACGCAGTCGGTTCACGATGATGCCGAGCGGCTGCAGCCTCGGGGAGAGCCCTCGACGGATCTCCTCGATCGCACGAAGTGCGCGGTCTGCGGCGGCCACCGAGAACAGGCCCGGCTCGGTCACGATCGTCACTCGATCGCTCGCGGCCCATGCCGTCCGCGTCAGTGCGTTCAGCGAGGGTGCGCAGTCGATGAGCACGAGGTCGTAGTCCGCTTCGACGTTGGCGAGGGCTTCTTCCAGCTTCCAGATATCCCGGATGCTCGGGTGTGGCCCATCGAAATTGATGGCGGCGGGGGAGCCGATGAGAACGTCAACCTTGCCGGGGCGACCCTTCGTCCAGCCGCTCGGTGCGATCGCGGCGCGAACGATCTTCTCCTTCGGAGACGCCAATACGTCCGCAACATTGAGATGTCCGGCGACCTCGATGTCCATACCGGTCGACACGTCAGATTGGGGATCGAGGTCGACAACAAGGGTCCGGAGGCCGCGGGCGAACGCGGCTGAGGCGAGCCCGAGCGTCACCGTGGTCTTTCCCACGCCCCCTTTGAGGGAGCTGACACTGAGTACATGCACGAACAACGACGATACCTTCCCTACTCTTAAGAAACCTAAATCGTGACCCGTTTCGGGTGTCCCCTAGGGAATTGCCAGTCTTCGACGCACCCTAGGCTTGACCCAGCGGAAAGGACCGGATGTTCAAGAAAATCCTCGTAGCAAACCGGGGCGAGATCGCCATTCGCGCAATGCGCGCGGCGTTTGAGCTCGGCGCGAAGACGGTTGCCGTGTTCCCTTACGAGGATCGAAACTCGATGCATCGGCTGAAGGCCGACGAGGCCTATCAGATTGGCGAGAAGGGCCATCCGGTCAAGGCGTACCTGAATGTTGCGGAGATCATCCGTGTCGCCCAGGAGTCTGGTGCCGACGCGATCTACCCGGGTTACGGCTTCCTGTCCGAAAATCCAGAGCTCGCGGCTGCGGCTGAGGCCGCTGGAATCACCTTCATCGGCCCGCCCACCCACGTGCTCGAAATGGCGGGAAACAAGGTCACCGCGAAAGAACACGCCATCTCAGCGGGCATTCCGGTTCTGAAATACACTCCCGCGTCCCGCGATATCGATGAGCTCATCGCTGGTGCCGACGAGGTAGGTTTCCCGATTTTCGCCAAGGCGGTTGCCGGGGGCGGCGGACGAGGAATGCGTCGAGTCGCCACCAAAGAAGAGTTGCGCGGAGCGCTCGAGGAAGCCATGCGCGAGGCGGACAGCGCGTTCGGTGATCCCACGATGTTTCTCGAGCAGGCAGTCGTGCGTCCGCGCCACATCGAAGTGCAGATCCTCGCGTCCGCGGATGGCGAGACAGTGCACCTGTTCGAGCGGGACTGCTCGGTACAGCGTCGCCATCAGAAGGTGGTTGAGATCGCGCCGGCGCCGAACCTCGACGAGAAAACCCGCCAGGCCATGTATCGGGATGCGATCGCCTTCGCGAAATCGATTGGGTATGTCAACGCGGGCACCGTCGAGTTCCTGCTGGATACGGCCGGGGACCGCAAGGGCCAGCATGTCTTCATCGAGATGAACCCGCGCATCCAGGTCGAGCACACCGTCACCGAGGAAGTGACCGATGTCGATCTCGTCCAGTCGCAGATGAGAATTGCGGCGGGGGAGTCGCTGAAGGATCTGGGTCTGCAACAGGAGAACCTGCACCTGCGCGGGGCAGCACTCCAGTGCCGAATCACCACCGAAGACCCCGCCGCGGGCTTCCGCCCGGACACGGGCAAGATCACCACCTACCGCTCACCGGGCGGGGCGGGCATCCGTCTCGACGGTGGCACCGTCGCCGCTGGCGCACAGATCTCGCCCTACTTCGACTCGATGCTCGTCAAGATGACCTGCCGCGGGCGCGACTTCGCGGCCGCTGTCACACGCGCCAAGCGGGGGCTCGCGGAGTTCCGGCTGCGCGGTGTCACCACGAACATCCCGTTCCTGCAGGCGGTGCTGGACGACCCCGACTTCGAGGCGGGCAATCTGAGTACCTCGTTCATCGAGGAGCGGCCCTGGCTGGCGCTTGGGCATCCGTCACAGGACCGCGGCACGAAGGTGCTCAACTGGCTCGCCGAGGTCACCGTGAACCAGCCTTACGGGGACGGTGCCGGCATCATCGACCCGCGCGAGAAGCTGCCGGTTGTTGACCTCGAACTTCCGGCCCCCGCCGGTTCTCGCCAGCGCCTGCGCGAACTGGGTCCGGTCGGCTTCGCGAGCGCATTGCGGGCCCAGACTGCGCTAGCGGTCACCGAGACGACGTTCCGGGATGCCCACCAGTCCCTTCTGGCGACGCGCGTGCGCACCCGCGATCTTGTCGCGGTGCTGCCACATGTGGCGCGAATGACACCCCAGCTACTCTCGATCGAGGCATGGGGGGGCGCCACCTACGACGTGGCGCTTCGCTTCCTTGGTGAGGACCCGTGGGAACGGCTCGCCGCGGTCAGTGACGCCCTGCCCAACATCGGGATCCAAATGCTGCTGCGTGGCCGCAACACGGTCGGCTACACGCCGTACCCGACCGAGGTCACAGACGCGTTCGTGCGGGAAGCGGCCGCGAGCGGCGTCGACATCTTCCGCATCTTCGATGCGCTCAACGATGTTTCCCAAATGCGGCCTGCAATCGATGCCGTGCTGAACACGGGCACCGCAATCGCCGAGGTTGCGCTGTGCTACACGGCGGATCTCCTTGACCCTGCCGAGAAGCTCTACACGCTCGACTACTACCTGCGGCTTGCCGAGCAAATGGTCAACGCTGGTGCGCACATCATCGCCATCAAGGACATGGCGGGGCTGCTGCGCGCCGGGGCTGCCGAGAAGCTTGTGACCGCGCTTCGCGAGCGGTTTGACCAGCCTGTGCACTTACATACCCACGACACCGCGGGTGGCCAGCTGGCCACCCTGCTGGCGGCCTCCAGAGCCGGTGCTGACGCCGTGGATGTTGCGAGCGCACCGATGGCGGGAACCACCAGCCAACCCTCGGCATCCGCGCTCGTGGCGGCGCTCGCGCACACGGAGCGCAGCACGGGAATCTCCCTGCTGGCGGTTTCCGATCTTGAGCCTTATTGGGAGGCCGTGCGACACGCATACAAGCCCTTTGAGTCCGGCCTGCCTGGTCCCACCGGTCGCGTCTATAAGCACGAGATCCCGGGTGGGCAGCTCTCCAACCTGCGCCAGCAGGCGATCGCGCTTGGCCTGGGCGACCACTTCGAGAGAATCGAGGACCTCTACGCAGCCGCGAACCGGATCCTCGGGCGCCCGCCGAAAGTCACGCCGTCGTCGAAGGTCGTGGGTGACCTCGCGCTCGCTCTCGCGGCGGCCAATGCCGATCCGGATGACTTCGAGCAGAACCCCGATAAGTACGACATCCCCGATTCGGTAATTGGTTTCATGGCGGGCGAGTTGGGCGAGCTACCGGGCGGATGGCCCGAGCCGTTCCGCACGAAGGTGCTCAAAGGCCGCACGCCCAAGATCGGGGTCGAGCCGATCACGGTCGAAGATCAGAAGGAGCTCGAGGGCGGGTCAGCGCAACGCCGTGCGGCGCTCAACCGACTCCTTTTCCCCGGCCCCGCGCAGATTTTCCAGCAGACCCGGGATGCCTACGGCGACCTCTCCAAAATCGACACGATCGACTACCTCTACGGCCTGCGCCAGGGCGCGGAGCACATCGTCGAAATTAGTAAGGGCGTGAGCCTGTACGTGGGCCTCGAGGCGATCGGTGAGGCCGACGACAAGGGTATGCGTACCGTGATGTCGACGCTCAACGGCCAACTGCGGCCGGTATTCGTGCGCGACACGTCGATCAAGGTGGACGTCAAGTCTGCCGAGAAGGCTGACGCGGCCCGACCCGAACAGGTTGCCGCGCCGTTCTCGGGGGTTGTCACACTTCAGGTCGAGGAGGGCGCAGTCGTGGAGGCGGGCCAGAGCGTCGCCACGATTGAGGCCATGAAGATGGAGGCCGCCATCACGGCAAGCGTTGCTGGGAAGGTAAAGCGCCTCGCGATCCGGCACACCCAGCAGGTCGATGCCGGTGATCTGCTGTTGGAGATTGACCCGGCGTAGCGCCGATCGCAGCGCTGCGGTGGAGCCTCCCACAGTGCGGTTTGACACAATTCCAGCGTTGTTGGCGAGTGTTTGGTAAGTTAGTGTGTTCCGGATTTGCGGGGCCCGCATGGAGGAGACACACGTTTTGGCTACCGCGCGCAAGAACGCTAATGACATCGGGGTCCTCACGCCCACTCAGGACCTGACCTTTACCGTCTCGCTTCCGGTAACTGTGCACGAAACTCCCGAAGACGAGGCGGCCGTGGCGATCGATGAGATCGCGATGACGCCGGAGTATCTCAACGTCGATGGCCCGGCGACGATGACGATCACTGTCATACCGGAGCACGTGCTGACAATGCCAGAGGTGAGTGCCGAAGAGTCGCCCGTGATTCCGGCGCTCCCAGAATCCGACGACGTGTACTCACGGCGAACCCGATTGCGCGGAGACTTGCCGAGCGCCCCGGAGCCCGCCGCGATGCTGACGGCAGAACGACTGCTCGACTCGAAGAAGAAGCGTCGTCGTGAAGCGCCCGAGGGCTTCCTGCAGAAGCTGCTCTATGACCTCACGTTCCATCTGGTGAATGTGGGAGATTCTTACCGCGTCCAGGCGCGCAAGGCGCTGGATGCTCGCATCAACAAGCATCTGGAAGGCGGAACGCGCTTCGTGCCGGTACTCACCCGCAAGGGCGGTGTCGGCAAGACCACGATCTCAACGCTGCTCGGAATGGCGCTCGCTGACGTGCGCGAGGATCGCGTGATCGCGATCGACGCGAATCCCGACCGGGGAACTCTCGCTGAGCGCATCACGAAGACCACCCGTTCAACGGTTCGGGATGTCGTGACCAGAGCCGGCTCGATCCGCACCTTCTCCGAGTTCCAGACCCTGATTTCGCGGGACGCGACGCGTTTGGATATCCTCGCATCGGACACGGACCCGAGCGTCGCAGACGCCTTCGACGAGGACGACTACAACGTGGTCGCCAACATCGCCGAGCGTTTCTACTCGTTCGTGATCACCGACTGCGGCACCGGCATCGTGCACTCGGTCATGAAGGCGACCCTCCAGCGTGCCGACTCGATCGTCATCGTGTCCGGCGGCAGCGTCGATGAGGCGCGGCTGGCATCCGAGACTCTCACCTGGCTGGAATCTAACGGCTACGACGAGCTCGTCAAGAACGCGGTTGTCGCACTCAATACCGCGACCCAGGGCACCAACCTCGTCAAGATCGAGGAGATTGAGGCGCACTTCAAGTCGCGGGTTCGCGAGCTGGTGCGCATTCCCTACGACCCCGTGTTGGCAACGGGTTCCGTTATCCACTACTCGGAGCTCAAGCCGATCACGCGGGAGGCAGCGCGCGACCTCGCCGCCCTCGTTATCGACGGGCTCCCGGAGCGGCAGTCGCCCGGTGTTGGCGATCCGCAGGCATCCTGAGCATTGGCCCAACGATCCATTCGCCTGTTCGGCGACCCGGTGCTGCGCTCTGTGTGCGACCCGATTCTCCTCGGTGACCCCCGTGCCGCGGCTGTGGTCGCTGACTTGATCGAGACCGTGCAGGTGCCCGGTCGAGCTGGCCTTGCCGCAAATCAGATCGGCGTTGCTCTGCGCACCTTCAGCTACAACATCGACTCTGTGGTCGGTTACGTCATCAATCCGGTACTCACAGAGGTTGCCGGGGAACCCGAGCTAGTCGAGGAGGGATGCCTCTCGGTACCGGGGTTCTATTTCCCGCGGCTGCGGCATCCGTTCGCGCGGGTCATCGGAGTTGACCTGGATGGGAATCGGATCGAGTTGAGTGGCGAAGGCCTCATGGCACAGGCGCTGCAGCACGAGACCGATCACCTCGATGGTCACCTCTACATCGAGGCTCTCGAGCCCGAAACCAAACGCGAGGCAATGCGCCTCATCCGCGCCGCTCCCTGGTACTAGCTACTTCAGTGAAATGCCTTCGGTCTCGACCCGCGCGCCCGAGTACATTGCCTCGATCACGTCCGCGTAGTCCTTCAGGATGACGTTTCGCTTGATGCTCAACTTGGGCGTGAGGTGGCCGCTGGCTTCAGAGAGATCTGAGTCAAGGATCGTGAATTTGCGGATGGATTCGGCGCGCGAGACCTTGGAATTTGCAGCATCCACCTCTTTCTGCACCTCGGCGATCACCTGCGGGTTCTGAGCGGCGGCGGCGACCGACATGGTCTCGTCGAGGCCGTTGTTTTTCAGCCAAGCCGGCAGCATCTCGTCGTCGAGCGTGATCAGGGCTGAGATGAATGGCTTCTGGTCGCCGCAGACGATCACCTGTCCGATGATCGGGTTCGCACGGATGGGGTCTTCGAGCGTGGCGGGCGAGACCTTCTTGCCGCCGGCGGTCGCGATGATCTCCTTCTTCCGGCCAGTGATCTCCAGGTAGCCGTCCTCGTCGAGTACCCCGATGTCCCCGGTGCGGAACCATTCCCCATCAAATGCTTCTGCGGTCGCCGCGGGGTTGTTCCAGTACCCGGCGAAGATATCGACCCCCTTCGCCTGCACTTCACCATCGTCGGCGATGCGCACCGATACGCCGGGAAGCGGCGGACCGACCTTGCCGATCTTGAAGTTTGAGGCGAGGTTCACCGAGATGGGTGCCGTGCTCTCCGTTAGGCCGTATCCCTCGAGGATTGTCAGGCCAAGGCTGCGGTAGAAGTGTCCGAGGCGAAGCCCGAGAGGTGCGGAGCCGGAGACCGCGTACTTCACCCGGCCGCCGAGGGCCGTGCGGATCTTGCTGAGCACGAGCCGGTCGTAGAGCGCGAACTGCAGGGCGAGACCGAGCGGAACTTTGCCGGCATCGAGCGCCTTAGAGTGGGCGATCGCAACTGCGGCCGCCGTGCGGAAGATCTTTCCGCGGCCGCTTGACTCGGCTTTCTGCTCGGATGAGTTGTAGACCTTCTCGAACACGCGCGGAACGGCCAGCAGAAAGGTCGGGCGGAACGACGCCATCGACGGCAGCAGCAGCTTGGTGTCCGGCTGGTGACCGACCTTGAGGCCACCGTGCACCGCGAGGATCGAGATAAACCGTGCGAACACGTGGGCCAGTGTGATGAAGAGCAGGGTGCTCGACTCAGGATTGACGACCTCGGGAATTGCCTCACGCGCGTTGCGGGTCAATTCCACGAAATTGGAGTGGGTGAGGATGCAGCCCTTCGGCCTGCCGGTAGTTCCCGAGGTGTAGATGAGGGTTGCAAGATCCGAGCCTTTGGCAATCTTCCTGCGGCGCTCAATCTCGTCGTCGGCGACGGCCGTTCCGGCCTTTATGAGCTTGTCGAGGTCACCGAGGTGGATCTGCCACGACTTGGAAACGGCAGGAACGTCCGCTCGAACCTCATCGAAGCGTGCGAAGTGATCATCGTTCTCGGTGATGATTGCGACGGCGCCGGAGTCCGAAAGCTCCCACAGGATCTGTGCAGGGGATGACGTCTCGTAGATCGGCACGAGCACCGCGCCCGCAAACCAGGCCGCAAAGTCGATGAGCGTCCACTCGTAGCGCGTCTTGCACATCAGACCGATCTTGTCGCCGGGTTCGATGCCAGCGGCGGCGAAACCCTTGGCCAGTTCAACCACCTGGGCGAGAAATTCGGATGCCGTTACGTCTTCCCAACCGCCGTCATCCGTGGGCAGGGCGAAGATGGCATGATCGGGCGTCGCCTTCACCCTGTCAACGAGAATGTCGGTCACGTTCGCCTCGGGGTCGGCTGCAACCATCGCTGGTACGTCGAACTGTTTCACGGTATCTCCCTTGGCACCGGTCGCTGACTGTCTACGTGATTCTACCGGATGTGTCCGCAGACGAACCGGATAGTTGCCTCACCGGAAGGTCTCCGTACCTGTTCTTCGGAGCCCCCGAACGCTGGGTAAGCTCAAGCCTCGTGGATGCCATCGGAATCGATATCGGGGGAACGAAGATTGCGGGGGCAGTCGTCTCCGAGACCGGTGAGATTCTGGCCGAGGAGCGGGTTGCCACCCAGGCGGGTGATTCAGAGGCGATCGTGGATGCGGTCGTTGCGATGATCAAGCGCCTTGCGATAGGTCACGAGGTCGCGGCCGCTGGGGTGGCCGCGCCCGGCTTCATCGACACCGATCAGTCGATCGTTTACTACACGCCGAATATCAGCTGGCGCAACGAGCCGCTGCGCGAACGGCTCAGTGCGCGACTCGACCTCGATATCACCATTGACAACGACGCCAATGCGGCGGGATGGGCCGAATTCCGATTCGGCGTGGGACGCGGTGTCAACGATATGACAATGCTCACGATCGGCACCGGCGTGGGTGGGGCGATCGTCACCGGCGGGCACCTCTTTCGAGGTGGTTTCGGTGCCGGGGCGGAGCTCGGCCACATGCGCATCGTGCCCGACGGCCTGCCCTGCGGCTGCGGCGCACGGGGGTGCATCGAACAGTACGGGTCGGGTCGGGCGCTGCTTCGCATGGCCAACGAGATCGCGGATGTCGGGGGCATCGGCCTCGCCCTCGCCGAAGCGCGACGCGAACATGGCGAGCTCGACGGCACCATAGTCGGCACCCTCATCTCGCAGGGTGACCCGGGTGCGGCCCGCGCTCTTGATGAGCTCGGCCACTGGCTTGGCCAGGCTTGTGCCAGCCTCAGCGCAGTGCTCGACCCGCAGCTTTTTGTGTTCGGTGGCGGCGTGTCGGTCGCGGGTGACCTACTCCTGGACTCGGTTCGGGAGTCCTATCGCCAGAACCTTCCGGCGAAGGGCTACCACCCGGAACCGGTCTTCGCGATCGCTGAGCTGGTAAACAACGCCGGTGTCGTCGGTGCCGCGGACCTCGCACGTGTTCACTCGCGGGCATCCTGACGATCGCATCGCTGAGCAGACCCGACGCCTCCGGTAGGCTTATCAGCTGGCTCGAAATCGGGCCGCATCGCTCAAGCTCAAGGAAAACGTTCCGTGGTTGACCCGTCTGAACCCGTTGTGCTGGCCGATCCCGCGGTGATCGCTGGGCTCGATTATTGGCGGACGCTGCCGATCGACCAGCAGCCGCACTGGCCGGATGCAGACGCGGTCGGCGCGGCATCCGCGAGAATCGCAGGCCTTCCGCCGCTGGTGTTCGCGGGTGAGGTCGACGTGCTGCGCGAGCGACTCGCCGGAGCTGCACAGGGCAACGCATTCCTGCTCCAGGGTGGGGACTGTGCCGAGACGTTCGCTGGCGCCACGGCCCAGAACATCCGCGATCGGGTGAAGACGATCCTGCAGATGGCGGTTGTGCTCACGTACGGCGCGTCGAAGCCGATCGTGAAGATGGGTCGCATGGCGGGGCAGTTCGCGAAGCCGCGTTCGAGCGATACGGAGACCCGGGGGGATGTGACGCTTCCCGCCTACCGTGGCGACATCGTCAACGGCTACGACTTCACGCCGGAGTCCCGTACCGCCGACCCGGCCCGCCTGATCGAGGGCTACCACACCTCGGCTGCCACACTGAACCTCGTGCGCGCCTTCACGCAGGGCGGTTTCGCCGACCTGCGCCAGGTGCATTCCTGGAATCGCGGTTTCGCATCCAACCCGGCAAACCATGCCTACGAGCAGGTTGCGGGGGAGATCGACCGTGCGATCAAATTCATGGAGGCGGCCGGAGCGGACTTCGACGAGCTCAAGCGCGTCGAGTTCTACTCCAGCCACGAGGGACTGCTCATGGACTACGAGCGCCCGATGACCCGTATCGATTCACGCACCGGCACGCCGTACAACACGAGCGCGCACTTCCTGTGGATCGGCGAGCGCACCCGAGATATTGATGGGGCGCACGTCGATTACTTCTCGCGCGTGCGGAACCCGATCGGTGTCAAACTCGGACCGTCAACTTCTGCTGACGACCTCGAGCGCCTGCTCGACAAGCTCGATCCCGACCGCGAACCCGGGCGTCTCACGTTTATCACGCGAATGGGCGCAGGTACGGTTCGGGATGCCCTGCCTCCGCTGCTCGAAGCGATCAAGACGATGGACGCACTTCCACTCTGGGTCACCGATCCGATGCACGGCAACGGGCTCACCACGCCTAATGGATACAAGACACGCCGCTTCGATGATGTTGTGGACGAAGTCAAAGGATTCTTCGAGGCGCACCGAGCGGCCGGCACCTACCCCGGAGGCATCCACATCGAACTTACCGGCGATGACGTCACCGAGTGCCTCGGCGGCTCGGAGCAGATCGATGAGGCGACCCTGGCGATGCGCTACGAGTCGCTGTGCGATCCGCGGCTGAACCACACGCAGTCGCTCGAACTCGCTTTCCTCGTGGCTGAGGAGCTCACCGCCCTCTAGCAGCTCTTCCGACCGCCCGTTCGGCTAGAACGCGAAGGTGACGCTGATCGTCGTGCCCTTGGGCTGGCTCGTGCCCGCGTTCGGGCTGAGTGTCGCAACAGTGACGGAGTCGGGACTCAGGTCGGCGAGCGGACTGTAGGAGAGCTTGAAGCCCGCAGCAAGTAACTTTTGTTTAGCGTTCGTCCAACTCTCGCCAATCACCGCGGGCACCGTTACCATCTCGACGCCCTTGGAGGTCACGAGGTCGACCGTGTCGCCCTCGCGAACGGGCGAGGTGCCATCGGTTGCCTGAGCACGGATGACATTGCCTTGCGGGACCGTGTCGCTGAAGTCATCCTGTTTGATTGCCCCGATCGTGAGGCCGACCGCACCGAGTTTTGTCGTGGCATCCGCGACCGAAAGTCCGCTGACCTGGGGCAGGGATCCAACCGACACGATGAGGTTAACCCGCTGGCCCTCGCCATAGGTTGCGACACCGCTCAGTGTCTTACCGTCCGCTCCCAGCGCGTCGATCACAGTGCCGGTCGGGATCGACGCGTCGAACTGGCTGATGAGGTCGCCGAGGGTAAACGGCGCGGCCTTGATGGCAGCCTCTGCCTTGTCCTGAGTCATTCCCGCAAATGCGGGAACAGGCAACAGCTTCGGCCCCGTCGATACGAGTAGCTGCACCTCGCGGCCTTTGGTTGCGTAGGAGCCGATCGCGGGATCGGTTTGGGCGACCGCGCCGACGGCGACGGTGGGGGAGTCCGTGGATCCAGTGGCGGGTTTGACCTTCAATCCCAGGGCGGTGAGTCGTGCGGTTGCATCCGGAACGGAAAGGCCAGAGATCGAACCAGGGATGCGGACCTTGGAGCCGGGACCAGCACCGAAGTACCACCCGGTACCGGCAGCGAGCGCGACAAGCACGACGACAACGGCGACAATCCAACCGGTGCGGCGACGACGCTTGCGCGCCTTCAGTGCCAGGGCCGCCGCGTTGTCGGCGGGCGGGCGAGCGGGAGACGAGCGGCCGCGTGCACCGAGGACCTGGGTCTCTGCGGTTGTGGAATTGGCACTGCTTATCGGCATCGTCTCCGCGCGAGCCGAGGCACTCGGCATTACCATTGTGCGCGTCTGAGGTCCCGTGTTGGCCCCCTTTTTTGCGGGTGCTGACATCAGTTGGCTGTGCACCTCGAAGAGCTGATCGAGCATCGCTCGAGCATCCCGCGGGCGCTGCTCGGGGTCACGCGAGGTCGCCCACAGCACGAGCTCATCGAGTTCGTGCGGCACCTTAGGATTCTTGATACCCGGCGCGGGCACCGCGTTGTTGGCGTGCTGGTATGCAATCTGCATCGGCTGGTCGCCCTTGAAGGGCTGCTCCCCGACGAGCATCTCGTACATCATGATGCCCACCGCGTAGATGTCACTTCGCGTGTCTGCGAGACCACGCGTGATGAGCTCGGGGGAGAGGTAGGCGATCGTGCCGAGGAGCGCAGCACCGGTGGCAGTGTTTGCACTCGCTGCACGGGCGAGGCCGAAGTCCCCGATCTTGATTCGGCCGTCATCCGCCAGGAGTACATTTTCGGGCTTGAGGTCGCGGTGCACGATACCCGCCTTGTGCGCTGCAGCGAGGCCCGCGAGAACAGCCTCCAGGATGTCCAGTGTCTGCTCGGTAGTGAGTACGTGGTGCTCATGAAGCAGGTCCCGAAGAGTGATACCGGGCAGGTACTCCATGACCAGGTAGGCCATGTCGCTGTCCTGCCCCTGGTCAAAGACGTTTACGACATTCGGATGTGCCAGACGGGCCGCCGAACGTGCTTCCTGGATGAAACGCTCCTTGAACTGGCTGTCATCGGCGAGATGGCCATGCATCACCTTGATTGCAACGCGGCGCTCGAGGCGCAAGTCAGTCGCGAGGTAGACGGTGGCCATCCCACCGCGGGCAATACGCGAACGGATCTGATAGCGGCCGTCAAGAAGACGTCCGACCATCGGGTCCGTGCTGTTGACGCTCACCGTCAGA
>JAYSPT010000193.1:0-12085 GCA_043721995.1 Salinibacterium sp. | reverse complement strand
GGCGGGATGGACGCCGTTCCCCAGGTCGGAGACGACCTGCACCTTCGCGCCAGCGTTAACATCGACGGTCTTTCGCCGGACGATGTCGCGGTTGAAGTTGTCTACGGCCGGGCTCCCGACGGTGACGTGCTCGAAGACGTCGAGCACGTGTCTCTCGAACTTGTCGAAGGACCCGAGGGAACCGTACCGGTATTCGCCGGTACGGTTCCGCTCGTGCGTGCGGGAAGCTTCGGGTACACGGTCCGCGTGGTACCAAGGAATGCGTTGTTAGCTTCGTCCGCGGAGCTGGGGCTGGTGGCGGTAGCGGAGTAGCGGTGCGGTTGGGCGAGCAGCCCTGCGAGCCCGTCGAAACCCGGGAGCCCGTCGAAATCTACGAGCCCGTCGAAATCTACGAGCCCGTCGAAACCTAGGAGCCCGTCGAAACCGTCACGTTGCCGGTTGCGGCGGCCGCGATGATTACGATGATCCAGATCAGAATCCCCACGATCTCGATGTAACCGAGTATCAGGCCGATGATTGCGAGCGCGCGGCCCCCGTCACCGGTCTTCTTGATCTGGCTGAGCGCCACGTGGCCCATGATTACAGCGACGATGTTGAACTGGAAGATTCCGAAAACCAACGAAAGAATCGCGAGCACGTTCGTCTTTTGGGCGGCGACGATCGGGGCGACGATCGGGGTCGGGGTTGCGGCGGCAGAAACGGGGGAGTCGGGCAGGTTAGTGGTCATGCGCCAAATCCTATCGTGACAAAACAGCCGCCTAGTGCCCACCGCGCGGTCGCCCGATATCGGCCAGAATCGCAGAGGTGATCCGAACCAGGTCGGCAGAAGACAGCTCGATATCGAAGCCGCGCTTGCCGCCCGAGACGAAGATGGTGTCGAAGAGTTCGGCCGTGCCATCCAGGACTGTCGGGTGTGAAATCTTCTGCCCGATTGGGCTAATCCCTCCGAGCACGTACCCTGTCCTCCGCTGGGCGAGTGCCGCATCCGCCATCTCGGCTTTCTTGCCACCGAGGGCCGCCGCAATCGCTTTCAGATCGAGCGTGCCGGTGACGGGAACGATACCGACCGCCAGCGCGCCGTCGACGTCGACCAGAAGTGTCTTGAAGACACGGTCTGCTTCGATTCCGAGTGCGTCAGCGGCCTCTAGACCGAAGTTGGTGTTCGCGGGGTCATGGTCGTAGCTGTGCTCAATGAACTGGATTCCCGCGGCACTCAGTGCGGCAGTTGCGGGTGTTCCAGCCATGGTGTCTTACGTCCCAGGAGCCTAGTGCGCGCGGAACAGCTGCATGCTGGTGCCAGCCACGGCCAGTTCGCTTCCGGGGGCGTACTCGGCGAGCGACTCGGTCGCGTCTTCGGAGGCCGAGTCCCAGAGGAGGGTGTAGGAACCGACGCCATCGTGCACGGGGAGCGTGATGGTGACGTCGTCTTCGAGCCCATGCACGATCAGCAGGATGCGATTAAACCCCTCGAATTCGGGAGTGGAGGCAGCGAGGTACTGCAGTGTGCGCTCAGCGGGCGAGTCCCAGTCCTCCTCGGACATCGAGATTCCCTGTTTGTTGTACCAGTCCATCTGCGTCGCCGACGGTACGGTCTCGCCCGCGAGCCCGTACCGAACCGGCCGCAGTGCGGGGTTGTCGCGCCGCAATTGGATGAGCTGGCGCGAGACCTCGAGTAGGTCATCCTGCCAGTCCTCGTGCTGCCACGGCAGCCAGGTCAGCGGGCCGTCTTGGTTGTAGGCGTTGTTATTGCCGCTCTGTGTGCGCCCGAATTCATCCCCAGCGGTGAGCATCGGGATACCTGCGGAGAGCAGCAGGGTGCCCAATAGGTTGCGCATCGCCTTTGCACGCGCGGCAAGAATCGTCCGGTCGCCGGTCGGCCCTTCGACCCCGTAGTTGAAGGAGCGGTTGTTGTCTGTGCCGTCTCGGTTGTTCTCACCGTTGCCGAGGTTGTGCTTCTCGTTGTACGCGGTCAGGTCGGCCATCGTGAAGCCGTCGTGCGCGGTAATGAAGTTGACGGATGCGAGCGGCCCGCGCTCCTGCGAGAACACCTGAGCAGATCCGGAGAGCCGCCGTGCCAGCGATCCGATACCGTTGGGCGCGGAGCCGTTCGCCCGCGTGGCGCCGATGTCGGTGAGCCAGAAGTCGCGCACTCCGTCGCGATAGCCGTCGTTCCACTCCGACCAGCCGTCGGGGAAGTTGCCGACCTGCCACCCGCCGAGACCGAGGTCCCACGGTTCGGCGATTATTTTGACCCCCGCCAGTTGCGGGTCGTCGTGGATCGCCAAGAGCAGTGCGTCCTCGGTCTGGAACACGTTTGTCCCATCACGGCCGAGCGTCACACCGAGGTCGAACCGGAACCCGTCAACCTGAATGTCGTTGGCCCAATACCGCAGCGAGTCGAGCACGAGCCGCATCGCGGCGGGCGTGGAGGTATTCACCGAGTTGCCGCATCCGGTCACATCGATGTACGTGCCATCGGGATTCTGACGGTAATAGCTGGCATTGTCGAGACCGCGTAGCGAGGTTGTCGGCCCGTTGAGCCCCTCTTCGGATGTGTGGTTGTACACGACGTCGAGAATGACCTCGATGCCCGCTTCATGAAGCAGTTTGACCATGCCTTTGAACTCGCGTAGCACTGCTCCGGTGCCGCCGAACTGTGCATCGCGG
This sequence comes from Salinibacterium sp., assembly GCA_043721995.1. Classification (GTDB taxonomy): domain Bacteria; phylum Actinomycetota; class Actinomycetes; order Actinomycetales; family Microbacteriaceae; genus Rhodoglobus. Next base: position 9,418 of record JAYSPT010000193.1, on the reverse strand, counting down.
CTTGCGTACGCAGCATGCGGGGTGAAAAAATTGAGAGTGTTGTAACCCCAATAGTTGATGAGCCCCTGTTTGACGAGGCGCTGTTCGCTCACGAACTGCTGGATCGGCAGCAATTCCACACTCGTGATGCCGAGCTCTTTCAGATAGCTGGTCGTCGAATCATGCGCGAGACCGGCGTACGTGCCGCGAAGCTCTTCGGGCATGGTGAGGTTGAGTTTCGAGATGCCCTTCACATGCGCCTCGTAGAGCACCGTGTGGTCGAGTCCCACGCGCGGCTTTTTGGAGGTGCCCCAGTCGAAGGTGTCCGGTTCCTGCACGTAGCCGCGCCAGTCGCCGTTCGGAGTTCGTGCCAGGCCGCGGGCGTAGGGGTCGATGAGATTCAGCTCAGGGTTGAACGCATTGCCCAGCGCCGTTGGGCCGTTCGCGCGGACTGAGTAGCGCACGCCCGGTTTCAGAAATTTGGATGTCACCGACCAGACACCAGCATCGCCGAGTGTCATCGGCAAAGTCTTCACAACCCAGTTCGGGTCTTTCGCATCGAACAGGCACAGGTCCATGCTCGTCGCGTTCTTCGACCACAGGTTCAGCCGCCCCCCCTTGGCGGTGAGCGTCACACCAAGGTCGGCAAGCGGATCGGGCATGAGTTCTAGAATAATGACTGTGGCGATCTACCTTGACCATGCCGCGACGACCCCCATGTTGCCCGACGTTCTGGCTGCCTACACGGGGGCCCTCGGCTTGGTGGGTAACCCGTCGTCGATTCATTCGCAGGGCCAGAACGCGAAGCGGATGCTCGAGGAGGCTCGCGAGCAGGTCGCCGCGGCCGTTGCAGCTGACCCGGTCGAAGTCACTTTCACTTCTGGCGGTACCGAGGCGATTAACCTCGCCATCAAGGGGCTGTACTGGGGCGCCGGAGCGCGGACCACTACATCGAAATCGGGCGATGCCACCAGGCACGGTGCGAGAAACCGAATCATCGCGACCCGCGCCGAGCACCACGCCACAATCGACAGTCTCGAGTGGCTCGAGTCACACGAGGGCGCCGTAATTGACTGGGTTCCGGTCGACTCAGTCGGTCGGATTGACCTGGACTACCTCGCGGCCGCCCTTGCTGACGATGTCGCACTGGTCACAACGCTGTGGGCCAACAATGAGGTCGGCACCATCCAGCCGATTCGCGAGATCGTGGCGCTCGCGGCCGCGCACGGGGTGCCGGTGCACTGCGATGCGGTGTCCGCGCTCGGATATCTGCCGATCAACTTCGCTGCGTCGGGGTTGGCCGCGCTCAGCATCTCCGCGCACAAGATCGGTGGTCCGGTCGGCGTCGGGGCGCTCGTCATCAGTCGCACGGCTACCGTCACGCCGCTCATCCACGGTGGAAATCAGCAGCGCGCCCGCTCCGGTACGCAGGACGCCGCCGGTGCTGTCGCGTTCGGGGTTGCAGCTTCTGCGGCCCGAGGTGGCCATGCCGAGCTGGAGCGGCTGCGTGATCGACTGATGACGGGCATCCGCGAAGCCGTGCCAGGGGCGGTGCATCGCGGCGATCCGTCTGATCGGCTCTCCGGTAACGTTCACTTCACATTTCCCGGGTGCGAGGGTGATTCGCTGCTCTTCCTGTTGGATGTCGCCGGATTCTCCGTCTCGACCGGGAGTGCCTGCCAGGCCGGCGTGCCCGAGGCGTCTCACGTTCTTCTCGCCATGGGCCTCGATGAGGCGGATGCCCGCGGCGCCCTCCGCGTCACGCTGAGTCATTCCAACACCGAGGCCGAGGTGGACGCGCTCATCGCGGCTCTCCCCGCGGCCGTCGCCCAGGCACGAAGTGCAGGCTACGCCGACCGTCTCACGACGCTGGGCCGCTAGGGCCAGCTCGACGTCCAGCCAGGGTCAGCCCGACGTCCAGCCGCGGTCAGCCCGACGTCCAGGCGCGCCTTGACATGCGTGCAGGCATGTAATATCTTTCTTGCATGTGTAAGGAAAGCAGATGAATTCGGAGGAACTCACTGCTCGACTCTCTGCAATCGCAAGCCCACATCGGATGCGGATTCTCGCGCTGCTCAACGGCGAACGACTCCACGTCAGCGCACTGGCGAGGCGACTCGAGATGAGTCGCGCGCTGCTCTACATGCACCTGACCAAGCTCGAGGAGGCGGGATACCTAACCGGGCACCTTGAGGTGTCGCAGGAGGGCAAGGCACTCAAGTTCTACGAGCTCGTTCCGTTCACTTTTCGTCTCGATATCGCGACCATCGTCGCGGCAATTCGTCTCGACGACTCCACCATCCCCACACCAGAAAGCAGAACCACCTGATGGAATCTCAATGGGCTTTCCTCATTCCTGTCGTCGCGATCGCCGGTGGAATCACGTACGCAATTCTCTCGAAATACTGGAAAAGTAAGGCAGGTGCAGCCCACCCGGCCGTGCAGAAAACGCTCGATGAGAATCTCTCGACCAACCAGGCGGTGCTCGCAAAGCTCGACTCGATCGAGAGCCGCCTCCAAGCCGTAGAAAAGACGCTCACAGACATCCCCGGATAAGCACCCCGGTAAACTTCCCTCATGAAGGTGCTAGCTGCAATGAGTGGCGGTGTGGACTCCGCTGTAGCCGCGGCCCGCGCTGTGGACGCCGGTCACGAGGTCGTCGGCGTGCATCTCGCGCTCAGCCGCACACCGGGCACGCTCCGCACCGGAGCCCGCGGATGCTGCACGATCGAAGATTCGATGGATGCGCAGCGTGCTGCGAACATTATCGGAATTCCCTACTACGTGTGGGACTTCTCCGAGCGGTTCCGGCTCGACGTGGTTGACGATTTCATTGCTGAGTACGCCGCGGGGCGCACCCCCAACCCGTGCATGCGCTGCAACGAGCGCATCAAGTTCGCCGCGCTCCTCGAAAAAGCGATTGCACTCGGCTTCGATTCCGTCGCAACCGGCCATTACGCAAATATCGTGACCGACGCCCGCGGCAACCGGGAACTGCACCGCGCCGCTGCCTGGGCCAAAGACCAGTCCTATGTACTCGGTGTGCTCAATACCGAGCAGCTTGCACACAGCATGTTCCCGCTCGGCGCGACGCCATCGAAGGCCGAGATTCGGGCCGAGGCAGCGGACCGGGGTTTTAGCGTTGCGACCAAGCCAGACTCCCACGACATCTGCTTCATCCCCGATGGCGACACCCGGGGTTGGCTGGCCGACCGGGTCGGGGCCACTCCCGGCGATATCCTCGACCGAAACGGCACGAAGCTCGGGGAGCACGAGGGTGCGCTGGCCTTCACCATTGGTCAGCGAAAGGGCATCAACGTCGGCTTTCCGACCGATGACGGCAAGCCGCGCTTCGTGCTCGAGATCCGTCCGAAGACGAACGAGGTTGTCGTAGGCCCGCGTGCGGCGCTCGCTCTTTCCGAGTTGGCCGGGTCAACCTTCTCCTGGGCCGGGCTCGATCCGGTGGCATCCGGGTTGGTGGATGACCTTTCCGAATCTTTCGAATGCGAGGTGCAGATCCGAGCTCACGCCGACCCCGTGCCCGCACGTGCCCGGGTCGAGCAGGGCTCCCTCATTGTCACCCCCGCGCAGGCACTAGTCGGAGTATCGCCCGGCCAGACCGCCGTTCTCTACGTCGGCACCCGCGTGCTGGGCCAGTGCACGATCGAGCGCACGGTGTCCGCGTTGGCCACGCAGTCGGCGTGAGTGCGCGGACGGATGCGCGCCCGGTGAGCACCCGCGGCGCGCGTTTGCCGCCGGATGCGCGCCCGGTAAGCGCCCGCCGCCTGCGTGCGCAACTGCTCGGGGCGCTCGTCGCAGCGGGGCTCCTCGTGACCTCGCTCACCGCGTGCGTCGGGCAGACCGTGCGCAGTACTGAGACATGGCTCGCATCCCAACCGCACGTTGTCTCAATCGGTGTGCCCAGTTCGACCGTCGATGAGCTCAGTTACAGGGCGACCATTCGGGCTGAGCTCGATCCGACGGCTACTGACCTGGATATCCGAACCCTGATCGACAATTCGCTGGCCTTCACCGCCGCGCGGCCCGGTCCGAAGGTCGCCCTGCAGTTCGGCATCAACGGTATCGATTTCGAGGTCGCCACCACAGCCGAAGCACGCCTCGCACTGCGGCTGTGGCGCTCGGTCATCCAGACGCCCCATATCGTCGCGGGCTTCGTCACCGATGGTGCTGTCTCGGTGTCGACGCTGCGCACCGACGCGTTCGAGGTGTTCGATGCGCTCGATGCCCTTCATGTGCAGCGATATGTCGCGGGGTATCACGCCGCAAGTGACTTCGAAGCTAACTCCGATAACTTCAAGCCGCCTCTGCGCTTGAGTGAAGCTGTGTACTGCGGTGCGGCACCAGCGCTGCGCACACTCGCCGCGGCCACTATGAATGACACCAGGGTCAACTTCGGCACGCTCGACTTGTGCACGGGGTTCGACATCACTTTCGACCATGGCTATTCGATCGTTGATGGCGTCGCCAGCATTCGGGCGACTCTGGATTCGGCACAGCTGAGCTACTTCCCCGTCTCGGTCCGCGTCTCGCCTGCGGAGAATGGCGGCTCCGACTTCCACAGTGTGAGTGTGACCCCCGGGGATGCGCGTGCGCTTGACGTCATCGCCGCGCTAGAGGGATCGGGGCTGCCCATGCGCTACGAGTTGGATGCCGAGCGTGCGCTTACCCTGTACTCGGACACCGCCACCGTCGGGCAGTTGTTCGCGGCACTCAGTGCTTCACCCGTCGCGGGTGAGCTGGGTCTCATCACTGTGACGGGCAGCGATGGAAGGATCTCGGGCACCTTCAGGGAGCTACCCGCGCTGGTGGCGACCAACTGATCCATCCCCCACGCACGGTGAACTGTCGGGGCCGGACTGGGCTTCCGGGTCCACAGTCGGGGGTAATCCCTAAACTGAGATGGTGCCCAGGGGTAAAAAAGTAGTCGAGGTCGATGGGGTTCACCCAGCCATTCAGGAGCATGCCGACCCCGCGCTGGGCGTCGCGAAATCGGAAGTTGATGCGCTGACGATGCGCATCCTGGACTTGCGCGACGCGTACTACGAGCGCGACGAGGAGCTTGTCAGCGACGCCGAGTACGACCTCCTGCTGCGGCGGCTCGATGAACTGGAGCGAGCGTTCCCCGAACTCCAGGGTCAGGACAGCCCGACCCAGACCGTTGGTGGTCGCGTAGCCAGCCTCTTTGACCCGGTGCGGCACGCCGAGCGCATGCTCAGCCTCGATAACGTGTTCAGCCTCGACGAGTTCGCCACGTGGGCGGCGAAGGTCGAGCGCGACTCCGGACGCCGGGTCGATTACCTCTGCGAGCTGAAGATCGACGGACTCGCCATAAACCTTCGGTACGAGAACGGACGACTCGTGAGCGCGGCGACGCGCGGGGATGGGGTGGTCGGCGAGGATGTGACCGAAAACATCGCCTACATCACCGGGATCCCGGCGCGCCTGGCTGGTACGGGGTATCCGCCGTTGGTGGAAGTGCGCGGTGAAATCTTCTTCCCGGTGAAGTCCTTCCGCGAACTGAACGCTCAGCAGGCTGCGGCCGGCGAACGGGTCTTCGCAAACCCGCGGAACGCGGCATCCGGGTCGCTGCGCCAGAAGGCCGAGGGAAAGAGCGCTGCGGGTCTCGACCTCATGCACCGGCGCCTCAGTCGACTCAGGATGCTCGTGCACGGCATCGGCGCATGGTCCAACCCGCCGGTGGCCAGCCAGAGCGAGACGTACGAACTGCTGAGGGCCTGGGGATTGCCCACCAGCACGCACTACCGGGTCACCGGTTCAGCTGTCGGTGCCGCGGAATTCATTGAATACTTCGGCGAGCACCGTGACAGCGTGGAACACGAGATTGACGGTGTTGTCGTCAAGGTCGACGAACTCGCGCTACATGAGGAGCTCGGTGCAACCAGCCGCGCGCCGCGCTGGGCGATCGCGTACAAGTACCCGCCCGAGCAGGTGAATACAAAGTTGCTTGACATCGTGGTGTCGGTCGGTCGCACGGGCCGGGTGACGCCGTTCGCGGTCATGGAGCCGGTGCGTGTGGCCGGTTCGGTTGTGCGTCAGGCGACCCTGCACAACCAGGATGTCGTCAGGGCTAAAGGTGTTCTCATTGGCGACACGGTCGTTCTGCGCAAGGCGGGGGATGTGATTCCCGAAGTACTCGGGCCGGTTGTAGAACTCAGGGATGGCACAGAACGCGAGTTCGTGATGCCCACGCACTGCCCGGAGTGCGGCACGCTGCTGGCCCCGGCGAAAGTGGGCGATGTGGATCTGCGCTGCCCTAACGCACGCAATTGCCCGGCGCAGGTTCGTGGAAGGGTAGAGCACGTGGGCAGCCGCGGTGCACTTGACATTGAGGGTCTGGGTGAGGTGGGGGCCGCCGCGCTCACTCAGCCCGACTATCCGCCCGTGCCGCCGTTGATCACTGAGGCCGGACTCTTTTCGCTCAGGATGCCTGACCTGTTCGATATTCGGGTTCGGGTTCGTGACAACGAGACCGGCTTGGTCAAACTCAACGATGACGGAACCGAACGAACCGAGACACCGTATCGACGTCGCCGCCAGAAGAAGGATGGGGAGTGGGTGGCCGGTGACGCCGAGTACGTCCCCGGTGTTTTCGGCGGTGACGCCGAGTACGTCCCCGGTGTTTTCGCCGGTGACGCCGAGTACGTCCCCGGTGTTTTCGGCGGTGACGCCGAGTATGTCCCCGGTGTTTTCGGCGGTGACGCCGAGTATGTCCCCGCGAGCGCCGCGACCAAATTGCTCGAAGAGATCGAACTCGCGAAGACGAAAGAACTGTGGCGCGTCCTGGTGAGCCTCAGCATCCGTCACGTGGGTCCGGTCGCGGCACGCGCGCTCGCCAACTATTTCGGCTCTCTCGACGCCATCCGTCGGGCGAATCGCGAAGAGCTCGCCGCAGTGGACGGCGTTGGCGCGATCATTGCGGATGCCCTCATCGAGTGGTTCGCCGTTGACTGGCACGAGGAGATCATCACCCAGTGGGCGGATGCCGGGGTGCAGTTCTCGACGCCCGGTCATCCGGGTCCGGGGTCGGCCGGTGCCATCGATGGAACGCTTACCGGGTTGACAGTTGTGGCTACCGGAAGCCTCGAGGGATTCACTCGCGAGGGAGCTCTCGAGGCCATCATTGCGGCCGGCGGTAAGGCTGCGTCGAGTGTCTCCAAAAAGACCGACTTCGTTGCGGCTGGCCCGGGTGCAGGTTCCAAGCTCGGTAAGGCCGAGGAGTTGGGCGTACGCATCATCGATGCGGCACAGTTCGCGCTTCTGCTGCAGGGCGGTCCGGGCGCGCTGGACTGACACGTACCCACCCATAGAATTGGGGGGTCCCCCGCCCGCAGTAACGCACGGAGTCCCATGCCCGAATCTCACGCGGATTCGTCACAGACATCGCCGAAGTCGACAGCGCAGTCGACGGCGCAGATGGCGCCTCAGTTGGTCGCGCATGCATCGCCGCAGTCAGAGCCGAAGTCGACAGCGCAGACAGCGCCGCAGTCGACAGCGCAGACAGCGACGCAGTTGGCCGCGCATGCATCGCCGCAGTCAGAGTCGGAGTCAGCGCTAGCGCTAGCGTCACAGTCACAGTCAGTGCGAGCCGCGTATGGGCAGCTCACTCCCGAGGTCGTGGCTCATCTTGCAAACCTTGCCCGTATCGCGCTCACTTACGAAGAGACCGTGACTCTCGCCGGCGAACTGGGCGTGATCGTCGACTCGGTGGCGAAGGTGAGTGAGGTCGCAACGCCGGATGTTCCCGCAACGAGCCATCCGATCCCTCTCGTAAATGTCTTTAGAAACGATGTTCCCGGGCCGACTCTCACGACGGAGCAAGCTCTTGCTGGTGCGCCCGAACACGATGGCAGTCGGTTCAAGGTGAGCGCAATCCTGGGGGAGGAGCAGTGAGCGAGCTTATCCACCTGTCAGCAGCTGAGCTTGCTGCGAAACTGACTTCGCGTGAGGTGTCTGCCGTCGAGGCGACGCGGGCGCACCTCGATCGCATCGCGGCCATCGACGGTGAGCTTCACGCATTCCTTCACATCTCACAAGATGCATTGTTCGCTGCGGGGCACATCGATCGTCGTCGGGCGCTTGGTGAGTCGATGCACGAGCTAGCGGGTGTGCCAATCGCCATCAAGGACGTTCTCTGCACCATCGGGATGCCGACTACCGCGGGTTCGAAAATTCTCGAGGGCTGGGTTCCGCCCTACGACGCGACTACGGTCGCCAAGGTGCGAGCAGCTGATCTCGTTCCGCTTGGCAAGACCAACATGGACGAGTTTGCGATGGGGTCCTCGACCGAGCATTCCGCTTACGGTCCAACGAGAAATCCGTGGGATTTCTCGCGCATCCCCGGCGGTTCTGGCGGCGGCAGCGCCGCTGCCGTCAGCGCGTTCGAAGCGCCGCTTGCTCTTGGTTCCGACACGGGTGGGTCGATTCGCCAGCCCGCTGCAGTCACCGGAAGTGTCGGCGTCAAGCCCACGTACGGTGGCGTGTCTCGCTACGGGGCGGTCGCGCTTGCCAGTTCTCTCGACCAGGTCGGACCAGTCGCCCGTACCGTTTTGGATGCCGCTCTCTTGCATGACGTGATCAAAGGCCATGATGCTCGCGATTCGACGAGCCTCACCGATGCCTGGCCCTCGTTCGCAGGTGCCGCTCGTGCCGGTGCTCGAGCCGAGTCGCTCAAGGGTTTGCGGGTCGGTGTCGTGAAAGAGCTGGACAGCCCGGGTTTTCAGGCCGGTGTGTCCCAGCGGTTCCGTGAGGCGCTCGCCCTGCTCGCGGCGAATGGTGCGGAGATCGTCGAGGTTTCGGCACCGCACTTTGAGTACGCGGTGGCCGCGTACTACGTGATCCTTCCGGCCGAAGCATCCAGCAATCTGGCCAAGTTCGATTCGGTGCGCTTCGGCCTTCGGGTCAATCCGGCCGGTGGGGGCACTGTCGAGGATGTCATGGCCGCTACTCGTGAGCAGGGCTTCGGTCCTGAAGTGAAGCGTCGGATCATTCTGGGAACCTATGCGCTGAGCGCCGGCTATTACGACGCGTATTACGGGAGTGCACAGAAGGTGCGCACGCTGATTCAGCGGGATTTCGCGGCCGCGTTCGAGAAGGCTGATGTGCTGGTGTCGCCGAGTGCGCCGACGACGGCCTTCAAGTTTGGCGAAAAGCTGGCTGATCCGCTGGCGATGTACCTCAATGATGTGACCACGATTCCGGCGAATCTGGCTGGTGTGCCGGGGATGGGGCTGCCGATCGGGCTGGCTCCCGAAGACGGCTTGCCGGTCGGTTTCCAGATCATGGCACCCGCTCGTGAGGATGTTCGGCTCTACGCACTCGGTGCGACTCTCGAGCATCTGCTCCAGGAGCAGTGGGGGCACACTCTCCTGAGCCAAGCTCCCGCGCTGGGCTAGCCGCT
>JAYSPT010000192.1:0-4915 GCA_043721995.1 Salinibacterium sp. | reverse complement strand
TGTCGCGTACTCGCCGCTGCAGCTCATCGAGAAGCTCAACGAATTGGCGGGAAAGCACGGCATCGGTCGCATCGACGTCGTCGAGGATCGGCTCGTCGGTATCAAGAGTCGCGAGGTCTACGAGGCACCCGCGGCAATGACATTGATCGCGGCCCATGAAGCTCTCGAGAGCCTGACGCTGGAACGCGACGTCAACCGATACAAGCGTGGGGTCGAGTCCGAGTGGGCGAACCTCGTTTACGACGGACTCTGGTACTCGGGCCTCAAGCGCTCCCTTGACGTTTTCATCGATGACACGCAGCGATACGTTTCCGGCGACATCCGGATGAAGCTGCAGGGCGGTCGCGCGACTGTCACGGGCCAGCGCAGCGAACAGAGCCTGTACGACTTCAGTCTTGCGACCTATGACACCGGCGACACGTTCGACCAGTCGCTGTCGAAAGGTTTCATCGAGATCTGGTCGCTGCCCTCGAAGATTTCTGCGCGTCGCGACTTGCAGGGCTAGGAATGGCAGGTACCGGGGAGGGGTCGTTGTGGGGTGCGCGGTTCCTCGGTGGCCCTTCGCCTGAGCTTGTCGCGCTGAGCCGTTCGACCCACTTCGATTGGCAGCTCGCGCCGTACGACCTGTTGGGGTCGCGGGCTCACTCTCGTGCGCTCGCGGCTGCGGGTTATCTCGACGAGGATGAGCTGTCGAAGATGCTGCTCGCCATCGACTCGCTCGACGGCGCGGTCGGTGCGGGAGACTTCCTTTTCCTGGATACGGATGAGGATGTTCACGGTGCGCTCGAGCGCGGCCTCATCGAAATCGCTGGGCCCGAGCTCGGCGGGAAGCTGCGCGCTGGCCGCAGTCGTAATGACCAGATCGCCACGCTCATCCGCCTTTACTTGCTCGACCACTCGGCGCGCATCGGCGGCCTCGTCATTGACACCATCGATGCGCTCGTCGCGCAGGCAGAAAAGCACGACGGAGCGATCATGCCGGGGCGCACCCACCTCCAGCACGCGCAGCCGGTGCTGCTCGCTCACCACCTTTTGGCGCACGCGTGGCCCCTGGTGCGCACCCTGGAGCGGTTTCGGGATTGGCGCGTGCGTGCATCCACTTCTCCGTACGGCGCTGGCGCACTTGCGGGCACCAGCCTCGGCTTGGACCCGGCATTGGTCGCGACCGAGCTGGGGCTGAGTCGACCTACCGAGAATTCGATCGATGCGACCGCCAGCCGGGATGTCGTGGCGGAGTTCGCATTTATCGCCGCGCAATTGGGTATTGATCTCTCGCGGTTCGCCGAGGAACTGATCATCTGGAACACCCGCGAATTTGGATTCGTGCGTCTTGACGATGGCTTCTCGACCGGTTCATCGATCATGCCCCAGAAGAAGAATCCGGATGTCGCCGAGCTCGCGCGCGGCAAGTCTGGACGCCTGATAGGCAACCTGACGGGCCTTCTCGCAACTCTCAAGGGTCTACCACTGGCCTACAACCGCGACCTTCAGGAAGACAAAGAGCCGGTTTTCGACTCTGTCGAGACCCTCGAAATTCTGTTGCCGGCTTTCACCGGGATGATTGCGACGCTTGAGTTCAACATCGAGCGCATGGCCGAGTGTGCACCTCAGGGCTTCTCCCTGGCGACGGATGTTGCCGACTGGCTTGTGCGCGCACACGTACCCTTCCGCGAAGCTCATGAAATAAGCGGCGCACTTGTGCGTTTCTGCGAGGAGAACGGCCTGGGTCTCGATGGGTTGACGGACGAGCAGTACAAGGGTGTGTCCCCCCACCTCGCGGGCACGGTTCGTGAAGTGCTCACGATTCAGGGTTCGGTCGCGAGCCGCTCGGGCGCTGGAGGTACCGCGCCGGAGCGGGTCGCTGAACAGCGACAGGAACTTGTCGCGCGAGTGCGGCATCTCACAACAAGGAGCATGACGTGACCCTCGCCAAAGACAAGAAGCCGGAAGACGAGGGCTGGTGGCGCCGCAGGATGTCCAAGCGGCTCTACTGGCTAATCATTGCGGTGTGCGTCGGCGTCATCGCCGCCGCACTCATCATCATCGCGGTGAACGGCTATCGGCTCTTCTGAGCGTGCTGTGTTCACCCGCGAATTCCTGGCTCGTCCCTCGACCGAGGTAGCGCCTCTACTGCTGGGTGCACTGGTTACGGTGGGAGATGTCACGGTGCGCCTCAGCGAAGTCGAGGCTTATCTCGGAGGGCTTGATCCCGGCTCGCACGCGTTCCGTGGTCGAACACCACGCAACTCCGTGATGTTCGGCGAAGCGGGCCACGTTTACACCTACTTCACCTACGGGATGCACGTTTGCGCCAACATCGTGTGCTCGCCGGTCGGAATCGCCTCTGCGGTACTCCTGCGGGCCGGCGAGGTAGTGGCGGGTATCGAAATCGCCCGACAACGCCGATTCACCAGCAAAACCGACGCCGATCTCGCGCGCGGTCCTGCGCGACTGTGCGTTGCGCTGGGCATCACGCTCGCCGACGGTGGCGATGACCTTGGGCTGGGTCGGATTCGCCTCGAGTTACCCTCGGCCGCCGTTGCGTTCGCGACCGGACCGCGCACCGGCGTGACGGGGGAGGGCGGGAGTGCTGCATTCCCGTGGCGCTACTGGATTCCCGGCGATCCGAGCGTCTCGCCCTACAAACCCTCGTCGCGCGGCACGAGTCGGCCTGAAGGCCCGTTGTCGCCAGCGTGAGCCGCTACCGTTAACCCGTGCCAGTCGCTGCCTCCGAATCGCTCGTCTCACAGGCGAATGACCCCACGTTCCCCGACGTGTGGGACGAAATTATCTGGCGCGGGCTCGTTCGCGTCTCAACAAACGTCGATGAGTTGAAGGACTTGCTCGCCGGCGAACCGATCACGTTCTACTGCGGCTTCGACCCGACCGCCCCGAGCCTGCATCTGGGCAACCTCGTGCAGCTCATGTTGATGCGACGCCTGCAGCTCGCGGGGCACAAGCCCCTCGGGCTGGTCGGTGGCTCGACCGGTCTCATTGGCGATCCGCGCCCCACTGCCGAGCGCACCCTCAACACGCGTGACACCGTTGCCGAGTGGGTTGGTTACCTGCAGGCGCAGATCGGCAAGTTCTTGAGCTTCGAGGGGAACAACGCAGCGCGCCTCGTCAATAACCTCGACTGGACCGAGCCCTTGAGCGCAATCGACTTCCTCCGGGACATCGGCAAGCATTTCCGAGTCGGCACGATGATGAAGAAGGATGCGGTTAGCGCTCGCCTCAACAGCGACGCCGGAATCAGTTACACCGAGTTCAGCTACCAAATACTCCAAGGCCTGGACTTCCTCGAGCTGTACCGCACCTACGGCTGCGTATTGCAGACCGGCGGAAGCGACCAGTGGGGCAACCTCACGAGCGGTACCGATCTCATCCATCGCGCCGAGAGCGGGAGCGCCCACGCTATCGGCACTCCGCTCATCACGAACTCGGACGGCACCAAATTCGGCAAGAGTGAGGGCAACGCAGTTTGGCTGGATGCAGCTATGACGAGCCCCTATGCGTTCTACCAGTTCTGGCTCAACACCGACGATGGCGACGTCATTGAGCGACTGAGGATCTTCACCTTCCTCACGCGTGCGCAGATCGACCTTCTCGCGGTCGCTGTACTCAGTGAGCCCTTCAGGCGGGAGGCGCAAAGAGCATTGGCGTGGGAGGTCACGTCACTCGTCCACGGTGCAGCCGCGACGAACGCGGCGATCGCGGCGGCAGAAGCGCTTTTCGGCCAGGGCGAGCTCTCGGCGCTGGATGACGCGACTCTCGAATCCGCGCTGCGGGAGCTTCCCCACACCACGAGCCCGGCGTCCACCTCTATTGCGCAGCTGCTGTGTGACACCGGCCTCAGCCCGAGCCTCGCAGCAGCCCGGCGTTCGATCGCGGAGGGCGGGGTTTACGTGAACAACCAGCGAGTGGACGATGAGGCTGCGGTCCTCGAAGGCGCGGTACTTTCTGGCCGGATGGCTGTGCTCAGAAGGGGCCGCAAGACTCTCGCTGGCGTGTTTGTGGAGTAGATCGTGGGGTAGATTCACGTGCGACACGCCCGGGATCGACCGTAACTTGCCCAGTTCAAAACATGCACGTAATCTAGTGGCTTGTCACCCCAAAGGTTCGGAATGCCCGGTGCGGATCAAACCCACAGCAGTCTGGCCTCAAGAGGGACCACCGATCGGAATCGTCTAAACTGACGAGTCTGATTAAAGCCAGTGAAGTTCTGACGCTGTCTAGCGCTTGAAGTCAGCTGGTAGTAAGCTAGCGTAATTGCCCTAAAACGAAGCCGCCAGGTGGAGTCGTAGGTGCGCCCGATCCTTGAGAACTCAACAGCGTGCACAATGTCAAATGCCAAAAACCCGGCTGTGCCAATAGCAATCGGTCCCCTCGGGACTGAAGCGAACTAGCACAACGGATTCCTTTGGAAAAGATATAAACAACAAGCAAGTCAGTATTGATTTGTTCTGTCAGTTTCAAACTTGCTGGGTGATACCTATTCCGGTTGATCCCAGCGCTAGATGTGCCAAGCGGGCTTGCTCGTTTGTGCAATCAAACATTTATGGAGAGTTTGATCCTGGCTCAGGATGAACGCTGGCGGCGTGCTTAACACATGCAAGTCGAACGGTGAAAGAGAGCTTGCTCTCTGGATCAGTGGCGAACGGGTGAGTAACACGTGAGTAACCTGCCCTTGACTCTGGGATAAGCGTTGGAAACGACGTCTAATACCGGATACGACCCTCGGAGGCATCTCCAGGGGGTGGAAAGAATTTCGGTCAAGGATGGACTCGCGGCCTATCAGCTAGTTGGTGAGGTAATAGCTCACCAAGGCGACGACGGGTAGCCGGCCTGAGAGGGTGACCGGCCACACTGGGACTGAGACACGGCCCAGACTCCTACGGGAGGCAGCAGTGGGGAA
>JAYSPT010000191.1:0-3387 GCA_043721995.1 Salinibacterium sp. | reverse complement strand
GGCACGATCTGCCACCACTGCGCAGTCGGCGTGATGTTGACCGCCACCATGAGGATTCCGATGATCTCAGCGAGGATGCCCACGCGCACGATCGTGACGGGCGAGACCCGGTTGCCGAACGCCCCCGCAAAGCCGCTGGCCACGAAGGAGCCGACCGCGAGCGCGAGGATGATGAAGCCGGCCTGCAGCGCGTCATAGCCGAGCACGTTTTGCAACCACAGCGGCAGGGAGAGGATGAGGCCGAACTCGCCGAGAGAGACGATAAGGGCCGCGATATTGCCGTTGCGGAACGACGGGATGCGTAGCAGACCGAACGCGAGCATCGTGGACTTGCCCTGTCGTTCGCGGCGAACGCCCCAGGCAATGAACGCCGCGAGCGCGATGAGCGTGACCACAAAAAGGAGCGGGATCGGCGAGAGAGTGAAAGTCCAGAACGAGGGTGGCTTGTTGCTCAGCCACCACCCATAGGTGCGACCCTCGATGAGCCCGAAAACCAGGGTTCCGAACAGCACGATAGACAACAATGCACCGACCACGTCGATGCGACGCGGCACGCCCGTCTCGCGCGATTCCTGCACGGTGAACAAGACGCCGATGATGATGATCACGCCGAGCGGAACGTTGATGCCGAACGCCCACCGCCACGAGAAGTAGGTGGTGAGCCAGCCGCCCAGCAGGGGGCCGACAGCCGCCATGCCGCCGATTGTCGAGCCCCAGACCGCGAACGCGATGGCGCGCTCGCGACCCCGGAACGTCGCATTGATGATCGACAGTGACGCGGTGAGAATCATCGCCCCACCGACCCCCTGAATGAGCCGCGCGAGGATCAGCAGTTCACCGGTGCTGGCCAGCGCCGCGAAGATCGATGCCGCCGCAAACAGTGTGACGCCGATGAGCACGATGAGTCGCCGTCCATAGCGGTCCGCGAGGGTACCGAACACGAGCAAAAGCGAGGCGAAGACCAACGTGTAGCTCTCCTGTACCCACTGCACCTGGGTAGAAGAGATGTTGAGGTCTCTGACGATCGAAGGGATTGCCACGTTGATAATCGTCGAGTCGACGATTATCAACGCGACGGAGATACTGATGAAGATGAGCCCGGCCCAGCGGGTCTTCTCTGAACTCACGATGCTGCGACCTTTCGTGGAGTTATCCGGATGATCAGGGTTGCGAGGAGCACGAGCGTGCTGGCGGCGATCGCGGCGACAGCAGTCGGAGTTGACAAGGGCTCACCAGTCAGGCGTGCAACTGCGACCCAGGCGAGGCCCCAGCTGAGCGAGAGCGCGGGGGCAATTCGACCGCGAGAGGCAAAGGCAACGAATACGCCGAGGAGACCTGCCACGCCGAGCACGGCCACAGACCAAAGATCGGGGTTGCTGCCGAATCCGGTGAATCCACTCGCCACGAAAACCGACGTGGCATTGGCCGCCGTAGCGATACTGACCCAGCCCAGATACAGTCCTACCGTGCCGTCTGTGATCACTGCATCAAGTGTGCCTCGCGGGGGCAGTTGCACGCAGATTACGAAGGCGCGGCACAGCACAACCAGCAGCGCAGCAATCACGACGAGGCTCAGCAAAAGCAGATTCGCCTGCACACTCAGAATCCATGCTGCGTTCAGCACCAGGGATGCCGCGATCCAGTAGCCGAGCCGACGCTGGCGCGGCGCATCCGACTGTGCGGGCAGCAGTTGCCATACGGCGTACGCCACGAGTCCGAAGTAGATCACCGCCCAGATCGAAAACGCTGGGGTGCCCGGCGCGATCGGGGTTGCGCTCGCGCTGAGGGCCCCGCCCGCGGCATCCTGAATGGGAGTTCCGCCGGCCGCTCCGGAGCCGACCGCCGAACCGATAACGGCGAAAACAGCACTGGCCGCCACTACGACTTGGCGCACGATATCGTGCTTTTCCCGCATGCCGCCTCCCTCTCCAGGTAGGGGATAATTCGAATTGATAAGCTGGCTTACCAATTCACGGTATCACTAGAGTGAATCGGGTGGCAGACGCGATGGATAGCTGGCCGACCGGGCGGCTTCTGTCGACCGCGGCTCGCCTGGTCGAGCATGCGTGGAGCGAGGCGCTTGAGGCTCGCGGTCTCACGCACGCCGGCCTCATTGTGTTGCATTTTCTCGACCGTGGACCTCTAGGCCAGAGCGAAATCGCCGCTCGTGCGCGCGTGGAGAACCAGACAATGTCGCGCACGATCGACCGGCTGGAGCGCGCCGGCCTGGTCAGCCGCGAAGTGGATGATCGCGATCGCCGTCGATTCATCGTCTCGCGTACGTCAGCCGGAGACGACATGTGGAAGTCCACTCGCACGCTTGAGTCAGAGATTTTCCCAGGGATGAATGACGAGAGGCAGTTGAGGCAGCGACTTCTTGAGATCATCGGCAAGGCCTCAGAAGACCGTTGGTGAGGCGCCGGGAGCGCCGTTTCGAGCATGAGCTTCCACGACAATACGTTCCGGGTGGCGACGTCGTAGCGCACGGGGAATAAGTTCTGCTCCACTTACCCTCACCATTTACCCAAAGGGGAACTGCAGATGAGCGCGACCGCCACGGCTTCCACACCCGGACAGACGGTTGAGGTTCGCGCCTCCTGGCTGCCCCTGATCGTCGTCGTGCTGACGCAGATTCAGGCGTCGTTTGCAGTGAACGCGTTGACCGTCTCGATGGGCGGCATCACCACCGACCTGAATACGCCCGCGACAACGGTCGGCACAGCCATCACGGCTGGCACCTTCGCCATGGCGGCCTTCATCCTGCTCGGCGCCAAGATCGGAGCGAAGTTCGGCTCGCGTCGGGTGTTCCAGATCGCGCTGGTCGTGCACGCCGCTTCGATGGCCGGAGTCGCACTCGCCCAGACCCCGACGATGCTCTTCATCTTCCAGGCGGCATCGGGTGCGGTGATCGCCTTGATCGCACCGGCGCTGGTGGTTTTCATCGCGGGCAACTTCCAGGGCAAGCAACAGGCGCAGGCAATCGGCTTCCTCGCCGCAGCAATCCCCGCGGCGGGCGTGTTAGCCCTTCTTATCGCCGGCACTTTCGCATCGACCATCGGATGGCGCTACTCGTTCGGCCTCGTCTCCGTCCTCGGACTCATCAACCTGCTCCTCAGCTTCCGCCTGAAGAAGGTGCCCGCAATTCAGGGCGTCGCGATCGACGGTATCGGCGCGATGATTGCGGCGGTCTCGGTCATCCTGCTCAGCTTCGGATTCAGCGGCCTGTCGAGCTGGGGCATCTTGCTGGCGACGCCGAACGCCCCGTTCAACCTCGTCGGGCTCTCGCCGGCACTGGTGCTCATCGTTCTCGGAATTGTCGGTGCGCAGGGGTTCTTCATGTGGACGCGGAACCGCAAGAAGACCGGCAAGTCGCAGCTCTTCAACCTC
>JAYSPT010000190.1:0-3102 GCA_043721995.1 Salinibacterium sp. | reverse complement strand
GAACCATGGCCAAAAGCATTATTAATGAACCCGACGCCAGTAGATACGCGATGTACATCGACGGCCAATTGGCAGCGGTAGCGGACTACAGCATCAACGGCCGCTCAATCTCTTTTCCACACTCCTACACGCAGCCGACTATGCGTGGCAAAGGCTACGCGGGAGAGGTCGTGGAATTCGCCATGAATGATGTTGAAACTACGACCGATCGCAGAGTAGTGGCGATGTGTTGGTACGTGGCTGAGTGGTTTGACAAGCATCCAGAGAGATCGAACCTCCTGACGCGCTGACTGCGCTGGTCGCGGCTCATTGAACCCTCGGTACGATTACGGCAATGACTATTACCGCGGCGGCTGACGGTTCGGCTTTGGGTAATCCCGGTCCGGCCGGCTGGGCCTGGTTCATTAACGAAGGCTGCTGGGCGGCTGGCGGCTGGAAGCACGCCACCAACAACCAGGGCGAGTTAATGGCTGTGCTCGACCTGTTCCATTCCACGGCCCGCGTGGATGATGACCTGCACATCCTCTGCGACAGCCAGTATGTGATCAACACCGTCACCAAGTGGATGCCGGGCTGGAAGCGCAAGGGCTGGCGCAAGGGCGACGGCAAGCCTGTCATGAACCTTGAGTTGATCCAGGCCATCGACGTTGCGACTGTCGGTCGCCGATTCCGCTTCGAATGGGTGAAGGGGCACATCGGCCACGAACTGAACGAAGCAGCGGATGATCGTGCCCGAGGTGCCGCAGAGGCCTATCAGCGCGGGGTTGTGGCAGACGCGGGCCCGGGGTATCCCGGAGCTGCCCCTCGCGTGGGGTGGGATATCGCGTCCGGAGCCGTCGTCGCTCCCCCGGCCACGCTGTTCTGAAAAACTCGCCCAATACGCCGACTGAAGCCCCCCGATCATGGGGGTGCCGCACGTTGCGGGTGCTCACTGCCGAATCGATGACTTGTACTGCGGCGGCGATGATCAGGGCCGATGCCATGTGTTGTCGCTCCTGGGCCATTTTTGCCAGCGCATGGTGCTGATCTTCATTGAGTGAGAATTGCGTTTGTTTCACGATGTATCGACAATTATTATCTCTTGGACCTCCACCCGAACTGGGGTGAGCGGAGCCTGGATGGCCGCGGCTATAACTATCTGGTGACAGACATTCCGGCGGCGTGGTACCCAGATCCGGCGGGAACTCCGGGCCTGCGCTGGTGGGACGGCGCAACGTGGACCGAACACCTCGCCGTTCCTCAGTTGCCAGCACCTGTCGTGGCCACCCCTTACGCACCTTCATTCCAGGCAGAGACCGCGACGGACTACGGTCCTTTGTCTCCGTCGCGCTTCGACGGTGTGAGCTACCGCACTCCGGACCTCACCTACACAGCCGCAGTTTGGTGGGTCGCTCTGTGGCCAGTCTGGGGCTCCATACTGTTTGTGCTCACCGGTGCGATGGCAGCGATACTGTTCACGCTCACCGGTGCGATGGCAGCGATCGGTGGCCCGGTCGGGTCCATACTCGCTGCGGTCGTCAACATCGGCAGCATTCTTTTCGCCGCAGGGATGGCCATGCGCGATCGCCGCCAGCTGGCGGATGCTGGATTCGAAAGGCCTCCCTCGGCATGGTGGTGGCTCCTGGGCCCGGCGCTGGGCTATCTGATTGCTCGCGGCATCTACATGTACCAGCAGAAGCGCCGAGGGTGGGCGCCCGCAATTGTGCTCGGTGCAATCACTCTTGCTTGGATCGCGGTCTCGGTCCTCGCGGCGCTGCTACGTCCCTACGGCTCAGCTTCGTACCTCCCCTGATCAGGCCTGAAACCAGGGTGGGTAGACGGCCACCTTCGGTGAGAATTCGGGTGAGCGCATTGCGAGCACCTCCCGAATCTTGTCGCGGGCGCGATCGTGCGCGACCCCGATGAGGTCAACTTCGGCGAACGGGAACGACCCCTTGACCAGTGCCTCGGCGGCAAGACGAGAGTCCGGACGGTCGTGGAGGCGTTCAAGCATTCGTTGGATGTCAGCACCAGACGCGAAGCGCGTGACACTTCCAGCGGCATCACCGTCGGTCACCACCGCAGATGGGCCGAGTGCCGCAACGGTCGTGACCAAAAAAACAAAGTCAGATGGCGTGGCAGCGCGTGCCGCGGAAGACCATCTCGTGGTGTCAAGAGCACCATCGCGTAGCTCCTGCCAGCTTGCTGCGTCGGGGACCAGGGAGAAGCTCACGAAGTCCGCGACGCTCTCTCCCGGTGCCGTCTCGGCCGTCGCCCGGAGTTCCCGAGTGAGTGGTGTGCTCACGTCTACGAGCGGAAGTGCGTGAGCGAGCAGACGGGCGGAAGTAAGAATCTCCTCAAGATTCCTCACGTGCGTCACGTGGAAGACGCGCTGGGTGGCCGCGGTGATGGACGTGCGCGTCGCGCGCGGCGTTAGGCCCGTAGTCGGAGTTGAGCGAACTGCGGATGTACGCGGTGGTGGAGTGCGCACCGACGCGCTACGCGGGCGCTCGACCGGTGTTTTCGGATAGCAGATGTCACACAGCGGCACGTCGAGGCCGTGAATACATTCGGCCACGCTAGCCACGGGCGGCTTTGGCGACACGTTCCGATTTGATTCGGGCGTTCTCTTCCTGAACGGAGGCGTGCACAGCGCGCTCCGCAACCAGCCACGCGGGCTTGACCTCAAGCAGTGACTTGATTTCCGCGGTAGTCATCACATCCGCGGCCTCGGCTCGCGCCAGACCGGTTGTCGACACCCCCAGCTTCTGTGCGACGACCTGACGCGGGTGGGGCCCGTCGCGACGCAGGATGACAAGCCACTCCGGTGGGTTTGTGCCGAGCTCGAGCAACTGCACACGGGTCACGGTTCCGGACTGGAATTCCGCTGGCGTCGCGGGAAGGTAGACGCCCAACTTCTTGGCGGCGGTAGCGGGTTTCATAGTCTGGTCGGGCACGTAACAAGGCTAGCTTGACCGGCAGGGCTAACCTGAACCCCGTGGCCCAAGCCCCGCGAGAGCACAATCGACCATTCGTTGTCGCCTATGTAATCGGTGTGACGCCAGGCAAATGGGCACGCACCTGGAGTGAGCGGAAGCCCCCGCAAACCCACACACAGAAAAA
>JAYSPT010000189.1:0-1604 GCA_043721995.1 Salinibacterium sp. | reverse complement strand
CGCCCCGTCGGCGACCGCGGCATGAATGGCCGCAACGACTCCCGGGATGTCGACCGCGCCCACGTAAAGCAACATCGTGTTGCCGGCGGCGACCGCTCGGACCGCGTTCTGCCGCTGATCGGCGAGATCGGGGCGGCCCGAGTACTCGAGCATGTTCATGTCATCCGTGATTGTGATGCCGGTGAACCTCAACTCGTTGCGCAGCACCTGATGCCATAGCGCAGACAGACTCGCCGGCTGAGGATCGACTGCATCGAACTGCAGGTGACCAAACATCACCACCTCTGCACCCGCCTCGATCCCGGCCGTGAACGGTGGAGCGTGATTGGTTCGCCAGTCCTGTATCGAAATCGCGGTTTCGGGGATGCTTGAGTGCGAGTCGGCAGGCGAAACACCATGCCCGGGGAAGTGTTTGAGCGTCGACAGCACCTCCCCGGACTCCCCCGTGACTGCCGCTGCCACCCGTGGTGCAGCATCTGCCGGGGTTGATCCCATTGTGCGCGCGAAGATAAAAGAGTCGGGGTCGCCGGTCACGTCTGCCACGATCCCGAAGTTGAGCGTGATGCCCAGCGATTTGAGCAGCGCGCCGCGGCTGTGGAAGGCATCCCGAGCGGCTTCCGGTGGCAGGTCACGCAACTGGTCAGCGGCAGGCGCATCATCCGTAGGAACCCGCGCGACGATGCCGCCCTCCTGGTCTGTCGCGATAAGAATCGGCAGGCCGTACTCGGCGCTCATGAGCGGTGTCATCGCGGCGAGTGCGCTCGGCGGATCGGGAATGTTGTCACCCATCAGGATGAGTCCACCCACCCCGCCCGCGGCCGCGTATTGCCCGAGCGCGACCGCATCCAGCCCCGCAAGATGCACCATGAGCATGCTCGCGATCTTCTGGTCGAGAGTCATCGCCGCAAGTCGGGCGTCCGCGTACGCCTGAATCGGGTCGACAACAACTGCCGCTGGCACCGGCCCGGCCGCTGACGGAGTTTGCACCGGTTGGGGCGCCGCGGTGCAGCCGCTCAGGATCACAATCGCGGCGAGACCGCCCACGGCAGCGCGACGCACGACTCCCGCTGGTGCCATGCTGTAACGCTAACCCCTGCGGGGTGCTACCAGCCTGACTCTGTCGTAGCGAGCCAGGTGAGCGAGCCGAGGTCTTCGGGCGAAAGCCCGAAGTGGTCGGTGGATCGCGCGACTATGGCGCGTACATCCGGCCGATGGCTGCCCTTGCGAACGACGATGTCGATTCCGGCAGGCGTTGTAAGTGATTTCGAGAACCGGATGACCGCAATCGAATCGTCATCACTGACGCCGCCCACCGACCAACTACTCGCGAAAGGCTTCAACCAGCCTGTTCCGCGCCACACGAAGCCGTTATCACGCCAGGTGTCGCGACCAACGATTTTTTTCAACTCGCCGTCGGCGTTCAGGTACGACACCTCGTCCGAGAGCACGAGCGGATCGCGTTCGATCAGTTCATAGGTGAGACGAGCCTCGCTGCGCTCGCCCGTGATCCACATCGGAAAATTGGTGGCGGCGATCACCCAGGTGCCCGGCAGAATATCGCCAAGGGCGGTGTGATCGAGAGTCGTGCGCATGCTTCAAATCTA
>JAYSPT010000188.1:0-1500 GCA_043721995.1 Salinibacterium sp. | reverse complement strand
AGAAGACTATCGACAGCATCTTCGGTTTGGGTCGCATACTTCGTCACAACGCCTACGACGTAGTAGAGCTTCTGCTCGGGGGTGAGCGATTCAGGTACGTGCACCCGGTCAGAATACGGGAGCGCAACCCAGTTACATTTGACGGCAGTCAGCTTGACCGCCTTCGAACTAGCTTTGTAAATCTCGAGTTCGATGCGACCCGTGTGGCTTTTGGGGAAGTTCGCGAGCCAGCCTCACGAGCGTCGAAACCGCTTGGGTACACCCCTGGGTACACACGGAGCGCAAAACCCAGCAAATTGCTGGGCTACTCGGTGACTTTCACTTCTTTCCAGAATGCCACGTAGTTGCTGAAGTCCTTGCCGACGCGAGTGAAGGCGGTCGGGTACGGGGTTGGGTAACTCCATGCGCGATCCTTGAGTACTTCATCCCCGGACTTAACCGAGAAATACTGGCACGCACCCTTCCACGGGCACGTGTACGGAGTCGCGCTTGTAGTCAGCAATTCCTGTTTCACGCTCGACGGCGGGAAATACCAATTGCCCTCGATCGAGATGAGATCTTCCTTGGGTGCTTCCGCGATGACCGTGTCGCCGAGTACAGCTTTCATGTGCTTCCTCCAATAGGTAACTGCCTTCGAAAACAACCTTCGCGACGAGTCAGCAATTCCCCGGCACGCAATTTGGTCGCTACGTCAGGATGTCGAAGTGCGCCGAGTCGTTCGACTCGCGTGCGGCATCGACCCGAGACTGACCACCGTCGGCGATGAGTTCCTGCCCCGCAACACAGGCCGAGAGCACGTGATCGACTGCGTGGCGCAGCCCGGCATAAGCCCCAACCGCCGCCGCCGCCTCTGGCGAGATGTAGTCGATTCCTACCTCGGCGAGAGCATCGATCACTGCGCCCGCGGCGACGAGGTCTTCGACGGCGAAGCGGCCCTCAGCTCCGGCGGCAACTACGGCGACGATCACGCGGTCACCAAGAGCCACCTGCTGCGTGAGCACCCAGTTTGCGATGGCAGAGCGAGAACCGACGGACCCGGTAATGAGTGTGCCGGTGCGGATAATCGTGAGCGGGTCCGCAGTGCCCCAGGGGAGGGCATCCACCCAGACCACGATGTGTGCGCCTTCCGCGATTGCGTTTGCACCCTCGATGCCCCAGCCGAAGCGCACTTGGTACCGCTGTTGGTTCGCCGGCACAGTCACCCCTCAAGGTTAACGGGGCCCTTCGCCCGTATTTGGTCATGGTGCTGTCTTATTGCGGTCCGCTGACACAGGATGGGAACATGCGCATCTTGCTCAAACTTCACCTCGACTGCACGCCGGATGCCGCGTGGAACGCAATCCGCCGCCCCGAGTACTTCCGTGCGGTCTCCTTCCCCCTCACCACCTTCACGTCGCTCGAGCCCGACGGCTTCCCCGAGCTGTGGCCGGCCGGGGAGCATCCCGTGCTGGTGCGCGCGCTGGGGATCATTGCCGTCGGCGAGCAGGTCATCGATATCTC
>JAYSPT010000187.1:0-1802 GCA_043721995.1 Salinibacterium sp. | reverse complement strand
GACTGGACCGTCACGGCATCCGTCTTCGCGACGCTCAATGAGATGTATGGCAACCGCACGATCATCGGCATCGGGCGTGGCGACTCGGCCGTACGGGTGACCAACGGTGCCCCGACCACACTGGCGACGCTTCGCGAATCGATCCACGTGATTCGCGAACTCGCTAACTCCAGGGCCGTCGAGTACCGTGGCGCGATGCTGCAGCTTCCCTGGAGCCATGGCTCCAAGGTCGATGTCTGGGTGGCCGCTTACGGGCCGCTGGCACTCAAGCTCACCGGTGAGGTTGGCGACGGGTTCATCCTGCAACTGGCAGACCTCGACATTGCCGAGTGGATGATCAAAACGGTTCGGGATGCCGCGGCGGCCGCAGGCCGAGACCCGATGAGTATCAAGTTCTGCGTCGCGGCGCCGATGTACATCGGTACTGACGTCGAACACATGCGCAACCAGACCCGCTGGTTCGGCGGAATGGTCGGCAACCACGTCGCGGATATCGTGGCGAAGTACGGCACGGGCGGCTCGGTGCCCAAGGCACTGACCGCTTACATTGCTGCACGCGAGGGCTACGACTACAACTCGCACGGCAAAGCCGGCAACAGCCACACGGACTTCGTACCGGACGAGATCATCGATCGCTTCTGCATACTCGGCACCGCCGAGCAGCACATCGAGAAGCTGAACGCCCTGAAGGAACTCGGCGTCGACCAGTTCGCCGGCTACCTGCAGCACGACAACAAAGAGGAAACCCTCCGCGTCTACGGCGAAACGGTGATGCCTGCACTGCGCGAACGTGTGATCGCCAAGAAATCGGACACCCCGACGTGAAACGCGGCCGCGCAGTAGCTCTGGGTGCCCTCGGCATCCTGATGCTCGCGGCCGTCTGGGAACTGTACAAGGTCTTCGCGCCCGCTCAAGGCCTGATGATCGCTGGAATCACTGTCTTGCCACGCAACTCGGATATCGCGATGCCTCACCTCTGGGCGATGGCTAACCGCCTGTTCGAGCCGGTTACGCAGGCACCTGGGTCGCCCGCCCTGTGGTTAGCGGTGCTGCAGGCATCCACTTTCACGCTCAGCGTCGCTGCGGTGGGCTGGGTTATTGGGGTCACCGTTGGAATGGTGATTGCGACGATGATGCAGCGATTCAGGACCGCGGAGTCCGCACTGCTGCCCTGGGTCATCCTGAGCCAGACCGTGCCGCTGATCGCGCTCGCACCCCTTGTCAAACGCTGGGGGGCGCAGCTGCAGTTTGGGCCCCTGAACTGGCAGGACTGGATGTCAGTGGCCGTTATCGCTTCCTACCTTGC
Source organism: Salinibacterium sp. (assembly GCA_043721995.1). Taxonomy (GTDB): domain Bacteria; phylum Actinomycetota; class Actinomycetes; order Actinomycetales; family Microbacteriaceae; genus Rhodoglobus. The sequence goes on along the minus strand of JAYSPT010000187.1, from coordinate 496 downwards.
CTTCTTCCCGGTCTCGATTGGTGCGCTGCGCGGGCTCGGCTCACCCGAAGCCGCGCACCTCGACCTCATGCGCGCATACGGCGCCGGCTGGTGGCGTACCTACCTCAAGCTGCGGCTTCCGGCGAGTGTGCCGTACCTTCTGCCGGCTCTGCGGCTCGCTGCAGCCAACGCGGTGATCGGCACGGTAGTGGCAGAGGTGTCGATTGGACTGCGCGGAGGGGTAGGGCGGATGATCGTCGAGTTCGGGGGAAGCGGCAGCTCTGACCCGGCCAAACAGTGGGCGCCGCTCTTCGGTGCCGTACTGGTTGGGCTCCTTTCGGCCGGTGTCGTCGTGTTGCTCGGCGTTGCGCTACGGCGCTACCGCCGCGGGGAGCTTGCGGCATGAGCGGGCCCGCCATCATCGCTGCGGTGTCGATTTCCGGCGTCAACAAGACCTTCCCGGCAGGTCGGGGGAGCATCGTGAACGCGCTTGCAGACATCGAGCTCGATGTCGCGC
>JAYSPT010000186.1:0-3033 GCA_043721995.1 Salinibacterium sp. | reverse complement strand
CTTCGGAGTGTCACCTTCAACCGGCAAAATTGTGGCCGTCTGGGGTCGTGGAGTGATCGGCGGTGAGGGTTTGTTTGCCACCACGAGCTCCGACGGGGGCGCAACATGGGGTGCGCCGTTTAGCATCTTCTCGCCGGCTAACTGGCTTCGGAGCTTTCAAGTCCAACCCATTAGTGCAACCAGTGCGGGCGTGGTCTGGTACTACCAGACCGGCGCCCACGCGGTTCTTGACTATTCGACCGTGGACGTTGGTGCAAGCGCCGCCAGCTCACCGGTGACCATCAACCCCACCCTCACCGCCAACTACAGCCGCTACCTTCCCTCCTTCTCAACCCATGCGAACGTGCGTGTGGTGTCTTGGTATGACGAAGGTGAGACCTCTGCAGCGTTCAGGGTATCGGTCAGTTGCGATTCGGGAGTCACGTGGACTGCCCCATCGGACCTGGCCGTTGGTTCGGATCTCCCAGTAGCCGATGCGGTCACCGTTGTCGCCGGCAGCACGTTCACAGCCCTGTGGGGTGTGCCTGACCAAGGGCCGAGTGGGCAATCGCTGCGGGCGTCCTCAGCGTCTGGACCATGCGCATCAGCGACCCCGGCCGCTGATCCAACGCTGGCCGCAACAGGTGTTCCGATCATGCCTCTAATCATTTTCGTGATCGCCATGCTTAGCGTTGGGGCTTGCTTCATCGTTTTCGGGCGACGGACCGCGAGCTGACCGACGCTCACGTGCAGCCGTTCTTTGCAGCAAACCGCTTCTTTCAGCCGACGCAGCGCGGAGCGGCACTGCAAATCGACGGCACGATTTATCATTCCAGGCCTTCACGGTCTGCCACACTCCACCGAACCGTAGAGTTACCGTTCCCGAATCGATATTCATCGTTTCAATGACTTCGCAGCGGGGCGATTGTTGCGTCAGTCGGAGAAGAAATGAGCTTTGCTATTCGTCGACGTCGACCGCTATCGTCGCGCTGGCGACTGCGGGCGTGGCGAGCCTGTTCGTAGGGGCCGCCCCTGCAAGCACTGAGTCAATAGATTGCGGCGTCGGCGCCAAGCCCAGCACCGTCTCGAATGGCACGACGACCACCACCGCCGGACCTGGCGGCTGGGCGCTAATCAATGCGTCCTCGGGGGGCGGCTAGCGGAAGCGGGAAGCCTTGGGCGATTGGGAACCCTCAGCGCGCGATGCTCTGATTCTCAGAGTGTGCGCCGTAGTACTCGGACTGCTGCCGCATGAGAGTCCTCATCGGTACATCTGATCCGACGCCGTAAACGGTTTCGCTGAAGTCGAGTTCCCGCTGAATCGCCCAGATTTCCTCATGACGTTCCGGCGAGAGGATCGAGGCAGGATCTCCGACCGCCACCCATCCGATCGGGACGACGGCACCGGGCTCCACCACCGTGTTCACCTGAACGACGCCGTTGATGCGGACCTCGGCTCCTGATCCGACGCGGCTACCGGGAAAGAGCGAAGCGCCGGTTGCGATGAACGCTTCATCTCCCACGGTGCTCCCATTGACGTGGGCGTGGGGCCCGATCATGACCGCGTTGCCAACGTGGGCAGGATGTCCGGATCGTCCCCGGATCAGAGCGTGCTCCATAACGATGGTGTCCTCGCCGATGGTGACTTCGCCATCCTCGGCAGTGATCACCGCACCATGCAGGATACGGGCACCCGCTTCGATCCGAACCTTTCCCACAATGACAGCTGATGGCGCGACGTAGGCAGTTGCGTCAATCGAGGGTTCACTACCGCGGTGCCTCATGAGCATTCGCTCGCTCCAATCGTCCGATCTCACCATAGCGATGAGGCGGCGATCTGCACACCTCTGCTGACTTGCGCCCGTAAGCCGGTCCGCTGGCACGCATGTCATTTTCCGAAGTCGGATGCGCAGCACTTTCATGTCCGGTAGCGGAACGCTCACCGGGACAGCGACCTCAAGCGGATCGATCTGCGGGCGGTCGGCTCTCCGGATCAGTTGAGCCGTTGATGATGGTGGTCATACAATCGCGAGGGTTTACGCGAGCCGCGTAGCCCTCGATTACCGTGCGTCGGGATCCTTCAGCGTAGGTCGTCCGCGATGCTGATGAGCACCTTTCCGGTGACGCCGTCTTCAACGGCATCGTGAGCGGATGCCGTGTCCTTGAGTGAGAACCACGTCAGCGGCAGCCCGGCTTCTGCGCCCACGGGAAGAGCACCCGCCTCGAGCGCGGCAGTGATGTCTTCCGCGGCGACAGCGAGTGCCTCCCGCCCGACGGTGTAGAGCAGGAGTCCCTGCCAGCGAACGTTCTTCGCAAAGCTAGTCGCGATCGGAGCGGTGAACTCGTCGCCGTTATTGTTCGCGTAGTACGCGATGCTGCCGTGGTTGGCGAGCACCTCTACATCGAGCGCGGCGTTCTCAGCGGGCGCGACTTCGACAATGTGGTCGACGCCGCTTGGGGCGACGGAATACACCCTGGCCGAAAGCTGGCCATCTGGGTATTGAAAAACGTGATGCGCGCCCGCTGCGCGGGCGAGTACTGCCTTATCGTCGTTGCTGACCGTGGCAATCACGGTCGCACCCGCCCATACCGCCAGTTGGATCGCGGCGTGCCCGACGGCCCCTGCTCCGCCCTGCACCAGCACCACCCGGCCGTCGAGGGTGCCGGGTGCGAGACTCGCCGGGCCGAACTCGTGCACGGTGAGCGCACGGTGGGCGGTCATCGCGGGAACGCCCAGGCTGGCGGCGACGTCGAACCCGATGCCGTTGGGCAGACGGACGACGCGGCTTGCCGGCACGACCGTGAACTCCTGCGCTGTCCCCGTCGGACGCTGGTGGGCGGCGAGAAAGAGCCATACGCGGTCGCCAATCCTCAGATCCTCGACGTCCGAGCCGACAGCATCCACGACGCCGGCACCATCCTGGTTCGGGACAACCTCTCCGAACTCGACGGGCTTGCCGCCCGCGCGGGCCTTCCAATCCGTCGGGTTGACGCCCGACACTGCGACACGAACTCGCACCTCATCCGGGCCGGGCGCGGCGGGCTCGCGGTCAG
>JAYSPT010000185.1:0-6429 GCA_043721995.1 Salinibacterium sp. | reverse complement strand
TACCCGGCGGGCACGATCATCCTCGCCGCCATCGTTCTCAAAGAACGTATTGCACCGGTTCAATATGCGGGTCTGGTGCTCGCGGTAGTTGCTGGCGGGATGCTCGCGCTGGCGTAGGATAATTACTTACGTAATTACAACTAATTGAGACACTGGTCTCAGTAAGTGGGGGCAGCGGCAAGTGGCTCGTTCAGGCGTCTTTCACAGCACTCACCCGAATTACAAGTGGATCGCACTGAGCAACACCACCGTGGGCATGCTGATCGCCACCATCAACTCCTCAATCGTGCTGATCTCGCTGCCAGCGATCTTCTCCGGTATCCACTTGAACCCGCTCGAGACCAACAACGTCAGCTACCTGCTCTGGATCATCATGGGATACACGCTCGTGACAGCCGTGCTGGTCGTCAGCTTTGGTCGACTCGGTGACATGTACGGGCGCGTGCACATCTACAACATGGGCTTCGCGATCTTCACCGTTGCCGCTGTAGCGCTCGCGCTTGTACCCTTCGACGGCAGTACCGCGGCACTATGGATAATCGGTTGGAGGCTCGTGCAGGGTGTCGGCGGTGCGATGCTGATCGCGACCTCCACGGCCATCCTCACGGATGCATTCCCAGCCGACAAGCGCGGCATGGCGCTGGGTATTAACCAGGTCGCTGCGATCGCCGGAAGCTTTATCGGCCTTATCGTAGGTGGCGTACTCGCCGGTATCGACTGGCGACTGGTGTTTATTGTGAGTGCGCCGATCGGAATCATCGGCACCATTTGGGGCTACACCTCCCTGCACGAGAGCGGAGTGCGTCGGCACGCAAAGATGGACTGGCCCGGCAATATCACCTTCGGGGTGGGCCTCACGATCCTCCTCGCGGGTATCACATATGGCATCCAGCCGTACCGTGGAAGCTCTACCGGCTGGGCAAACCCCTGGGTACTCGCCGGGATCATCGGCGGAATAGCCCTTCTCGTGCTGTTCGTATTCATCGAGATCAACACACCCGAACCGATGTTCGCGGTTTCGCTGTTTCGCATCAGGGCTTTCGCGACGGCGAATATCGCCGGATTCCTCGCCGCCATCAGCCGCGGCGGGCTCCAGTTCATGCTAATCATCTGGCTGCAGGGAATCTGGCTGCCCCTGCACGGTTACAGCTACGAGAGCACACCGCTGTGGGCCGGCATTTACCTGCTGCCACTCACGGTGGGATTCCTTGTCGCCGGTCCCGTGTCGGGAGCGCTCTCTGACAGATTCGGTGCGCGCGCCTTCTCCTCTACCGGTCTCGTGCTTTGCGGACTCTCCTTCATCGCGCTGCTTTTCCTACCGGTTGACTTCCCGTATTGGGCATTCGCGGTGCTGACCGCCCTGAATGGAATCGGCTCGGGCCTGTTCGCCGCCCCGAACCGCACAGCGATCATGAACAGCGTGCCAGCGAGCCAGCGCGGCTCTGCATCGGGACTGGCCGGCACCCTGCTCAACGCGGGCACCTCGCTCTCCATCGGCATCTTCTTCTCACTCATGGTCGCGGGCCTGGCGGTATCCCTGCCCTCGGCGCTCATGGAGGGACTTGTGGCCCACGGGGTCTCCGAATCCGTCGCATCCTCGATCGCGGGCACTCCCCCCGTCGGGAGCCTCTTCGCGGCCTTCCTCGGCTACAACCCAATCGAGGCGCTCCTCACGCCCACGGGCACCCTCGCGACCCTGAGCCCAGCGAATGTTGCGGCGCTTACAGGCAAGAACTTCTTCCCGCAATTGATCTCACAGCCATTTCATGATGGGCTCGTGGTCGTGTTCATCGCTGCAGCCGCCATGTCGTTCATCGGCGCGATCGTGTCCCTGTTGCGGGGCAAGCGTTTCGTCTACGGCGAACCAGATGCGCGAACTGGTGCAACTGACGAGCAGGCCGGTATCGCCGAACCGATCGTGACTCGCGCATGAAACTTCCTGACGGCGAACTGCCGATGCGCCTCGCGGTTTCGATTGGTCGCATAAACCGACGTCTGCGCTCGATCAACGGCGGACTGAGCCACGGGCTGCTCTCCGCCCTCTACTCGGTCAGCCAGCACGGCCCGATCCGTCTCAATGATCTGGCGCGATGCGAGCTGGTGTCGGCCCCGAGCATCACCCGGTTGGTGTCAGAACTCGAGTTACAGGGTCTGGTCGTGCGCACCGTCGATCCGGACGACGGGCGGGCGTTCCTCATCGAGGTGACGGATGCCGGCACCGCCGCGATGCAGCGCACACGGTCATCTCGTGCCGCCCTTATGGGGGAACTGCTTGATCAGCTCGGCCCGGATGCGGCGAGGGTGAAGGCCGCCCTGCGCGGGCTCGAACGAATGGCTCAGGAGCCATGAAGTGATCTCGGGCCTGCGGATTCGCTAGCGCGAGAACTTGCTCAGATGTACAACGCAGGATCCGAGAACTGGGCAAGGGTGCTGTCATACGGGGAAGCGGTCGGCACTGGGCCGACGTCTTTACGGGGTCGCGCAACTGCGGGCGAGCCGACCAGCACGGACCCGGGCGCGGCGTCGGAGACCACAACAGCATTGGCACCGATCACCGAATGCGAGCCGACGGTGATTGCCCCCAGTACGGTGGCACCGGCACCGACAAGAACGTCATCACCGAGAGTGGGATGTCTTTTCTCCTGCCGAACGCTGGTTCCCCCGAGGGTGACCCCGTGGTACATCAGCACGTCGTTACCGATCACCGATGTTTCGCCAATGACGACACCCATGCCGTGGTCGATGAAGAATCTGCGACCGATCTCGGCGGCTGGATGGATTTCGACACCCGTCAGAAACCGCGTGAATTGCGAGACCGCGCGAGCTAGCGTCTTAAGGCCGATCCGCCACAGCGCGTGCGCGAATCGGTAACCCCATACCGCATGGAGCCCCGAATACGTGAGCCACACCTCCCACCCCGATCGCGCGGAGGGGTCCCGGCGCTTCACGGTCGCGATATCTTCGCGAACGCCCGCAAAGAGGCCACGGCGGGAACTCATGAAGAGTGACCTTGCCTAGTCGAGGAGATCTTCGTAGAGCACTGTTGAGAGGTAGCGCTCCCCGAAGCTTGCGATGATGACCACGATGACCTTGCCTGCATTCTCGGGTCGTGCAGCGAGTTGCACCGCTGCCTCCACCGCCGCCCCCGATGAGATACCAGCGAGGATTCCTTCCTCAGCAGCAAGGCGTCGCGCCATCGCCACAGACTGGGTGATGTTCACGTCTATCACCTCGTCGTAGACCGTGCGATCCAGGATCGCAGGCACGAAATTGGCCCCAAGCCCCTGAACCTTGTGCGGCCCCGGAGACCCACCGTTCAGAATAGGTGACTCCGCCGGCTCAACTGCGACGACCGTGAGGGTCGGTTTTTGCTCCTTGAGGTAGTTACCGGCACCAGAAATCGTGCCACCTGTGCCAACACCAGCGACGAAGATATCGACGGTGCCGTTCGTGTCGTTCCAGATCTCGGGGCCCGTTGTGGCGCGATGAATGGCCGGGTTCGCCGCATTCTCGAACTGCTTGGCGAGCACTGCTCCGGGGGTGCTCGCCACGATCTCCTCGGCGCGAGAAATAGCGCCCTTCATGCCCTCGCCGCCGGGGGTGAGAACCAGCTCAGCGCCGTACGCACGAAGCAGTATCCTTCGCTCGCGGCTCATCGTTTCTGGCATCGTCAGGATGATCTTGTAGCCACGCGCTGCACCGACCATCGCGAGTGCGATGCCGGTGTTGCCGCTGGTACCCTCGACGATTGTTCCGCCCGGGTGCAACTGGCCTGACTTCTCGGCAGCGTCGATAATCGCGACGCCCAACCGGTCCTTGACGCTTGCCGATGGATTGTAGAACTCGAGTTTCGCAAGAACCGTCGCGCCTAGATCTTTCGCGACTGAGTTCAGGCGAACCAGTGGAGTGTTGCCGTAGATCTCGGTGATGTCGTTATAGATGCCCGCCATACACCAAGACTAAGCGAGGAATGCCGGATGGTCGCTGCGTGGCGACCGCCCGGCATCCTGACCCGCACGAGCGCAGCGTCTACAGTGCAGCGACTACAACGCGGCGAGATCGTCGAGAACGGCGTCACCGGGAGCAGCGAAGATCGACGTCGCCTCGATCTCGGCGCGACCCAGCAACTCGTCCATCTTGCGACGACGGTTCTTATTCACGAGGGTGACGACCGTTCCGACCTTGCCCGCGCGGCCGGTGCGACCCGAGCGGTGCAGGTACGTCTTGTACTCCTCGGGAGCGTCGGCCTGGATCACGAGTGAGATGTCATCGACGTGGATGCCGCGGGCTGCGACATCCGTCGCGACCAGCACGTTCACCCGACCGCTGGTGAGCAGTTGGAGGTTGCGCGTGCGGCGAGACTGGTTTAGGTCACCGTGCAGGCTCGTCGCGGGGATGCCGGCGTCTTCAAGGAAGTCGCTCATCTCCTCGGCGAAGGCGCGGGTACGGGTGAAGATCAGGGTTCGACCACTCCCGGATGCCAGTTGCTCGATGATCGCGCGCTTGTCCCGCTGCTCGATCAGGAGCACCTTGTGGTCGATAGTAGAAGACGCCTGGTCTTCGCCTGCAACCTCGTGCACGGCAGGGTCAACCAGGAACTCCTTGACCAGCGTGGCAACACCCTTGTCGAGCGTCGCGGAGAAGAGTAGCTTCTGGCCACCCTGCTTCGTCTCCTTCAGGATGCGCTGCACCGGCTCGAGAAAGCCCAAATCGCACATGTGATCGGCTTCGTCGAGCACCGTGACGAACACGTTGGAGAGGTCGAGGCGGCCTTGTTCGATGAGGTCCTCGACGCGGCCCGGGGTGGCGATGACGATGTCTACGCCGCGCTGCAGCGCAGAGACCTGCTTGTACTGGGGAACGCCGCCGACGATTGTCGTGGTGAACAAGCCGACAGACCGCGCGATCCGCTGGACGGTGCGATCGATCTGCAGTGCGAGTTCACGGGTGGGCGCGAGGATTAGCGCGCGGGGCTTGCGACCCATCTGGCGATCCTTGCCACCGTTATTCTCCATGAGGCGCTCAACGAGGGGTGCACCGAAGGCGATCGTCTTGCCCGAGCCGGTTTTGCCGCGGCCGAGCACATCCTTGCCTGCGAGCACATCGGGGATGGTCGCTGCCTGAATTGCGAAGGGAGCTTCGGCACCCATGCTCGCGAGCTCGCGGACGATGTTGCTACCAAGCCCGAGGTCGGCAAAAGTCACGCCCTCGACCTCACCGGCTGTTATAGCTGCCGCTTCGAGACGCTCGAGAACGACATCTTCCTGGGGGACGAAGGATGACTTGGCCTCCCGATCCGGGTAGTAGCTGCTTTCGCGGCGGGGTGCTGAGTCGTACGATGGTCGGTCGTAGGACGGTCGGTCTGGTCGGTCATAGGACGAACGCTCGGGGCGGTCGTAGGACGCGCGAGCGGGCCGGTCGGCGCGGTCATGGGTCGGACGCTCGGTGCGCGCCGGGCGGTCGTACGATGGCCGGTCGTGGGACGGTCGGTCGTAGCTCGGGCGGGCCGGTCGGTCAGTTCGGTCGTAGGCCGGACGAGCCGGACGCTCAGTGCGATCGTAGGAGGGACGGTCCGAAGCCGGGCGATCGTACGCGGGGCGAGCAAGACGCTCGGTGCGATCGTAGGACGGTCGATCGTAGCTCGGGCGGGCCGGCCGCTCAGTTCGGTCGTAGGCCGGACGAGCCGGACGCTCAGTGCGATCGTAGGAGGGACGGTCCGAAGCCGGGCGATCGTACGCGGGGCGAGCAGGACGCTCAGTTCGGTCATACGCCGGGCGGGCCGGACGCTCAGTTCGGTCATACGCCGGACGGGCCGGACGCTCAGTGCGATCACCGTAAGCCGGACGAGCTGGCCTCTCCTGCGAGTACTTCGGGCGATCTGTGCGATCTGGACGATCGTAGGCTGGGCGGGCCGTCGTCGGGCGGTCGCCGTACGACGGACGCTCGGGTTTGCGGTCGCCGTATGCGGGGCGAGCCGCGCGGTCCTCGGCGCGAGGAGCACCCTTGTAGCCAGGCTTCGAGCCGTTCGGACTCCAGTCTGGGCGGCGGTCGTCGCGCGCAGGGCGTGCAGCACCCGAGGTACGGTCGCCGGTGCGTGCGGCACGATCATCCTGGGTCCAGCGCTTTTTGGGCGTTGCGGAGGATGCGTCGGGTCGGTGCCCGCGGTTACCATCGCGCTGTGCCCCGTTGGACGACGAGCTCGAGGACGACTTAGGTGGGTAGGACTTCTTGGGGGTATCGCGGCCGGCAGCCGGCTTGCTGTAACTGGACATGGTTCTTTCCGGGTTCTTGTGAAATATGGGAGTGCGCGCCTCGCACCAGCGATTGATGCGTACCGCACTACTGAACCCGGGCAGTCTTTGACCGAGGCCGTCACATACGTTCGTGATTGTCACCAACTGGATTAGTTGGCAAACCGGCCCGCAAGAC
>JAYSPT010000184.1:0-8173 GCA_043721995.1 Salinibacterium sp. | reverse complement strand
GTGCAGGGGTGATGGGCCTCTACGAGACCCCTAGCTGCGCAGAGAGCACCATGACGGCTGCGCCGCGCATGACGATGTCCTCACCGAGCGTGGTCATCCGCAGTGTCAGGTCGCCGTGGAATTCGGCCATCGTCCGGTTGCGGAGGGTCTCAATGGTCGCTTCTGCGAGCGGACCATCAAGCAGGTGGGTCGGTCCGCTCAGCACAACCTCAGAAAGGTTGAGCGCACCGACGACGGGAGCAAGCGCAATTCCCAGGCGCTGGCCTGCTTCCCGAAGAATGTCATCGCTTTGTTCAGGGCTGGATGCTGCAGCCAGCGCACTTTGAAGGCGGGGAACCGCGAGCCAGGTCTCGAGGCATCCGTACTTGCCGCATGCGCAGGCGGCACCGCCATCCGTGCCCACTACGACGTGGCCGATCTCACCCGCTGCAAAGTGGCTGCCGAAGAGGGGCATGCCATTGAGCAGCAGGCCTGCACCGACACCGTGGCCAACCTTGATGAGCATCATGTCGCTGGCGGCGTTGCCGAAGCTGTGTTCGGCGAGTGCGGCAGCGTTGGCGTCATTCGCGACGACAACCGGGATACCAAAGCGCTCAGACAGCACGGCCTGCAGGTCCTCCCTGACCCAGCCGAGGTTGGGCGCGCTCAGCACGACACCCGCGAGATCAACGACGCCAGGTGATCCGACGCCCAGTCCGAGAATGGGGAGGGTGGCTCGGGCCACGAGGAGGTCGGCCAGGTGTAGCACCAGAGCCGTCGCAGCTGCACCCATTTCACTGCCGAGCGGAAGCTCGACCCGGTGCAGGATCTGGCCGTCGAGGTCGAGCACAGCGCCCCGGAAGATCGTGTACTCGCTCAGATCGATCCCGATAATCTGGAATGCATTCCGGTTGAGATCCAGGAGTGTCGCGGGCTTGCCAGGACGGGCATCCTCACGCTGTCCGGTCTCGATGACGAGCCCCTCGAGGATAAGCTCCGCCACCAGGTCCGAGATCGTGACCTTCGTCAGGCCGGTCTCGCGGGCGATGTCGGCCCGGCTGTGCTCGCCGGAGCGATACAGGGTCTGCAACACAAGAGAACGGTTGTGTCCGCGTGCATGCTCCGGCAGCACTTTCTGGGTCGGGCGAAGCGCCCGTCCTGCCGCAAACCCCGTTTTCATGTTTGTTAGTAAAGCTTACGAACAAACTATTCGCAAGTCCCGGTCGATCTTTTTATACAGCTGTGATCTTCCCTGCTGAAGGCTCTCGCGGCTGAGCATCAAATAATGCTCGGGATGCACACGGGTGGCACTACCGATACTTCGGGCGCGCATCCGGTCAGCTCCCAGCAAACGCGCCGCATGCTTAGAGACGTACCGCATCGTCAAGAGGAGAAAATCATGCACCAATTCCGCACCGCGAAAGCGCCCGTGGCGGTATTCGCTGGGCTTTCTCTTGTCGGAGCCCTCGCGGGGTGTGCGTCTACCGCGGCGGACGCGGGCACCACGAATGCTTCCAGCACAGCGGTCTACAAAGACGGCACTTACGCCAAGTCGGCAAGCTACCAGTCACCGAATGGCACCGAGACAGTCGATGTCACGGTCACACTCGCAAAAAACACGATCACGGCGGTGAGCGTGGTCGGGCACGGCACGAGCCCCAACTCACAGTTTTACCAGAGCCAGTTTGCGAGCGGCATCGGTGCGGTCGTGGTCGGCAAAGATATCAACAAGATCCGCGTCGATAAGGTCGGCGGCTCATCCCTGACCAGTGGGGGCTTCAACACCGCAATCAAAGCAATCAAGGTTGACGCAGCCCCCTGAGTCTGGCGCTGGCGGCTCGCACCCCGGCACCGGGCAGCACCCTGCTCGGCCACATGGCTGGTCGTTCGATGCGATCGGGACCGTCTGGCAGCTCGACACTGCGGATTTGATCGCGAACGAGTTGCGTTCGCGGCTCATGCAGCGAATCGAGGAGTTCGACCGCACATGGTCGCGCTTTCGCACCGACTCGCTCGTCGCCCGGATCGCAGCGATACCCGGCAGGTGGGTCTTTCCGCCCGATGCGAACGCCCTATTCGAGCTCTACCGCGGGCTCTACACCGCAACTGATGGCAAGGTGAGCCCGCTCGTCGGTCGCGCCCTCGAGAACCTCGGGTACGACCGCGCGTACTCACTGCGGCCAACCGGGCTGCCCACCACGGTGCCCGTGTGGGATGACGCCGTGGCGTGGGACGGCACTGCGCTGACCACGCTGAATCCCGTCACCCTCGACGTCGGCGCCGCCGGCAAGGGCTACCTCGTGGACATCGTGACCGCGCTGCTGCGCGAGGGCGGACATCACGATCTCATCGTGGATGCGAGCGGTGACATCCGCGCGCTCGGACCCGAGCCAATTCGCGTCGCGCTGGAGCATCCGCTCGATGCAACGAAGGCCATTGGAATCGCGAGTGTGAACAATGCTGCGATCTGTTCGTCGGCGACCAATCGTCGAGCGTGGGGCAACGGCCTGCACCACGTCATCGATGCAACGACGGGCCTACCGACAAGCTCGGTAATCGCAACGTGGGCTATCGCGCAAACCGCTCTCGAAGCGGATGGGCTCGCCACCGCGTTGTTCTTCGCCGACCCGGACCGTTTGGCCGCTACCTTCGAATTCACATTTGTGCGTATGTTCTCGAATGGACGAGTTGAATTATCGCCACGCTTCGACGGGGAGTTGTTCACATGAAGCGCTGGCTCGATCGCGTCACCGGACGCATCACGATGTACAAGCTGGTACTGACGGCGCTGGGTGCCATCTCCGTGTTTGCCCTCGTACTCTCGCTCTTCGGTCTGCTCGGCCCCTACACACCGGTGCAGCTGCTCGCGACGTTCGCGGTGTCTGGCATCGTCACGACCGGCGTTGGGCTGGCGATCGCGAAGCTACTGCGGATCACACCGCACCTCGAGTCGAGCTTCATCACCGCCTCCATACTTTTTTTCATTATGCAACCCACCGTTGATCCGCTGGGGCTTGCCGGGGTTGCACTCGCCGGTGCGGTCGCGAGCCTGTCGAAGTACCTCATCGCGGTGCGCGGTCGTCACGTCTTCAACCCGGCCGCGTTTGGCGCATTTGTTGCCGGGCTGATCACCTTCGCGACCCTTGTCAGATTCAGCTTGCCCGTGTGGTGGGTCGGCACGCCAGCACTGCTGCCCGTCGTAGTGCTCGGTGGATTCCTGGTGCTCTACCGCACCCAGCGACTGACGATGGGAGTCACCTTCATTCTGGTCGCTGCGATCGTCGGTGTCGGAGGTGCTCTGTTGCGCGGCGCCGCACCGAGCGAGGCACTCTCGTTTGCCCTGCTGTCGTCCCCGCTGATCTTCTTCGGCTGCTTCATGCTCACCGAACCGCTCACTCTGCCACCGCGTCGCTGGCAGCAGCTGGTGCAAGCCGGGATCGTCGCCCTGCTGCTCTCGGTGCCGTTCACGTTCGGACTGATCTCCAACACGCCCGAGTTTGCGCTGCTCGTTGGAAACCTGCTTGCGTTCCTGGTCGGTCAGCGCCGCGGAATCTCCCTGACATACCTCGGGAAGAAGCTCATCGGAGCGGCTACCTGGGAACTGTCGTTCCAGTCGGCGCGAGCCGTACGCTTCCTGCCCGGGCAATACATGGAGCTGGTCCTCCCGCATCGTCAAGCCGACTTCCGGGGTAGTCGACGCTACTTCAGCATCTCTTCGGCACCGGGCGTGGATGCTCCCATCACCTTCGCTATCACCAAGCCGAGCACGTCATCAAGCTTCAAGAATGCACTCCTCGAACTTGAGCCAGGTGCAGTCGTTCGAGGCACGGGCGTCGGAGGGGACTTCGCACTTCCCGCCGACCTCACGGAGCCCCTCCTGCTTGTTGCCGGAGGCATCGGAATCACACCATTCGCCAGCCAGCTCGCGCACGCGGAGGCTCGCGGTGACCAACGTGATATCACCCTCGTGTACGCCCTCAGCACCACCGGTGATATTCCCTATGCGAGCCTCCTCGAACGGGCCGGGACTCACGTTGTGCTCTTCGCGCCGGAAGCCCCATCCCCCCTGCCCGCGGGGTGGGAGTACGCCGGCTCGGGTCGGGTCACCGGTGATCGGCTCGCCGAGGCTGTTCCGGATGTCGCGAAGCGTCGGGCGTTCGTCTCCGGTCCGCCCGCACTGGTCTCCGACCTGCGCAGCGCCCTACGGTCGCAGGGCGCCACCAGGGTTCACTCCGACTACTTCAGCGGGTACTGATCGGGCTAGTCTCGTCGCCCTCCCAACTCTCCCCGCGCTGAGTGCTCGGAGCGCACCGAGGATGGTGAGCAGGTCAACCACTTCCTGGAGCACGGCACCCAGGAAGGCAGGGATCAGGCCAAATGAAGCGACGACCATGAGCACAACACTCACGCCGATTCCCAGCCAGATGCTCTGCAGCGCGATGCTCACGGTACGGTGGCCGATCTCCACCGCATCCGAGACGCGCCTCAGGTCGTCAACCAGGATCACGACATCCGCCGACTCGCTCGCCGCCGTGGAGCCGCGCGCGCCCAACGCAATTCCTACGTCGGCTACCGCGAGCACCGGGGCATCATTGACCCCATCGCCGACCATGATCACGGGTCGGGGCGTCGCGGCGCGAATGAACTCGACCTTGTCTTCGGGCAGGCATTCGGCGTGCACAATGCTGATGCCCAGACTCACCGCAATCGGCCGCGCGGTCTGCTCGACATCGCCTGTGATCAGCATCGTCGTGGTGACTCCCAGGCGCTTGAGCGCAGCGAGGGTCGCCGCAGACTCCGGCCGCACTTCGTCGCGAAGGACCACGACTCCGGCGTACCGCCCGTCGACCCCCACATAGACGGCAGCTTCGCCGCTGGCTGCCTCATGTCTGGTCAGGCCCGTCACGTGTTGGCCTACGAAGCTGGGCTTCCCCACGACTACCTGCAGGCCGTCTACCCGCGCCTCAATTCCATGGGTTGCGACCTCATGCGCGTCGACTGCTTCCCGTAGCGGAATCCCGCGCTGAATTGCCGCGTCCTGAAGCGATTGGGCGAGGACATGCGAGGAGTAGCGCTCGGTGGATGCAACGTAACCGAGGAGCGTCGCCTCGTTCATTTGCGATACCGGGAGCACAGCGACCACTTCGGGCATCCCCTTGGTCAGGGTTCCGGTCTTGTCGAACGCGACCGTGCGGGCCCGTGCGAGGATCTCGAGCGACGCCGAGCCTTTCATAACGATGCCGGTCTTCGCAGCGCGGCTCATCCCCGCCATGAATGCCACCGGTGCTGCAAGCAGCAGTGGGCAGGGTGTTGCCACGACCAGTACTTCAGCGAAGCGCACGGGATCGCCCGACACGGCCCAGGCAATTCCCGCGATCACGAAGGCGACCGCGGTGAAGGGCAGGGCGTAGCGATCAGCAAGCCGCACCATCGGAGACTTCGATGCGGATGCCTCACGCACCAGTTCGATGATGCGCTGGTACTGGCTGTCTGCGGCGAGAGCAGTCACGACCACATCGACTGCCGCCGGGCCGTTCACCGAGCCGCTCAGCAGGCCGTCACCCCGCACTTTGTCGACCGGCATACTCTCACCGGTCAGGGATGACTCGTCGAGGGATGTCGCGTCGCTGACGAGTTCACAATCCACGGGCACGATCTCGGAGGGACGCACCAAGAGTCGGTCACCGACGGCAACGCTTTCGACCGGGATGTCGATGAGTTCGTCGTTCGGCCCGTATCGGTGGGCGCGCTGCGGCACTCGATCCAGCAACGCCTTCAGGTCCCGCTCTGCACGGCCCGCAGCGTAGTCCTCCAGCGCCTCCCCACCCGCAAGCATCAGCACGATGATCAGGCTCGCCCAGTACTCGCCCACCACCACGGTGGCCACGATCGCGGTCACCGCAAGAACGTCCAGCCCCACCTGCCCCTTGAGGAGTTTCCGAGCCATCGAGATGGCCTCCCGCGACGCGACGAGGAGTACGAAGATCGAGATGATCCAGCCGACGAGCCACGCCGCCGGGGTGAGCAAAAAAACCAATCCAAGGACCCCGACGACGACACCAGCGATGACGAGGGGGTAGCGGCGAAGGCTCATACCGGCACTACCCCAGGCGCGTCGCGAGCGCCTTGTCGAGCGTGTCGAGGAATTCTTCGGTGGTTTCCCACGCCTGATCCGGCCCTACCAGCGCTGCAAGGTCCTTGGTCATATGACCGGCCTCGACCGACTTGATCACGACATCCTCGAGGGTGTCGGCAAATGTCGCCAACTCAAGGTTGCCGTCGAGCGTGGCACGGTGTGCGAGCCCGCGCGTCCAGGCGTAGATCGAAGCGATCGGGTTCGTGGAGGTGGGCTTGCCCTCCTGGTGCATGCGGTAGTGGCGGGTGACGGTGCCGTGTGCAGCTTCGGCTTCGACCACCGAGCCATCCGGGACCGACAGCACCGAGGTCATCAGGCCGAGCGAACCGAAACCCTGTGCCACGGTGTCTGACTGCACATCACCGTCGTAGTTTTTGCAGGCCCAGACGTAACCGCCCTCCCACTTCATCGCGCACGCGACCATGTCATCGATCAGCCGATGCTCGTACGTGAGGCCCTCGGCCTCGAACCGCTCCATGAACTCAGCCTCGAAGATCTCCTGGAAGATGTCCTTGAAGCGACCGTCGTAGGCCTTCAGGATGGTGTTCTTCGTGGAGAGGTACACCGGATAGTTACGGGTGAGTCCGTAGTTCAGGCTCGCACGAGCAAAATCGCGGATCGATGCGTCCTGGTTGTACTGCACCTGGGCAATTCCGTCGTCTGGGGCGTCGTAGACATCAAACTTGAGCGGCTCAGAGCCGTCCGCCGGCGTGAACTGCACCGTGAGCTTGCCCTTGCCCTTGAACACGAAGTCAGTCGCCTTGTACTGGTCGCCGAACGCGTGACGCCCGATGATAATGGGCTTGTTCCAGCCCGGAACGAGACGCGGAATATTTGAGATGATGATCGGTTCGCGGAAGATGACACCGCCGAGGATATTGCGGATCGTGCCGTTCGGGCTCTTCCACATCTGCTTGAGGCCGAACTCTTCGACCCGCGCCTCATCGGGGGTGATGGTCGCGCACTTCACACCGACACCGTGTTTCTGGATGGCGTGGGCCGCATCGATTGTGACCTGATCGTTCGTCGCATCACGATTTTCAATGCCCAGATCGTAGTAGTCGAGGTGGATATCCAGGTACGGGTGGATGAGCGTCTCTCTGATCTTGTGCCAGATGATGCGGGTCATCTCGTCGCCATCGAGCTCGACAACCGTTCCCTCAACCTTGATCTTTGACACGCGAACTCCCTTTGTTCTATAGGCCGTAGCCAGCTTACTCGCTCACAGAAGTGTCTTGATATCAAGATATATTCCCACCCGCACGCGTGGCGGGCTAGCCTGTCGCCATGGCTGAATTGCGACTCGAAGAACTCTCGGCGAAGACAATCGTCGCTGCGAACAGTCTCACGCTGCGCGCTGGCCAGGAACAGTTCGTCACCCCGCCCTCGTATGCAACTGCGGAGGACTCGTTGAATCCGAGCACGACCTGGTCGCGGGTCGTACTTGACGGCGACCGCGTGGTCGGCTTCATTCGCGGCAACTTCGACCCCGATGCCGTGCAGGAGGAGTTCCGCAGTTGCGTCTGGCGCGTCACGGTCGCCGGGGACGCCCAAGGCGCCGGAGTCGGCAGGTTCGGAATACTGGCACTCGCGAAGGAGGCAAAGCTTCGTGGCATCGGTCGCCTCACAGCACTCTGGGAGCCCGGCGAGGAAGGACCCGAAGAGTTCTTCCTGCACGTCGGCTTCACAATCGTCGGCCAGACCCAGTACGGCGAAAACCTCGGCGCGCTCGAGCTGTAGTGGGTGAGCCAGCAGCCGACTTCATCGGGCACGTGCTCGAGGTCGTGGCGGCGATCCCGCGGGGGCGGGTGATGGCGTACGGCGATGTCGCCGCTGCCGTCGGATCCCGTGCCGCCCGCGCGGTGGGGACGGTTATGTCCCACTACGGCTCGGATGTGCCCTGGTGGCGCGTCGTGCGGGCGAGCGGGCATCCGCCGGTCTGTCATGAAGCGAGCGCCCTTGAGCATTACCGCGCCGAGGGCACGCCCATCCTTATCGCTCATGATGGCGGCTACCGCGTGAATCTCGCGGCCGCCCGTCACCGACCCTAGCGCGCCC
>JAYSPT010000183.1:0-3972 GCA_043721995.1 Salinibacterium sp. | reverse complement strand
CTCGCCCCGTCGTGGCGGCCCTCGCTTCGTCACGCAAGAAGAACTCGCCCAGTCCATCGTCGACGACGACCGCACCACCGAGCAGCTCGCATCCGACGTCTTCCTCGACCTGCTGCGCTCCGGGGCCAGTGCGGAGTCCTCACAACTGCTTGGGAGCGGTGCGCCCTCGATCCGGGTGCTTGTCACAGCCGACGACCTTGCGGGCCGAACCGGCCACGGGTATCTCGAAGGCGAGTCCGACCCGATCTCGATCGAAACCGTCGAACGCCTGCTTTGCACCGGAAACCTCACCCTGATCACCTTCGACCGCGACGGTCAACCCCTCGACGTGGGCCGCGAGCAGCGGCTGTACACCCGCCGCCAGAAGGTCGCTCTGGCCGCCCGAGATGGCGGATGCTTGTTCCCCACCTGTGAGCGCCCACCCTCCTGGACGGAGGCCCACCACATCAAGCACTGGGCGCGGGACCGCGGCGAAACCAACGTCAACGAAGGTGTTCTGTTGTGTCGTCACCATCACCTCCTCGTGCACAACAATCACTGGGAAATCGAACGGGTGAACTCTGCCTATTGGCTGATCCCGCCACGCGACATTGATTCCACCCAAGAGCCGATACCCCTGCACTCCAAGAGCAAGCCGCTCGCACACCTGCGCGCTCAGGCACGGGTCGTCGCCTAGCCAGCAGCCCGGCACGCTTTCATTCGGCTAGCGACCGCACGGCGCGCGACCGCCCGGCTAGCCACCGCCCGTCCAGCGCCCGCCGGGCGGGCGAACGCCCGGCGCGCCACCGCACGGCGAGTGATCGCCCGGTCACGCGATCGCACCGCTGGCCACCGCACGGCCAGCCGCCCACCTGCCCGGCCTCCACCGCCCGGCCACCACTGCCCGGCCACCACTGCCCGGCCACCACTGCCCGCCCGGCCACCAACGCCCGTCCACGAACGCCCGTCCAGCGTCCGCCCGGTGCGGAGCGCCCCAGTCGCTGCCCAAAGCGACGAGACTTGGCCCATGAGCACCGCCTACATTGCCCCACCCGCGAGAATGCCCTTTTACCTACGCTGGGGCATTCGAATCGCCCAGCGTCGTACCGGTACCGAACTGCTCCCCGCCAAACTGCTCGCCTGGTATCCCAAAGCAGCGATCGGCTCGGCACTACTCGAATCGCTGATCGCTCACCACGACGGACGACTCACCGAGCGCACCCTCAAGCTCGTGCGCATGGCGGTCTCGTTCGCGGTTAGCTGTCCGTTCTGCATCGGACTCAACTCCCAGGGCTGGGAGAAGCTCATGACCGCCGACGAGCGGGAAGCCGTCCAGGGTTTGCGTGCCCTCGACAGCTTTACCAGCGACACGAACGCCGAGCCCGGCAGCGCGCGGAGTGGTTTCACTGACCTCGAGCGGCTCGCCATCGAGTACGCGCGCCGAGCATCTGAGACGCCACTGAATTTCGATGACGCCTTCGGCAACCGCCTCAATGAAACCTTCACCGCTCGCGAGATCGTGGTGCTCGCTGCCACATCAGCCCAAGTGAACTACTGGGCGCGCTTCATCGGGGCCTTGGGATGCCCGCCCGAGTAGCACTGCGCCCCCAGCGCCACAGCACCGCGACCCCAGCGCCACAGCACCGCGACCCCAGCGCCACCGCACCGCGACCCCAGCGCCACCGCACCACGGCCTCTGCGCGACCCCTGTGCCCCCGAGTGCGAGACTTGAGCGCATGACCGAGGCTGTCACCCCGCCGCATCCACAGCTTGACGAACTCATCGCCGTGCTCGAACGACTGCGCGCCCCCGGCGGCTGTGCCTGGGATCGCGAACAGACCCACGAATCGCTCGTGCAGTACCTCATCGAAGAAACCTACGAACTCGTGGATGCGATCGAATCGGGCGACACAGCGGAACTCATCGAAGAACTCGGTGACGTGCTCTACCAGGTCGTTTTCCACTCCGACATTGCCGCTGAGGCCGGGCTCTTCACCCTTGAGGATGTCGCATCCCACATGACCGAAAAGATGATCGGCCGTCACCCACACGTCTTTGGCGACTCGGTCGCTGACACACCCGACGCCGTGATCGCCATCTGGGACGACCTCAAGCGCACCGAAAAACCGCACCGCACGAGCGTTCTCGATGGCATCCCCCAAGGGATGCCCGCACTAGCGCTCGCCGACAAACTTCTCGGTCGCGCACATAAGGTCGGCCTCGTTGATAAGGCCCAATCCGGCGCGATCAATGTGACCGAGGAAGACGAGCTCGGTCCGCTGTTGCTTGCGGTCATCGCATCCGCCAAGGCGAACGGACTCGACTCGGAGCGCGCCCTGCGCACCGCGCTACGCCAGCTACAGCAGGAGATTCGCGACGCGGAAGCGGGAGTGCGACCGGAGGCCTGAAAACCAGTGGGCGTCCGCACCAACCCGAATGAGGCGGGCGCCCACTGGTGCGCCTTCGCGGAACGTATCCCAGCGTTCGAACGCAATTCCACAGTACCCCAAACGGGGGTGAATGTTACGACTTGCTATGAATGCTCGGCGTGCCGCACATCCTCACGGCGCGGGAGGTCGCCCCGCTACCGGATGTCGCCCCGCTACAGGAAGTCGCCCTCGCACACTGCAAGAATCATTCCATGGCAACCCAGGTGACCCCGCCGCGCGGCATGCGCGACTTCTTGCCGGCGGACAAGGCCCGGCGCGAGCGGATACTGGGCATCATCCGCCACAGCTACGCCGCGCACGGCTTCGACGAAATCGAAACACCGGTCATGGAAGAGAGCGACCGCCTCCACGCCGGCCTCGGCGGCGATAACGAAAAGCTCGCCTACGCGGTAATGAAGCGCGGCCTCACGGCCAACGACCTTTCCGCAGCCACCGAGCCCCTCGGACTCGCCGACCTCGGCTTGCGCTTCGATCTCACCGTGCCGCTCGCCCGGTTCTACGCCACACATCGCGGACAACTGCCGACGGTATTCCGCTCCATCCAGATCGCGCCGGTCTGGCGTGCCGAGAAGCCGCAGAAGGGCCGCTACCGCCAGTTCGTGCAGTGCGACATCGACATCATCGGTGAGGCAGGGCCGATCGCGGAAGTCGAGTTGCTGAGTGCGACCGCCGCGACGCTCGATGCGCTCGGGCTCGAGGGATGCGTCATCCGGGTCAATGATCGTCGCCTCCTGATCAGCGCGCTCACCATCTTCGGCTTTGCCTCCGAGCAGCACGAAGGGGTGCTCATCACCCTCGACAAGCTGGACAAAATCGGCCAGGACGGTGTCATTGCCGAACTGCGCGAGCGCGCCTACCCCGATGGGCCGGTGGCGGCGCTCGAAGAGTTTTTCCGCCGTCCGATGACGATGGAATACCTGTCGTTCGGTGAAGCCGCAATCCGCAAGTTTCTCCCGCAGGGGGTCGACCCGGTTGCGGTCGCCGAGCTCGCCGCGATCGGCCTCGCGGTCGAGGAGGGGCGCGGTACCGGCCTCGCGGTCGAGGAGGGGCACGGCACAGGCCTCGCGGTCGAGGCGGGGCGCGGTACCGGCCACGACAGTGTCGGCGCGCCGCACATCCAGTTCGATCCCTGGCTGGTGCGCGGGATGGGCTACTACACCGGCGCCATTTTCGAGGTCGTGCATCCATCGCTCGGCTATTCGCTGGGCGGCGGCGGTCGCTACGACGGCATGATCGGCCGATTCCTCGGCACCGACGTGCCCGCCGCCGGGTTCTCGCTCGGATTCGAGCGCATCGTCGACCTCGTAAACCTCGCTGAGCGTGACGGTGCGGATGCCCCGACCGCGGTAGTCCTGATCCACGACGACGCCGTACCGCCCGCACTCCTGGTAGCACTGCAGTCCGCACTCGTCGGCAAGGGAACACGCACGCGCCTGGAGCGAAAGCCGCGCAACATGGCACCCCTCCTGGACCAGCTCTCGCGCTCCGGATTCACCGCATACGCATTCGTGGATGCTGCATCCACTGCGGAGACCCTCGAGTT
>JAYSPT010000182.1:0-2766 GCA_043721995.1 Salinibacterium sp. | reverse complement strand
GCGTCGCAATGTCAACGATGGCGTCGGGAAACTCTTCGGTCGCGAGAACAAGCGCGTCTGCCATCACCAGACGGCCCTCGGCATCCGTGTTCTTGATCTCAACGGTTTTCCCACCGCGGATCGTGAGCACGTCACCGAGGCCCATCGCCGTGCCGGAGGGCATATTGTCCGTGCACATCAGGAAGGCCGTGACGGTGGCCGTGCAGCCCAAGTCCTTCAGCGCCGTCACTGCACCAAGGATGGCGGCGGCCCCCGCCATATCCATCTTCATCAGCAAGTGCATCGAGTCGCTTGGCTTGAGGGAGATGCCGCCGGCGTCATACATGATGCCCTTGCCGACCAGTGCAACGTGGCCGGTCGGGTTTGCGGGCGAGTAGGTGAGCTTGATCATCCTCGGCTCCTCCGCACTTCCGGCGTTGACGCCGAGGAGTCCACCGCAGCCGAGAGCAATCAGCTGCTCCTTATCGAACACCTCGACGTCGAAGCCGAACTTCGCGCCGAGATCGATCGCTGCGTTGCCCATCCGGGTGGCCGTGAGGTGTCCGGGAGGGGCGTTTGATAAATCGCGCGTGACCGTCACCGCACGCGCCGTTGCCTTCCCGAGTTGCACGCCAGCGGTGATATCAGCAACCCGGCCCTCGGTGCTCACGATATCGAGCGACTTCAGCGGGATGTTTGGGCTCGCGCTCTGCAGTTCCGTGTACCGGTACCGCGCCAGTACGACGCCCTCGACGATGACTTGGCCGACAACGAGCGCATCGAATGCAAATGATGAGCCAACCACAAGGCCGACGCGGGCGAAGCGGGTCGCGGCTCGAGCAAATGCGGCCGCGAAGTCGCGTAGCGAGCTAGCGGTCTGTGCCCCGGGTTCGCCGGCACCGACCGCGATAAACACCGCTCCCTCGCCTTGCGGCAGCACGAGCGTCTGACCGGACTTGCCCTCGAAGCCTGCCTTGACGAGCGCCGCGAAGTCGATGCCCAGCGATTGCGCGCCCTCACCTGCGGTATCGACGGCGTAACCGACCGCATCCAGCCCGGCAGAAAGGACCGTGCCCACCTGCACTTCGGCAGTCATTGAAGGCGCGAGCGACGGAACGGCGTCGAAGTCAGCCGGGATCAAGCGGGCGGTGAGTGTCACGGGATTCTCCTGCAGTTGTATTCGGAAGTGATGGCTCAGAAGGGCCAGAAAACGGGTACGAGGAAGGTCGCGGCGCCCGCGAACAGCACCACGAGGGGAAGCCCGAGCTTCCAATAATCGCCGAACTTGTAGCCACCCGGTTCAAAAACCATGGTGTTGGCCGGCGTCGCCACCGGGGTGAGGAACGAGGCAGCCGCAGCAACCGCAACGCCGATCAGCAGCGGAACCGGCGAGATGCCTGTCTCCACCGCGATAGCGATAGCGATGGGCGCGAGAATTAGCGCCGTCGCCATGTTGCTAATCAACTGCCCGAGCACCACGGTGACAAGAACGATCCCGAGTAGCAGCAGGTACGGGCTAGCCTTGCCAACCACCGATATGATCCCGTTCGCGACGAGATCGGCGGCACCGCTCTTCGTGATCGCGGTCGACAGCGGGATCATCCCACCAACCAAAATTAGGGTCGTCCACGAAATCGAGCGGTGGGCCTGACCGACCGAGATAACTCGCAGCAGCACCATCGCGGCAGCCGCGATCAAAGCTGCGATCGCAGGAGGCACGATGCCCGTGGCGAGCAGAATGACCATGCCCGCGAGGATCACCAGCGCGACTTTCGCGCGCGGGCCAAGCGGCACAGCCTGCCGCCGAATGCTCAGCGGGGTGTCGACCACGAGCACGTTCGGGTCGATCGTGTTGATATCGAGTGCTCCCCAGGTGCCCTGCAGCAGCAGGACATCGCCGGCCTGCACATTCGCGCGGCCGAGGTCCTCACCTGAACGCTGGATCGCAACGATCACCAATTCGCCGCTCTCGGTCACCATTCCCGGGTACACGACATCTCCGATGTACGAAGAACGCGGCGGTACGACTACCTCGGTGAGACCCACCCTTCGATCGAGGAGCTGGTCGGGGTGATCCATCGAGTATTGGGCCGCCAGGGTCACTGCGTGGTCGCTGAGATCCTTTGTCGCAGCCTTCGGCGTGATCTTGGGAAGCAGGCGAGAACCGAACAGTACGACGACCAGAATGGTGCCCGCGAGCAGTGGAAGGCCGATGAGGCCCAGCGAGAAGAAGCCGATGGGGGGATGCCCCGAAGCCACGACGTATTCAGAGATGAGCACGTTCACCGGCGATCCGGTCAGCACGAGCAGCGATCCGGCGTGCGCACCGAATGCCAACGGAATGAGCATCTGAGATGGCGGCTGCTTGATGCGCACGGCAAGCAGAACCACCATTGGCAGTAGCGCCGCCACGGCACCGTTGACACTGATTAGCGCGGTGAGAACCGCGACCAGCAGCATCACGAAGACGACGAGACGCTTGGGGCTTGCACCGGCGTTATCGACCAACTTCTGGCCGGCCCATGTCGTCACACCTGTCGCATCCAAGCCCTCGCTGACCACGAAGAGCGCAGCGATGAAGACGATTACCGGATCGCCGAACCCCCCGAGGGCCTGATCGGAGTTGATAACTCCCGTGGCGTACAGCGTCAGGGCGACACCAATGGCAACGATCCCCACCGGTAGTCGATTCCAGATGAAGAGCGCGACCGCGACGAAGAGCACCGCGAAGGTGATGACTATCGGATTCACTTATTGACCCATCCGGCCGGTAGGCCAGAACTACTT
>JAYSPT010000181.1:0-9861 GCA_043721995.1 Salinibacterium sp. | reverse complement strand
CGGCGTTGTACTCTTCACCAATACCGATGGCATGTATCTCGGCGACCCCCGCATGGACCCCCTCATCGCAGCGGTCGCTGCGCGAAAGTCGACAATTTTTATCCACCCGACCACGCCGGTGTGCGGCGAAGCGCTCACGCTCGGGCGTCCCGCACCCATCCTCGAGTTCCCCCTCGATACGACGCGTGCGGTGACGAACCTGGTGCTCTCCGGAGTTC
The DNA here is from genome assembly GCA_043721995.1 of Salinibacterium sp. GTDB lineage: Bacteria > Actinomycetota > Actinomycetes > Actinomycetales > Microbacteriaceae > Rhodoglobus. The sequence continues at coordinate 9,643 of JAYSPT010000181.1, read as the reverse complement.
TTGATCGGCATCCGGGTACCACCGTCGTCTTGCCCCACGCCGGCGGCGCTCTTAGTTCGATCGCTGACCGCGTCGCCGAGATCAGCTCCCGCCTCCTACCGCCACCGGCGAACGAGGTCGACTTTCTCGGCACGCTACGGTCCTTCTATTACGACATAGCCGGATTTCCCTTTCCGAGGCAGATCCTGTCTGTCCTCGGCCTCGTTGGACCGGACAAACTGCTGTTCGGGACCGACTGGCCCTACACCGTCGAACCCACGGTACTCGGGCAGGTGGCGGCGTATGAGCGGTCGGAGATCTTGGATGCGGAGGCGCACCGCCTTCTCGACCGGGTCACGGCGGAGGCCCTGTTCCCGCGATTCGCTCACAAGCATTAGATAAGAAACAGGTACGCGTCATGTCAGAAGCTGCACTCGCTCGCCCTGTTCTGAAGCCTGGTCAGCTGTATATCGACGGGGGGTGGCGAGAGGCCGCGGGCTCGGCGACGATGGAGGTCGTCGATCCGTCGACCTCCATCGTGGTCGGCACCGTTGCGGATGCTGCTGATAGCGATCTCGATTCCGCGGTGGCCGCCGCTCGAAAATCGTTCGAGCGAGGCACGTGGTCACGCCTTTCCGCTCGGGAGAGAGCGCGGACGCTGCATAGGGTGGCGGATCTCATGCGTGAGCGTGCCGACGAGCTCGTGGCCATTGAAAGCATGGATGTTGGCAAGCCCGTCACCTTCTGCCGGCCCGTCGACGTGCTGAACTCCGCAGACCAGTTCGAGTACTGCTCCGCCCTCGCGCAGACCATGGACGGATCGGTTCGCGACACCCCGATGAACGCGTTCGCCTATACCCGCCGCGAGCCACACGGCGTCGTCGGTGCCATCACCCCGTTCAACTTCCCCCTCGTCCTCAGTTCGAACAAGCTCGCCCCGGCCCTCGCTGCGGGCAATTCGATCGTGCACAAGCCAGCACCGGACACTCCACTTTCAGCACTCGCAATGGCCGCCATCTTCGAGGAGGCCGGCATACCCGCTGGCGTCGTCAACGTGGTCACGGGAGGGCGACCTGCGCTCGGTGAAGCCATGCTTCGTCACCCTGATATCAACAAGATCGCGTTTACCGGATCCACCGCAGTCGGTCGTCTCATCGCCTCGAGCGCCGGACAGAATCTCAAGCCGATCAGCCTCGAGCTCGGCGGTAATGGCGCGCAGATCGTGTTCGCCGACGCAGACCTGGCTCGCGTGATCCCCTCGATCGTCAAGGGCATGGTCTTCAACGCCGGGCAGTTTTGCATGGGCGCCCCCAGGCTTCTGGTTGAGGCGAGCATCGAGAAGGATGTGGTGGATGCTCTGCTCGCGGAACTCGCTCACGTTCCGGTTGGCGACCCTTTTGACCCGAACACCGGGATGGGGCCGATGGCGGCGGATCGACACGTGCGCAACGTCGAGAAATATGTCGCGCTCGGAATCGAGTCAGGGGGAGTGGTCCTGACCGGCGGTGAGCGATTGGAGCTCAATGGTGGTTTTTACTACTTGCCGACAGTGATCACAGGGGTCGCCAACGACTCGCGCATCGTCCAAGAGGAGATCTTCGGTCCGGTGATCACGGTGCAGACATTCCGCGACGAGGCTGAGGCGATCGTGTTGACCAATGGCACTCCGTATGGCCTGGCTGCTGGTCTACACACGACGAATATCGCGCGCGCTCATCGGGTCGCCGCCCAGCTGGAGGCCGGTATCGTCTGGGTCAACGACTGGGCCATGCTTGATCCTGCTGTTCCGTTCGGTGGGGTCAAGAGCTCGGGGTATGGCCGCGAAAACGGGCACGAGGCCATCGACGAATACACGCGAACGAAGTCCGTCGTCATCTCGCTCGGCTGAACGTTCAGCCGCTCGGCGCTAGCGCAGAGCCCGACGGAGATGCCCCCGGATCTCGCGACCCGAGGGCATCCGCATCCTTTGGTTCCTAGGCGTAAAAGCGGTAGAGACCGCGCGCCACGACGGCCGGTTTTGGCTGGCCCTCGATCTCGATGACCTGGTCGACAGACAGTTGCACGCCGCCCGGCAGAATGACGACATCCGCGACGGTGGCAGTCATTCGGATGCGTGCGCCGACGCGCACCGGGGCCGGGAACCGTACTTTATCCAGGCCGTAATTGATTTTCGTCGCCACCCCTTTCACCTCGAGCAGTTCCGTCCAGAACGGGATCGCAAGCGATAGCGTCAGGAATCCGTGAGCGATGGGACCGCCGAACGGGCTGCTTTTGGCGCGCTCGGGGTCGGTGTGTATCCACTGGTGGTCGTCGGTGGCATCGGCGAAGGTGTCGACCTGTTCCTGCGTCACCGTACGATATTCGGTGAAGCCGAGGTCTCTCCCTTTCACGTTTTCGATGTCGGCGAATTCGATTTCTGTCGTACTCATTGGTGCTCCTTGACTAGCGGTAGATGTGGCTCAGCCGGAAGTTGACGAAAGACCGAGCAGCCTGAGCGCGTTGGCTTTGAGGATTTTGGGGCGCACTTCGTCTTTCAACGGAAGGGCGGCGAAGTCGCCGAGCCAGCGATCGGGGTGGATCAGGGGATAGTCCGACCCGAACAGCACCTTGTCCTGCAGCAGTGAGTTCGCTTGCCGCACGAGGTTCTCGGGAAAGTACTTCGGGGACCAGCCGGAAAGATCGATCCACACGTTTGCCTTGTGGGTTGCAATGGAGATCGCTTCGTCCTGCCAAGGAACAGATGGATGGGCCATGATGATTTGCAAGTCGGGAAAGTCCGCCGCGACTGAGTCAAGGTGCATCGGATTCGACAGCCCGAGCTTGAGCCCAAAACCGCCGGGGAGCCCGGCTCCGATTCCGGTCTGGCCGGTGTGAAAAAGCGCGGGAACGCTGAGACGCTGGATTTCACTGTATAGCGGGTAAAGCCACTCGCTCGATGGGTTGAAGTTCTGCACGGTCGGATGGAACTTGAAGCCCTTCACGCCGTACTCCTCGACGAGCATCCTCGCGCGGGTAATTGCGGCATCGCCCGTGTGGGGGTCGATAGACCCGAACGGGATGAGCACGTCGTTATTGCGCGCGGCACCGAGCGCAAGCTCCTCACTGCTATTGGCGGCGTGCTTCAGCCGGGTGCCAGCATCCACCGTGAACACGACTGCCGCGATCTTGCGCTCACGGTAAAGCTCTGCGATCGAGTCGAGACCCAGGCGATCGGCATTCGCTTTGAAGTATTTGCTGGAGGCGTCGACTAGAACCTGGGGGAGTGCGTTGTGCCCTGATTCGTCGACCTCGATGTGCACGTGCGTGTCGATGGCGATCAGGTCGTTGACGGCCAGGCCATATTCATAGGCCATGTCAGGACGCTGGCACCGGTGCGAGGTCGGCGGGAACGTCGGGGAAGCTTTCTCCGACCGTCTCGCGCTTGCCGCCGAAGAGGTCGTCGAACTGCGCTATCAGTTCGTCGTAGCTCCAACCTCCGGTGCTGTACTCGCTTGCTATCGCATCGGGGTGCGACCACAGCTGAATCCGGTCACCACCGACGCCAATGACTTGGCCGGTAACCGTGTTGGCGTCCGAGGCGAGGAAGGCGACCGTTCCCGCGACATCCGCGGCCGTTCCAAAGCCAAGCTTGTGACGGAAGAAGTTCGGAATGGGCTCTCCGGCTGCTTGAGCCTCGACGGCTTTCTGAAAGTAGGGGATGGTTGCAGTCATGGCCGTAGCGGCCACCGGTATGAGCGCGTTCACGAGGATGCCGGCGCGCTTCAACTCGAGCGCCCAGGTTCGCACCATCCCGACGATGCCAGCCTTTGCAGCCGCGTAGTTCGTCTGGCCGAAGTTGCCGCGCTGGCCGGTTGGCGAACCTATGCAGATGATGCGCCCGCCCTCACCCTGTGCACGGAACTGGATGACGGCCTCACGAACGCAGACAAAGGTTCCGCGGAGATGGACGTTGATGACGGTGTCGAAATCTTCGTCCGACATTTTCCAGACCACGGTGTCGCGCAAAACACCGGCGTTCGTGACAAGTATGTCGAGGCGTCCAAAATTCTCCACCGCCGCGGCGACCAGGGCCTTCGCGGTTTCAGTGGTGCCCACCGGTGCAACGAGCGCAACGGCGTTCCCTCCGGCGTCCCGCACGGACTGGACTGCTTCCGCTGCGATCGTAGCGTCGACATCGTTGACCACGACGGATGCGCCCTGAGCCGCGAGCTCGAGCGCGTAAGCGAGGCCGAGCCCCCTGCCGCTTCCGGTCACAATCGCGACTTTGCCTGCCAGGCTCATGGTTCTCCTCGACGTTGATAAGAAAGGGATCGCGCCGTGAGTTTCGCGCGAACAGAGTCGAGTAGAACACGATTAGTTAAAAAGATCAACAATAGATAAACACCTACGAATTGTCGGCGGTGTCCGCTGTGCCAGATTCTTCGACGATATGATTTCGGCATGGAGGACGAGATTAGTCGGCCAGCTGCACCCATACGCAGCGCTCATCCAGCGACGCCCGACATCCGCCTCCGCGCTACTGATCTCGTCAACGAGATCGAGTTTCTCGCTGCGCGCGCCAGATCTCTCGGAAGCGCAAGGGCCAACGAAATGCTCGCTCCCCTCGACCTCAAAGTGCGCTCATACTCGATCCTGGCGCTCGCTTGCAGCGGCAAGGGTCCGTCCCAGCGTGAGCTCGCAGAGTTTCTCAGTCTCGATCCGAGCCAGATCGTGGCGCTGGTAGATGGCCTCGAGGCTCGAAAACTACTGAAGCGCGCCCCGGATCCCAGCGACCGACGATCCAAGATAATCAGCGCAACTGCCGAGGGCCGTCGGCTCTACGTCCGGGCGACCGTCGCGGTCCAGCAGGCCGACGACATTTCCCTACGCACACTGAGCGCCGACGAGCGCGAGCAGCTACGGACCCTGCTAGGGCGCATCGCCTTCGATGAGGGTAGCTAGCTGCTCTTCCCGCCTCCGGCCCTTATCGACGGCGTATCCTCCTCGACTCCCGTCCCTTGACAATCAGGCTACCTGCATTCATAATCGACCGACAGGCAGCCTGACTATCAGGTGGCCTCAGCAGGAGAAGTTTTCCCCGTCGCTTGTGTCCGACTTAGCGCGGCCGGGCAGGATCCACCCAACTTTTCAACGAGGCAAAAATGGGAGTTGCAATGAAGCACAAAAAAATTCTGGGGGTCGTCGCCGTGGCGGCCACGCTCGCCCTCGCTGGCTGCTCGGCCAACACGGGTTCCCCTACCAGCACGGGCTCCACCGCCAGCTCGGGCCCGATCCAGATCGGCATGCTCAGCCCGCTGACCGGCAACCTGTCCAGCCTGGGCGTTCCCGCCCAAGAGGCTGCGCAACTCATGATCCAGACGATCAACTCAACCGGCGGCGTAAACGGAAGTAAGCTCACACTCATCGTCAACGATGATAAGTCCGATGTCACCCAGTCGGTCACGCTGTTCAACCAGCTGGCCGCCGACAAGTCGACATCGATCATCCTCTCGTCCGTCAGCGCCGCAAACTCCGCGGCGGTAGGACCGAGCGCCCAGACGGCTGCCATACCAATGTTGGCTATTGGCCCGGTCGACTCGTACGCGAATGGCAGTAACAAGTACGCCTTCAGCGTGTCAGCTCCCACGGCCAAAGTGAGCGATGTCCTCGCGAAGTACTTCGCGTCGGTCAGCGTGAAGAAGCTGGCCCTCGCCTATCTCACGCAAAGCTCCGCAATGCAGCCGGCCGCAAATGCAACTGCCGCTGCCGCTAAGAAACTGGGCATTCAGGTCGTGCTGAGCGAGGGCTTCGACGTCTCGGCAACCGACTTCACGCCGCTCATCACGCACGTCAAGCAGTCAGGGGCCGACGCGCTCATGGTCTGGGGCCCGGGCGCCGGACCGGCTATTCTCACCAAGCAGATCGCGGGATCTGGCGTCAAGCTGTTCATGAGTGGCGCGCAAGCGTCATCGCTCTACACGAAGCCGACCGGCACAGCTTCCAACGGCGTCGTGCTCTCAAGCGGCGGCGCAATGGCGTACGAGGCAATGCCCGCGGGTGCCTACAAGACCGAAATCGGCAAGTTCGTCACCGCGTGGGAAAAGGGGCACAGCGGAGCATTCCCTCCCCAGTTCGCCTTCGACGCCGCGACGGCTGTGCAGCTTGCGGCGGCCGCCATCAAGTCCGCAGGCTCATCGGACCGTAGCTCGATCCGCAACGCACTCGAAAAGCTGAACACGCTGACGGTGGGTGGTCGCTTTACGTTCTCCGCGACAGACCACTCGGGCCTCCACGCCTCGGATATCGCGATCGTTGAGATCCAAGACGGCAAATTCGTGGCTACGCCGTACACGAAGAAGCAGTTCGCAGCCGACCCGCCCAAGTAACACCCATCTCCACGACTCGACGACGAGACTCAGATGCTTTCCATCACCGCATTATCGCGCTCCTACGGCGGGGTATTCGCCGTGCGAGATGTCAGCCTCGTTGTCGAGCGGGGCGAGCTGCGGGGCATCATTGGCCCCAACGGCGCCGGAAAATCCACGCTCATGAACCTCATCAGCGGGCAAACCCAGCCCCTCCGCGGGTCGATAGATTTTGACGGTGGGAGGGTCGAACGACTCCCCACACATCGTCGAGCGCGGCTCGGGATCGCTATTGTCTTCCAAGGGGCACGACTTTTCCCCGGAATGACGGTGCTCGAGAACGTCATGGTGGGAACGACCTCGATCACACGTTCCGGAGCATTTGCGGCCGCCCTGCGGCTTCCCGCGCAGCGTCGCGAGGAACGTGACATCAAAGAGAGGGCGGTCGCCGCTCTCGCGAGGGTCGGTCTCTCCGACTGGGCAAATCGACCCGCTGACTCCCTGCCACTTGGCCAGCAGCGCCGGGTGCAAGTCGCCCGCGCCCTCGCGGGAGCACCCAAACTTCTCCTGCTCGATGAGCCGGCTTCCGGCCTTCGCGCCGCCGAACGCCGCGACCTCTCCGACCTCATCGCGCAGCTGCACGACGAGGGGATGACCATCGTTCTTATCGAGCACGATGTCACGATGGTCATGAGGCTCGCGACCCGCATCGCCGTTCTCGACCTGGGTGAGGTCATCGCCGACGGCACACCCGATGAGGTGCGCAGTAACCAGCGCGTCATCGACGCCTATCTCGGAACGGAAGTATCCCGTGCTCACTCTTGAGGACGTCGTCATTCGTTACGGAACCGCGACCGCAGTTGACGGAGTCAGCGTCTCGGTTGAGAAGGGCGAGATGGTCGCCCTGGTCGGGCCCAATGGCGCGGGCAAGTCGTCGATTGTCAACGCGATCAGCGGGGTTATTCCCGTCGCATCCGGGACGATCACTGTCGACGGCCCGAGCGCCCAGGTACCCGAGGGCCGGCAGATGTTCGCCGACATGTCCGTCGATGACAACCTGCGACTCGGTGCCTGGCGGGTAAAGGACCGCAACCCAGCGGCCATTTACGAACTCCTGCCCGATCTGGCTCGAATGAAAGACCAAAAGGCCGGCACGCTCTCAGGCGGCCAGCAGCAAATGGTCGCCGTCGGTCGGGCACTCATGGCCGGCCCGGACCTTCTGCTCGTCGACGAGCTCTCTCTTGGCTTGGCGCCACTCGTTGTCGCCAACCTCGCGAACTACCTGATCGAACTCAACGCCTCACGCGGAACGACCATCCTGCTGATCGAGCAAGAGGTGGACCTAGCGTTCCGGATGTGTGCGCGAGCGTATGTCCTTGAGGCGGGCAAGATCGTCGCGTCCGGAGCCTCCGCAACCCTGGCGGCCGATCCACACCTCAGCGCGGCCTATCTCGGTGGCATCGAAACCTCGGCAGATCGAAAGAGAACCAAGTGAACGCCCTGCTCATCTACGTAGCCTCCGGAATCACGATCGGTGCGACCTACGCACTCGTCGGCAGCGGGTTCGTCGTAGTCCACCGGGTAACCCATGTCGTGAACTTCACGCAGGGAACTCTTGCAGTGTTTGGGGGGCTCATCTCGTACTCGTTCCTTAGCTTTTCGATCCCCCATGGGCTCGCCGAGGTACTCGCCGTGGTCCTGACTGGCCTTATCGGCCTCGCCTTCGGCTTTGTCACCATTGGAAAAAAGGGAACGCCACCGCTCACCGCCCTGCTCATCACCCTCGGCCTGTCAATCCTCTCCGAGGGAATCTTCGTGACGATCTGGGGTCAGTCACCGATAGCGCCCGAGGGACTCGGCGGTACGACGGTCATCCTCGGTGCGTCGATTGAGAACCAGCGCCTGCTCACGGCAGGGATCGCGGTGGTCGCCTTCATCCTGCTCGGCATCTTCTTCGGGCGCACCTATCTCGGCAAGGGGATGACAGCCGCCGCATCCAATCCCCGCGCAGCGGCGCTCGTTGGAATCGATTCGCGCCGGATGGGCTTTATCGCCTTCGCGATCGCGGGGATGCTCGGCGGCCTGGCCGGTGTGGTGACCGCCCCGTTCAGTCCGATTTCTTTCTCGTCTGATCTCCCGCTCGCGCTCGGTGGATTCGCGGCGGCCGTGTTTGGTGGTCTTTCCAGCCCGTGGCTCACCGTCGTCGGTGGCCTCGTGCTGGGGATCAGCGGCCAACTCGTCGCCGGCTACTTCGGCGGCTCATACCAAACGGTTGCGGCCCTGGTGATGCTGCTCGTCGTAATGATAGCGAGGCACAAGAGCCTCTCCGCCGAGGAGGCAAAGTGAACCGGTCTATCCAGCGAGCGATCCCGACGGCGGTGGTTGCTCTCATCGCAATTCTCATCCCGCTGTTCCTGAACGACGAAACCTTCTACGTGCAGACCGTGCTCGCCGCAGTCGTCGTGGTCGGTCTGTCGCTGTTCATGGGATACGCGGGCCAGGCGTCGCTCGGCCAGGGTGCGTTCGTCGCAATTGGTGCGCTAACGGTCGCCGTCTCGACGGTCAGCCTCCACGTGCCGCCGCTTATTGCTCTCATAGCTGCACCACTCATTTCGGCCGGGCTCGCCTATCTTCTGGGGCTGCCGCTGCTGCGGCTTCGTGGCCATTACCTAGCCTTCGGAACGCTCGCCGTATTGCTGCTCGTCGGCGCCTTGATGGGCGGGGTCCCCATCCTGGGCGGCGGCGCGGGTATCGTCGGCATCCCAAGTCTCGGCATCGGGAGTCTCGTAGTGACTGGCCAGCTGTTCTTCGCCTACCTTGCCCTCGCAGTGCTCGCCATCACAATGGTCGTCTCGCACAACGTCATCTCGAGCAGGTTCGGGCGCGGGGTGCGAGCAGTCGCGGGCAGCGAGTCAGCAGCAGCATCATCCGGTGTTCCGGTCCTTCGGACCAAGCTCGCCGTCTTCGCCCTCGCCGGGGGGTGCGCGGGGCTCGTTGGCGGCATCACTGCGTTCTTCATCCCCTACGTAAGCGCAGAATCGTTCCCGCCGTCCATGTCGTTTACCTACGTGATCATGGCCGTCATCGGAGGCCTCGGGACGCTGTGGGGCGGTGTGGTCGGAACGGTCCTCGTGTCCGTTCTCGTCCAGGCGCTCAACACCATCAGCAACGTTCCAGGGACGCCGCCCATCGTCGGAACGATCCTTCAGTACGCGGCCTATGCCATCATCCTCATCCTATTTCTGCTCTACATGCCCCGCGGCCTATGGCCGACGGTAGGCGATGCCGTGAAACGGCGACTAACGAAGCGAGTAAAAGGC
>JAYSPT010000180.1:0-2582 GCA_043721995.1 Salinibacterium sp. | reverse complement strand
ATCGCGCCACGCGCGAGAGTGAAAGCGAGCCACGCCAGCGGGTACACCACCACGATGCGAAGCGCGGTCCAGCGCAACCGCGGTCGGCCGGGCGACAGCAGCCAGTCGAGCACGATGAAGATTGGGACCCACACATGCATCAGCTCTCCGGGCCACGGCGTTGAGTGAAACCCTGTGGTGGGGATGCCCCGCAGGAGCACGTTGTACACGACCGCCGTGACCACGGCGTAGGCGACCACCGACGTCCGAGCGACCGTATAGACGACTGAGTCCTCGGACCGCCGCAGCGCCGATATTCCCCCGATTAGCAGCACGGTTGCAGCAATCAACGAGGACTGGATCGTGAAGTAGCTGAAATACTGCTCAGCGATCATCGCATTGTTGAGAATTTGCTCGACGACCTGGAAACCGAGTGCGACAACCAGCGCCGTTCCCGCTCCCAGCCTGAGGATGCCGACACTTCGGCGGGCAGGGGACGTCTCTGGCATGATCCGAACTGGCATGATCCGAGGCTATCGCCTGGATTCCCAGCCGATGTTCGGCGCGACAGGTATACCGTGAAAGGTAGTGTGTTTGTGCCCTCGTGCAATGAAAGGCTGCGTCATGAAGAAGAGCTGGATGCGTTGGATTCCCGCGGCGATCGTACCAGCCGTCGTTATCGCAGGCGCAGTGATCATCCCGGCGGCAGCCAACGCGTCCCCAGAGCTACCCGCGAAGACCCCCGCACAGCTGCTTGAGTTCGTCGCAGCAAGCGCGAACACCGAGTACTCCGGCACGCTCGATCAGACCTCAAACCTCGGGTTACCACAACTCCCGTCGCTTGGCGGAAGTAGCTCCGCGAAGGGTTCCACCAGCGCAACGGTTCTAGACCTCTTCAGCGCACCCCACGCGGTCCGGGTCTTCGCCGGCTCTGCCCACCAAGCTCGCGCGCAGGTTATGGATTCGCTGGCCGAGCGCGACGTGATCGTCAATGGCACGGATGTCTGGACATGGGACTCGAAAGCCAACACCGCGACTCATCTGAACATCCCGGCAGACGCCCGCGCGAAGCCGTCACCGACCGCCGAACTTGCCAAGACCCCCGCCGAACTGACGCAACAGTTGCTCAGTAACCTCGATTCGTCCACGAGTGTCACCGTGACGAACACGGCACGAGTCGCCGGTCGCGCCGTGTACCAACTCGTTCTCACGCCCAAGTCGGGCAGCACGCTCGTCGGCTCGGTCGTTATCGCGGTGGACTCGGAGACGGGCCTACCACTCGGAGTTGAGGTCAATGCCGTCGGCCAGACCGATCCCGCGTTCTCGGTCGAGTTCAAGTCGATCGAGTACTCCGCTCCCGACGCGAGCACTTTTTCGTTCACGCCCCCGGCCGGTTCAACCGTCACGGAAAAATCCGCACCGTCGACAGATGGTGCAGCGACGGCGAAGCCGTCGGACGCAACCGGCACCAAGCCCACCGTCACGGGAGCGGGTTGGTCCACGATCATCCAGCTGCCTGCGGGCTCCTTCGATGCGAAGGCTGCAATAGCCGATGGTGGCAGCACATCCAAGCTGCTCGATCAGTTGCTGACCCCGGTGAGCGGCGGCAAGGCGCTCCAGACCTCGATCGTGTCTGTGCTGCTCACGACCGATGGTCGGGTCTTTGTCGGCGCCGTCAGCACCGATCAGTTGCTGGCCGCGTCCACACAGTGACCAGCGCCAGCATTGCCTGACGCCGCTCTCGCGATAGAGACCCGCGGGCTCACGAAGGTCTTTGGCAGCCAGATCGCGGTGAACGAACTCGATCTGGCGGTGCCACGCGGGTCGGTGTTCGGCTTTCTGGGTCCCAACGGTTCAGGCAAGACGACGACCATCCGGATGCTCCTCGGACTCGCCTCGGCGTCCCGCGGCGACATCCGTCTGCTCGGTAGCCCCATGCCGACGGATGCTCGAGCGGTGCTCCCGCGCGTTGGTGCGCTCGTCGAGGGGCCGGCGTTCTACCCGTTCCTCTCCGGTCGCGCGAATCTGGCCCGATTCGACTCCGCCGACCGGCACGCAACCTCCGCCACCCGTCGCACCCGGGTCGACACCGCACTGGAGCGGGTCGGGCTCTCCCACGCTTCGAACAAGAAAGCGCACGCCTACTCGCTCGGAATGAAGCAGCGCCTCGGAATCGCCAACGCCCTGCTCACGCCGCGAGATCTCCTCATCCTCGACGAGCCGAGCAATGGACTCGACCCGCAGGGAACGCGCGAGGTGCGCAACCTCATCCGATCACTTGCCGCGGACGGAACGACGGTATTCGTGTCAAGTCACCTGTTGGCCGAAGTTGAGCAACTGTGTAGTCACGTTGCGGTCATGAGCGTCGGCCGTCTGGTCGCGCAGGGCACTCTCGATGACCTTCGCGCGCAGGGCGCAACTCGCGTGGAAGTGACTACCCCAGATCCGCAACTGGCCCGTGAGGTGCTCGCCCGGCTTGGCCTGCGGCCCGATGATCCGCAATCGGATCGACCGGTTGTGGATGATGCGGCCATCGTTTCTGCGTTCGCTGGCACCGACCCCGTCGTCGCCGAGTCGGTCGCCAAGGCGCTAGTCGGCGCCGG
>JAYSPT010000179.1:0-6827 GCA_043721995.1 Salinibacterium sp. | reverse complement strand
GTGCGACCGCCAGAAGCGCGAGGAATACAAGCAGCCACTGACGAGATGTGGCTTGTTTCACGACTCAGCGGCCCGGCTCTGGCTCTCGCCGTTGTGTAGTAATCTTGGAAAGCTCGTTTGGGTCCATGGCGCAGCCTGGTAGCGCACCTGCATGGCATGCAGGGGGTCAGGGGTTCGAATCCCCTTGGATCCACGAATAACAAATGCTCCGCACCATGCGGGGCATTTGTTATTCGCGCGTCCAGGCCCAGATTCGAATCCGGGGCATCGAATCATCCTTGATGCGCCACTCAGCTCGCCCCGAACTTAGTGGATGAGCGCTTTCAGCACCATGATCGCGACGCCCAGCAGCGCGGTCGTACCCGCACCGACGAAGCGCGCCCACGAGACCCTTGTCACCCGTGCGACCGCTAAGTAGCCCAGTCCGCCCAGCAGCACGACGTCGACCCAGAGGGCAGTCCAGACGGCAGTGTCGTTGCTGATGACTCCCAGCCCGCCCAGCAACAGCACGACGAGGGGCACAAGGGCCGCAACCAGCAGTCCACTGGAGTGCCGCATGCCGTACCGGATCAGCGCGCCGCACGACTTATCACCGTTCACGGCAACTCCGAGGTGCGAGACCACGGTCGCAAATACGTGGGCGACCCAGAACACGAGTACCGATACGAGCACCTTGAGCAGGGCATCCCACGTCGTTTCTGACCGCTGGCTGGTCACGATCACTAGCGCGGAAACGAGCATCACGCCATAGATCGCGGTCTCTGACAGCACGAACAAAATGAGCGAGCTCGGGCGCTTCGCGACGACCTCGCTGTTCGGCTCTTTTTCTGACGCCATTTCACCCACTCCTTCGCGTCGGGATGTTGCCGCCAAGGTTACCGGGCGCCCGTCAGTTCTGCAGGCGCCCCCCTGCCCCCGAACTCGCGCCAGCCGTGAGAGTTATGCGGTAACGCCGTACTTCTTCATGGAGGACTCGACGATGGTGAGCCCGTCGAGGCCCGGCATGCGGGAAATGTGCTCGTCAAGCTTGCGAATCTCGCGCAGCCCCTCCTCGCCCGAGAACAGGTGGCCCATCACGTGGGTAACCTCTTCGGGCGCGGAGATGCTTGAGCCGACCGGTCCCCACGCGTTCTTGAGGGCGAATCTGGCTAGTACCTGGGCCTTCTTCGAGCGGCCTAACCGCTCGCGGGCCTGGGTAGCGTAAAAGGCGACGTGCCGCGCTTCCTGCTTCGCAATCCGGCGCAGCAGTTCAGACATCACAGGGTGGCTCTCCATGTCGGCGAGCCGGTTGTACGCGGCGACAGCCGACCACTCATTGGCCGCACCCCAGATCATGTGCACGGCAATGAAATCCTTGCCGACGATGTTGCCCAGCAGCGATTGCTTAATAGGGTCGAGGCGATCCTTCCAGCCAAGCTTCATGCGCACGGCCTTGAGCTGGTCGAAGTCAATCGTCACATCGTGCGCCGCGAGCACGGCAGCGAGTGCCTCTCCGTGCCAAAACTCCTCACGGTTCCACATGGTCATGAACGCCGAAACATCCACCTCTTTATGCGAGGGGGTGACCAGGAGGTCGCGCAGGTAGCAGACCGTGTGGTACTCCACGTCGGCCATGTACCTCAGGCTGCGCAAAGTAGCCGGTGGCAAAGGGTTGTCGATGAACTCGGTGAAGTCGAGATCTCCCCACACCACACTTTTGGAGGTGGAGGTGTAGTTATCAATATCAAATGCCATGGGATGCTGCGGGCTGGGCCTTCTTGGTGGCGGCCTTCCCGACTCCTTCCGCAATATTCGGTGTGTCCGTCGGAGTGGTTTGGATGCTCGGGGTTTTCTCGGCGGGAGAGGTCGACCGACGCTTCCAGTCAAGCACGTTCCAGTGCTTTTCCCGGGCGTGCCGGTACAGGTTCAGATCGGGGTTCACCGCGCTCGGGTTTCCGACCAGTTGCAGCCACACAAGGTCGGCGTGACTGTCGCCGTAGCCGTAGGAGTGCTCGAGCTCGAACCCGTTCTGCTCCGCGTAATGGCGCAGCCATGCGGCCCGGGCTTCGTCCACCAGCGGGGGGTCGGCCAGGAAACCCGTGAGGACGCCATCCCGCTCGTGCATGCGACCGGCAACGACCTCATCGAAGTAGGGCACGAAGGGCTGCACCATCAGGTCGATGGAACCCGTGACAAGGATCGTGCGGTGCCCGGCAGCTCGGTGCTCCTGCACCCTCTTCAGCGCGTCGGGCAGGGCGCGGCGCATCATCGCCTTGCCAAAGCTGCCGGCTACCTCGTGCTGGATTTCAGATACCTTGAAACCCTTATAGCGACGCATGAAGGTACGAATGAACTCTCCGCGGTCGCGCCGCTCGGCCTTCCAGTACTTTCGCAGCGAGAAGCTAAAGTTGGCCAGGTCGTGCAGCACCCGGGTGCGGGGCACGGTGTTGCCCCACAGCATGAGGTACTGCTTAACCAGGTTCGATTCGAGCACGGTGCCCTCGAGATCGAAGACCGCGACCACATCATTGCGCACCGGGAGAACCTGGGCGGCCCTCGCGCGAGCGGACGGCCGCTTTCCGAACGCACGGGTCAGCGTCGTGACGGCCGGAAAGTGGATGTCCTGGAAGTATTGCTCCCAGTCGATCTCGGTGACGTCGAAGCCTTCGTTCTTGCGAACATCCTCTGGTAGGGAAGCCAGCAGCGCACGGGTCTTCGTGTCGTCGAAGATGATCTCGGTCTGCACGTAGGCGCGATAAAGCTCAGTGAAGGCACGCAACTGGCGCAGTCCGTGCTTGCCTTTCGAGACCGTGTCGAGCCAGCCGCGGGTGCGTTTCGTCGTCGGGAGTCGCTCGATGAGCTTCTCCGCTCGCACCACCTGCAGCTCGCGTCGCGCGAGCGCCTTCTCTACCTTCTGGCCGCCGGGGAAGCGCCACAGGGGCACCTTGATGTCGCCGTGCTCGTCGGGCAGGGGGTTCTTGGTGAAGTACGAGTTCACGTTTTCGTACATGCGATGAAACGGGAGCGGGTTGGTCTTGCCCGACACCACCTGAAAGTATTGCGGCTCATTGACCTTCGCCGGATGCGCAGCTACCGCCAGCGCCGCGTTGACCACGAAGTCGACCGGAATCACATCCAGGATCGAATCGGGCAGCCCGGGGAAGTCGGGCAGCTGGCCGCGGCCATAGGCGATGATCAATGGATCAGCCACCTTATAGCCGTCGATCCAGCCGGGAAACGGGTGGTACAGCGACGATTCGATGATGGATGGGCGCACAATCGACAGTCGGTGGCCGGCCTGGCCCCACAGCTCCTCGGCTGCGCGCTCGGCAAATGCCTTAGTGAGTGTGTAGACATCCGTCCAGCCGAGGCTCTCGGCGCGGGTGCGCCCGTAGTCGACCAGCCGCTCGCGAACCCATTCCGTGCGGGCGGTCTCGGCGAACTGGGCGACTGCCTGCGGACCGGTTTTGCCGTGGCGCGCTTTAGCCTTGTCCAGCTGCGCTCGCAGCGCTTCCGGTTGGCGCGACTCGAACTCCACGCGCTGGCGCGCGGTGCGGGCGGCCTCATACTCCGCGCGCCAGTCGACGTTATGGGTCAGGGATGCTTCAGGCGCGATGCCCTTGCGAATCCCGCCGACGTACGCCGTCGAGATGTGAACGACGTGAGGGTTGCTCCCGCTCGCAAGTAGTGCTCCGTAGACGCCGTGCGCACCGCCGACGTTGGTATCGAACGCTTCGTCGATCGGCGGGTCGAACGACACGGTCGACGCGCTGTGGATCACGACATCGATGTCCTTGGGTAGCACACCGACATTGCTCAGCGATCCGTCGTGCGCGGTCACACGGGCCGCGAACTGGCGACGCGCTTCGTCTTCACCGACCGAGCCAATCCAGTTTTTGAAGACCGGCTTGCGCAGGAGCCCCTCGATACGCGCGTGGGGGGTCTGGCTGCCTTTGCCGCGCACCAGCAGGGTGATGCGGGTGCCGGGATGCGATGACAGCAGTCGCTCAAGGATCGCCTGGCCCACGAAGCCGGTGCCGCCGGTCACGAAAACGTGCTCGTTAGTCAGCATGACGTTGGGTGCCTTCGCGGTTCGCGCGGGGGTCACAGTCGTGCGGCTCTTCGCATCAGGCCGAGGCCGTCCTGGCCGGGAAGCGTGTCGATTCGGGCATCCAATTCTGTGAGGAGATCGCGGGCTGACCCGAAAAGCCGTTCGAAGAAGAACTGTGTCTCTTCTTTGGGTTCTGCCTTTGCGCCGATGGGCCAAGGGGTCTTTCGGAGACGTCGACGGCTAATTTTTCGCCCTTGCAGTGACTCGGTGAGCCGATATCGAGCCTGGCCCTCGAAGAACTTCAGCTGCCGCTCTTTGAGCGCGATGAAGGCCGCGATCGTTTTCGCGAGTTGCGCGTTGGGCTCCAGCGCCACAAGTCTCTGGTAGACCGTCTGGCTCAGCCAGGTGTCGACAGTACCCAAAGTCATATGAACGGCGATCATCGGGATGCCCACCATATTGGCGAAAATCGACTCGCGAATCGTGCGCTCGCCGGGTGTCACGAACGGCGCCCGGTCAACGTCTGTCCCTTCGGGCTGGTGCGCCAGACCGATCTGCTCGAAGGCGTCGGCGATCCAGTACTTCTCGAATGCCCAGGTCGTCAGGAAGGCGGTGATGCGTGCGTCCTTATGGGTGGCAGTGACGAGCACGCTGCGCAGGTGCGTCATCGTGGCGCGCTCGATTACCTGCAGGTATCGAATGATGCGCAGGGTCTCCGAGCTCAGGGGGGCATTCTTGTAGAACTCGAGTCCGAGTTGGTCGCGATGCGAGCCTGCAGCTCCTCGGGCGTATTCGCGCACATCGAAATCAGGCGCAGGGAAGCTCATGATGTCGAGGGCGGACGCCTCAATATGTTCCGGCATCCGAATACCTCCTGGAGCTTGGGTGGGGTATGGGAAAGTCTACCCATCTATCGCTACGGAGCCCGTAGCGTAATGTGTTCAGCATGGCTACGGCACTGGTGACGGGTGGCACATCGGGCATCGGCGCCGCGTTTGCGCACCAGCTTGCGGCCAGCGGGCACGACCTAGTGCTTGTCGCGCGCGATCCCACGCGTCTCACTGCGGTCGCGGCGCAACTACATGCCGCTAACGGCATACATGTGGAGACTATGAGCGCCGATCTCGCCGACCGAGCGGATGTTGCCCGCGTCGCGACCCGCATCGGGGACCCAAACCGGCCAATCGACATCCTCATTAACAACGCGGGTATTGCCGTCCCCGCGCCTCTGGCGACCGCTGACACTTCTGCCCACGAGCACGCGTTCGACGTGATGTGCCGGGCGATCCTGATCCTTGGGGGAGCAGCAGCGACCAGCATGCACGATCGCGGTGGCCAGATCATCAACGTCTCGAGTCTGCAGAGTTTTCTCGCAACCGGATCGTATGGGGCAATAAAAGCGTGGGTGACCGCGTACAGCCAGGGTTTAGCCGTCGAACTGCGCGGCACCGGGGTGACCGTCACGGCTGTACTACCGGGGTGGGTACGCACTGAGTGGCACGAACGCGCCGGCGTGAAGCGCAGCTCTCTGCCAGCGTTCCTGTGGGCCCGACCGGAAGATGTTGCCCGCATCGCGCTGAAGGACGCCGCTCGCGGTCGGGTAATCTGCATACCCACAGTTCGGTACAAGGTCATCGGGTGGTTTGCCCGCCACCTGCCGATGACGACGATTCGCTGGATTTCAGCTGGAATTTCCTCCGGCCGCTTGACGGAAGCCGCCGTGGTGCCACAGACGGTGCCCGACGACGTGTCGCGGGGCTCGGTGCTCCCATCCGCCGGTGCCGATGGCTCCGAACATCCAGTCGTGGAAGCGGACGAAACGCGATGAGCAAGGTTGACCGTTTCACCTCGCCGACAGTCGCCAACGTCAGGTTTATCGCGCAGCGCGGTCTGCTGCGGCCACTGGTCTGGCGGCTTGTTCGCGTGACAGTGCACAACGCCGAGGGTCTGAGAGGACTCCACGCGCCATTCATCGTGGTCGCTAACCACTCGAGCCACCTGGATGCCCCGCTAATTATCGGCGGACTTCCGCGCCACCTGTCGCGATATCTTGCCGCAGGGGCCGCCGCCGACTACTTCTTCGACGTGCAATGGCGCAAATGGCTGACCACCCTGTTTTTCAATGCGTTCGCGATCGAGCGCAACTCCGAGGGAAAGCGCAGCGGGTCGTCACGGGCGCTGCTTGAGCGCAAAGTGCCACTGCTGATCTTCCCGGAGGGCGGGCGCTCGAAAGATGGCGTAATCGGTCAATTTAAGTCGGGCGCGGCCGCGCTTTCGATGGCGACGAAGGTGCCGTGCCTCCCGGTCGCGCTGGTGGGCGCGAACCTCGCGATGCCACGCGGTCTGAACTGGCCCAAACGCGGCAGATACCCGGTCGCGATAGTCTGTGGAGCACCGATGAACCCGAATCCCGGCGAGTCCGCCGAGGATTTCTCGGGAAGACTTGCCGACGAGGTTCGCCGCCTCCACGCTTCGACGCATCCGTCAGGGATGCCGGTGCACGCTTCGAAGGGAACGACATGACAATCGACACTCACGCGGCCCCCGCGTCCACGACCGATCACGCCGCGGCGACTCCGCCCAGCGTCAAGCACATGAAGTGGTGGGGCTGGGGCGTGGACGGCGTCGGTTTTCATTTTGAAGACAAGCCCGGCTTCGCACCCTTCGTGCAGTACGCGGTGGGTCTGGATCTCCTGACGGCAAAGCGTGCGGGCGAGCCGGCATTCGGTGAGCTCGCGGTACCCGAGAGCAATGCGACACCCGCGTTCACGAAAGCCCTCGCGGACATCGTCGGCGA
>JAYSPT010000178.1:0-7342 GCA_043721995.1 Salinibacterium sp. | reverse complement strand
GAGGTAATCAGCAGCAGACCGATGGTAAGGCCGATGAATCCCTTGAGGTCGAGGCTGCGCCCCGGTAGCGGCTTTGATTCCGGCACGCCGAACAGGATCGCGAAAAAGACCAGAGTGACGGCGATGGCGGGGACCATGAGGGTCGGGGTGACCGAGCCTCCAAACGCCTTGAAGATTCGCGCACCGCTGAGAGCACCGACTATGGCCCCGGCCTCGAGAGCGACAACGAGATAGCCGGCTGCACGACGCGTCTGTGAAGCACCCCTCCCCGTGGAGCGACCGCGATCGAAAATGAGAGCGACTTCGAGGGGCAGCCAGACCACGTAGAAACCCTGAAGTGCCCAGGCAATGAGAAAGGTCGTGAAGTTGCCGGCGAACGCGAGAGCCCACGTGGAGCCCGCGGTGAGCACAGTAGCCACCAGCAGAATGCGCTTGTGACCGTACATGTCCCCGAGCTTGGCGAGAATTGGAACAACAATCGCCGAGAGCAGCAACTGGGATGCCTCGAACCAGTTGAAGTCGGCATCGCGGATTCCGAGGTGCTGAACGAGGTCCGGGATGAGCGGCACGTAATACCCCTGCAGGATGCCGCTGACTAATTCCACGAGGAACAGAAAGCCGACCAGACCAAATGTGATTCTGCCCGCGTTGGACTTCAATACTGATGTCGAGGCGACTGAGCCGGAAGGAACGGAGTCTGCGGGCACTGGGTTCTGCGGCGCGGCCATGATCGGATAGTAGTGCCCGCATGGTGGCGATAGCGTGTTCATATGACTGGCGCGCCAGATGCAACGAACTTGCGAACCGTCACGAAGCGTGTGGGTCCGCAACCGCTCGGCGAGCTCGTCGATCCCGCCTGGGCCGTTGCGCTTGCACCAGCGGCCGACCAGATCGCGGCTATGGGTGATTTCCTCCGCGCCGAGACAAATGCGGGGCGGCGCTACCTACCGGAGGGCAGGAATGTGCTCCGAGCTTTCCGGAACCCGTTCGCGGACGTGCGGGTGCTGATCGTCGGCCAGGACCCGTATCCCACACCCGGGCATCCGGTCGGCCTTTCCTTCTCGGTTGAGCGAGAAGTCTCACCGGTACCGCGTAGCCTGCAGAACATCTACCGGGAACTGAACGACGACCTCGGCCTGCCCGCTGCTGACCACGGTGATCTCACGCGCTGGGAAAACCGCGGGGTTCTGCTGCTCAACCGTGTGCTGACCGTGCAGGCGGGCAGGTCGGGCTCACACCGGGGGAAAGGATGGGAAGCCATTACCGAGCGAGCCATCACCGCGCTCGTTGCGCGTGGCACACCCCTGGTCGCAATCCTCTGGGGTCGGGATGCTGCGGCACTGAAGCCACTTCTCGGCTCAACCCCCACCATCTCAAGTGCGCATCCCAGCCCGCTCTCCGCTTCGAACGGATTCTTCGGCTCCCGCCCGTTCAGCCGCGCGAATGATCTTCTCGTCCAGCAGGGGGCTGTTCCCATCGACTGGTCGCTTCAGGGCTAGGCTCGCCGCATGCTCGAAGAGGAATACCAGCCACGCCGAAAGTTGCCTCTCCACCTCCTGCCCGTTGAACCGCCAGAGACTCCGTTCGAGTTCGCGATCAGGGATGCGACGGCGGCCGATCTCCCGCACGTGCGCGAGATCTACAACCACTACGTGCGCAACTCCTCGATCACATTCGATGAGAAGCCAATTTCAATCCCGGCCATGAAAGCAAAGTTCCAGCGCTTGAGCACGAAGAAGCTACCGTTCCTCGTGGCGGTCAGCCCGACCGGTCAAATTCTCGGCTACGCGCTTGTCGTGCCGTGGATTGACAGAGCCGCCGCTCGCTACACCGTGGAGAGTTCCATTTATCTTGGGCCGGCGGCGACCGGCAAAGGGCTTGGCAAACCGCTCCTCGGTGAGTTGATTGAGCGCTCGAAAGCTGCGGGCTTGCGCGAGATGGTCGCGATCATCGCCGACAAGGGTGCCGAAGCATCCATCGCGATTCATCAGGGGTTCGGCTTCAAGGATGTCGGTCACATGGGCAAAGTTGGCTTCAAGTTCAACCGCTGGCTCGGCACTGTGATGATGGAGAAGAAGCTCAAATAGCCGTTCGCTAGACCCGCGTGGTCAGCCCGTGACGTAGAGGATGCTCGCGACCTCGTCAGCGATCGTGACCGCGGTCTGCGCCTGACCGGGCCCGCCGATAGTCGTGATAACGGAGATCCAGCTGTCCGGATGTACGACATTGAGGATTGCCGGCGCATGTGACGTGTCGCCCTGCTGGAAGAAGGTATTTGAGTTGCCAATCGTGCCCTCGTTGAGGCCCTGATTCAGGAGGTCGGCTACGACGCTTGCGCGGTTAGAGCCGAGTGGCGCGACTGAGACGGTGATGCTTGAGGTGCTGGTTGCGTCGTCGCCCCAGATGCAGGTGATTCCACCCGCAGACTCCTCGGGCGTTGAGTCCGACAGGTACTTGGTTCCGAATTTGCCGCCCGGTCCGCCGAGGAGCACGAGCGCCTGGCTGGAAAAGGTGGCCAGCCGGGATTGGGGCAGGATGCTCGCGCACTCGGTCGGCATAGCGAAATGTAGTGCCACCGCGGTCGGCGTTGCGCTTAGGGTGGGTACCGACGTGAGGGACCCAGTCGGCGCCGGGCTGGGGGATGCGGTGGCAGAGCATCCCGCGAGGAGGACTGAACCCACCACTCCGATCGCGAGCAGACTGGCGATTCGCATGTGTCGAATCTATCCCGCGCGGCTCATTTAGCCATGGGTGTTCAGTTGCGGGGGTGGCACCTCGCAGCACGAAGTACCACCTCACGGCCGCAATCGGCGTGATGACCAGGCTCCACGCGACCGAACCGCGCCCGCTGAAATGCTCGACCTCGATTACTTGGTTCACCGCTCTTCCTCGGTTCTCGAGGTCGTGCCGAGTTTCGCGGCCGCAGTGAGCAGCGCCGGGAGAGACGAACATGCCAATGCCGATAGTTGAGTCGTTTGACGGCGCTGCGTGGGCGCGGTTGACTTACGGTATGGCTCACGTCTTCGTCGGTACACACCAGTCGCGCAGCGCACGGTGACCTTCGAACTCCACCATCTCTCGGCGCTTGAGCAACTCGACTGGCTTCGCCGGCGCGAAGTCTCTGTGGTCGACCTCACCGCTCACTACCTCTCCCGGATCGAGCGACTGGATTCCGGACTCGGCGCGTTCACCACAGTGACGGTCGACGCGGCGCTGGCCCGCGCTCGCGAGCTTGACGCCGCGGGACCGGGGACGGGGGCGCTGTGGGGGCTCCCGCTCGGAGATAAGGACCTCTGGCGCCGGGCCGGGGTCGTCGCCGGGTTCGGATCGCGTCTCACGCAGGACTACGTGCCGAAGGAGTCGGACGAGCTCATTCGCGTGCTCGATCGAGCGGGAGCGGTGAGCCTCGGGCGCACTAACGCCCCCGAGTTTGGACTGCCCGCCTACAC
This sequence comes from Salinibacterium sp., assembly GCA_043721995.1. GTDB lineage: Bacteria > Actinomycetota > Actinomycetes > Actinomycetales > Microbacteriaceae > Rhodoglobus. Next base: position 3,893 of record JAYSPT010000178.1, on the reverse strand, counting down.
TGAGTCGCTCGTGGCCGATCCCGCGCGTACCCCCTGGGATACCTCGCGTGGCGCCGGCGGCAGCAGCGGGGGAGCGGCAGTTGCCGTCGCTGCCGGCCTGCTTCCGGTTGCCCCAGGCTCGGATGGTGGCGGTTCGATCCGCATTCCGGCTGCGGCAACCGGGCTCGTCGGCCTCAAGCCGTCACGCGGGCGAGTGCCCGCCGGCTCCGGTTTCCTTTCGGTCGGGGGCCTCGTCGTTGCGGGGCCTCTCGCACGGTCCGTCGCTGACGCAGCGCTGCTGCTCGATGCGATCGCAGGCCCGTCACCATGGTCAGTGGCACCCCCGACCTGGGACGGTGGGGCGTTCCTGAACGCCGCTGTGCGCGGGGAGGGCCGCTACCAACTCGGTGTCATGACGACATCCCCGTGGGATGACGCCTACGACATCACCGTTTCTCCCGAGGCCGCCGTGGCACTGTCGCTCGCTGTCGGGGAACTCGATGCCCTGGGGCATGGCATCGAGGCGATCGCGCTCGAGCCGGAAGTCACCTACGGTCCGGCTTTCCGCACGCTGTGGCAGGCGGGCGCAGCAGATATCCCCGCAGAAGGCGAACAGCTTGAGCTGCTCGAACCCCTGACGAGGTGGCTCGTCGAGCGCGGGCGTGGGCTCGGCGCGCGTGAACTTGTGCGGGCGCTCGAGCAGCTGTCGCGGTTTGAGCGCAGCGTTATCCGTCAGTTCTCATCATTCGATGCGGTGCTGACCCCCGCCCTCGCAATGACGCCGAGGCCGATTGGCTGGTTCGATGGCCAGGATGCCGAACTCAATTTCGCTCAGCAGGTGCAGTACACGCCATGGACGAGCTTCGCGAACGTCAGCGGGCTGCCCGCAATCACGCTTCCCATCGCAATGACGGCCGACATGCTTCCGATGGGCGTTCAGCTAATCGGAAGGCCCGGACGTGAAGACGTTCTGTTGGCGATCGGAGCTCAGCTGGAACGACGCATCAGGTGGCAGGACCGACATCCGGCGTCGTGGAATCTGTAACGAGCTTTTCGCTTAGCTCCCACAGCGCCGCAGCAACACCTGGCTTGCGTCCGCTCGCGTCGATGCGACCAAACGGTGTGAGGCGGTCAAAGTAGGTGCCGTTCGGCACCTCGAGCTCGGCGGCGGTCGCAAGCTGAACGAGCGGAGTCGCGCCCTCCTCTGGGCTTATCGCGAGGCGCCCGCCCGAGACCGCATTGCCGAATCGCACCAGTGCCGACTCGTTTCCGAAGTTTGTCGCGACATATCCGGGATGAAACGAGTACGCCGAAAGTCCGGTGCGCACGGCCAACTCCTGCCCGAACACGATTGTGGCGATTTTCGATGTGCCATATGCCTGCCAGCCCCCGAGCCACCGTCGCTTTCGCCATTCCAAATCGTCGAGGCGCAGGTTACCGAACGTGTTGGCAAGGCTGGCGGTGCCGATTACACGTGCCTGGCTCGCCTGCAGCACCGGCAGCAGCAGGCTCGTGAGCAGGAAGGGAGCGAGATGGTTGTGCTGGATGGTGCGCTCATGGCCATCGGCCGAGACCCCACGCTTTGCGATGAGTCCTCCCGCATTATTCGCGAGCACGTCGATCCGCTCGTAGCGCGCCATCAGGGATGCCGCGAGGGAGCGCACATCGTCGAGCCGGTCGTAGTCCGCGAGAAACGCTGTGCCGCCGATTGCTTCAGCGACCGCTTTCGTGCGCTCGGGGTTGCGACCCATCACCGCAACATCCCAGCCGGCCGCGGCGAGCCGCCCAGCCGCGTTTGCTCCGATGCCGGAACTCGCACCAGTGATGACAATTGTCTTCTTCATACCCCGTACCCGCCCTTGGCCAGCCCTGCCTCGACCTCGAAACGGTTCCGCGTAGCATCCTGCCCCTCTTCAATGTACAACGGGATGAACGTGAGACCGTATTTCTCCCACTGTTCGCGATGCACCGCCTCATGCTCGAGGATGCCTGGGTTGATGTTGTGGTTCGTGAGGTAAACCGGGCCGACCGTCGTTCCGCCCCGACCGAACGCCCAGCGCGGCATTCCCGCCGAAATTAACAGTCCGCCTTGATAACTCACATGGAAGCGCCCCAACAGGCTGCCCCACACGAAAGCGAGCCCGGCGACCAGCCCGTAACCCGGCCGGGAAACCGTCGGACTCAACGCCACCGCGCGCACTGCTCGATTTCACGCGAGTCGGCGCATAAGAGACAACCTGATGGGCGCGGGTCAGGGGCAAGACTGCGCCATAGATCGCAGAATACAGTGGCAGTATGGCCGGTGAAATCCAGCGCGTGGCGATGGTGTCGATGCACACTTCCCCCGCGGAACAACCCGGCACCGCAGACTCGGGCGGTCTCAACGTGAGCATTCTCGGGCTCGCAGCAGAACTGTCCATTCGGGGCGTCGAAGTCGATCTCATCACTCGCGCGAGGGGCGTCGCGACGACGACCGAACTGCTTCCCGGAGTGACACTTCTGGAATTCCGGGCAGGGCCTCTCGGCCGTATCGACAAGAGTGGTCTGGCCGCAGTCACCGACGAGTTCGGGGAAGCGCTCGCGGCGCTCGCGCGACGGGTTCCGGGAGGCTACGACATCATTCACGCGCATTACTGGCTCAGTGGAATCGCGGGCCTTCCGGTTGCGCTCGAGCTGGGGATACCCCTGGTGCAGAACTTCCATACCGTCGAAGTGATGAAGGCCGCCGCGATGGCTTCTGCTGGCGGCGAGCCCACAATCCGAGCCCGAAGTGAGGTCTTCATCGGGCGCCAGGCGGATGCGGTCATTGCCGGGTCCTCGGCCGAAGCCACCGTGCTTATCGATGAAGTTGGCGTACCCGCAAATCGCACTTGGATTATCCCGCCGGGGGTCGATCTGCGGCTCTTCGCTCCGCGCCCTGAGCACGTTCAGGCCGCGCTGCGCTCGGTCCTCAAGCTGGAATCGGAACGCCCGCTTCTCGTGCTTGCAGGGCGGGTGCAACCGTTGAAGGGGCATGAACTCGCGATTCGGGCGCTCGCGGAAGTGAAATCGCTGCGCGAGGTACGCCCCGTGCTGGTGATCGCGGGGGAGAGCCCGCCCGGCGATGAGCACTTCGAAGCAGACATGCGTGCGCTCGCGGCCGAACTCGGCGTTGGCCCCGACGTTCGATTCGTCGGTGCGCTGGGTCGTGAGGTGCTCGCCGAACTTTTCGCTGCGGCATCCCTCACCCTCATGCCCTCATTCTCGGAAACATTCGGACTTGTCGCACTCGAATCGGCGGCATCCGGCACTCCTGTGATCGGCTACCGCGGTGATGGCCTGGTGGAGTCGATCGACGATGGGTTCTCCGGTGTCTTGATCGACTCGCGGGATCCGCAGCACTGGGCGGCGGTGATCGGCGGAATGCTCGATAACGATGAAAGACGGTTGGCGATGGGTCTCTCGGCCCGAGCGCACGCCGAGAAGTTCACGTGGGCGGCGGCGGCGGCGAGCCTCTTGGGCGTGTACGCCGGTTTGGGCAAGCCTGCGGCTTAGGCCAGCTTCGGTCGGCCGTAGCCTTCGAGCAACCGCAGCCAGATCTCGCTCATCGTTGGGTACGCGGGCACCGCGTGCCAGAGCCGGTCGATCGGAATCTCGCCGACAACGGCCATCGTCGCGGCCTGCAGCATTTCACTCACGTCCTGCCCGACGAACGTGACGCCGATGATCACTTTCCGCTTCTCATCAACGACCATCCGTGCCTTTCCGACGTAATCGTCAGCCTGGATCGTCGAGCCCGCGACCCAACTGAGGTCGTAGTCGACTACACGGATGTCGTAGCCGGCTGCGCGGGCAGCATCCGAAGTCAGTCCCACCGATGCCACCTCCGGCTCGCTAAAGGTGACCTGCGGGACGGCCGTGTGGTCGGCGGTGGC
>JAYSPT010000177.1:0-21621 GCA_043721995.1 Salinibacterium sp. | reverse complement strand
CCCGTTATCGTTACCTCGCAAGGGAGGGTGCAGGGAAGGCTCGAACCCGCCGTTTTCGGGATTGCTGTGGACGGAGTCTGGGCCTTCTTCCCGCGACCGCCCCGAATGGTTACTTATTTCCGGCAGCGTGGTCGCAGCGGCCCGTTCCGTAGCGTCAACGAAGTTGAAATCGCACCCTTTGATGGGTGCACCGGTTCAACGAAAGTCGCTGAGGGACTTGCGAGCAACCGCAAGGACGAGATCGTCGCTTACGGTCACTGGCTCTGCGCTTCCACGAGCCGCCGGTACCGACCATCGAGAGCGAGAAGTTCGTCGTGGGAGCCCACCTCGGCGATCCGGCCGTGGTCGAGCACCACGATGCGATCCGCCGAGCGGATGGTCGAAAGTCGATGTGCCACGATGAGGGTGGTTCGACCTCCGATCAGGCGCTGCAGGGCCTGCTGAACGAGGCGTTCCGACTCGCCGTCGAGCGCGGAGGTCGCCTCATCCAGCAGCAGGATGCGGGGATCGCGGATCAGCGCCCGGGCTATCGCAAACCGCTGCCGCTGCCCACCCGAGAGCTGTGATCCGCGCTCGCCCACGAACGTATCCCAGCCCTTGGCCATGTCGGACACGATCTCAGTCGCGTTGGCATCGGCAAGGGCCTGACGCACTGCCTCATCGCTGGTCCCCACCAGTCCGTGGGTGATGTTGTCCCGCACCGTGCCCTCGAAGAGCACCGACTCCTGCGGAACCACTGCGACGAACGACCGCAGGGTTCGCATATCGAGTTCGGCCATGTCGCGGCCGTCGAAGAGGATGCGGCCTTCCGTCGGGCGGAGAAAGCCAAGCACGAGGTTGAGCAGAGTGGACTTGCCCGAACCCGACGGACCGACGAAAGCGATCGTCTCACCACGACGGATATGCAGATCGATGCCGGAGAGCACCGGCCGCACGCCATCCGAGTGCTCGAACCCCACATTCTCGAGGCGAAGGTCGCCGGTGAGGGCAGAGACGACTGCCTTGCCGTTGTTCGCCTCGATGTCCGGCTCCTCGAGCACCTCGCAGATCGACTTCACCGACTCGATACCTCGGGTGATGATCGGGGCGAGCGACAGCAGCGCCACAATGCTTCCGGTGAGGATAGTGAAATAGGTGCTGAGCAGCACGACTTCGCCCGGGGTGATCGCAATGAATCCGGTGAGGGAGGCGAGCGCAGCGCCGGTGAGGCAGAGCACGCCGAGCGACTGGTACGAGATCCAGCTCAGGGCGCCGAAGGATCCGTTAAGTCGGTCGAGCTTGAGGCCCGCGTCACGAACGCCCTCCGCGCTCCGGCCGACACGTTCGGCCGCATCCGATTCGAGACCGTGCGCGCGAGTAATTGGCATCAACGTCGACATCTCCCCCACCCGCGCCGAGAGGTGCTCGACCGTGTGACGGAACTGCTCGTTGCGCGCGTTGGATCGTCGGCGCAGCCCTCGCACGAGCAGTGCTGCGACGGGCACTGCCACGAAAAAGACCGGTACGAAAATCGGCACGCGTATGGCGGTGACCACGATCGCGCCCGCGAGCACGAAGAAGGCGGAAAAACCCGTCTGGGCGGTCTGCTGCATCATCAACTCGATATTCTCGACATCCCGGATGATCTTGGTCTGGATGATCGAGGAACTCGCACGGGCGTGATAGCCGATCGTGAGTTCTTGCAGCTGGTGGGTGAGACGGTTGCGGATGTCGACGGCGAGCTGACGCACACTGCCCATGTACAGCGTCACGAAAACAATGTTGGTGGGAAAGTTCTGCACGAGGATCACCAGTGCCGCAGCGAGCAACCAAAGCAGCTGCCGGGGCTGTCCGTGCGACACCACGATGTCGATTACCGAGGCGGTAATCACCGGAAGCACCCACTGCGGACTGTCCTTGATGCCGAAGACGAACATCGAGATCAGGATGCGCGCACGGAAGGGCCGCAACCACCCGAGCAGGGTGCGGCCCGGGCGGCTGGCATCCGCGCCGGGAAATCGAGGCGCGATCACGGCGAGCTGTCGAAGTTGTCGAGATACGCAGCCACCGGTGTGATGTGTCGTGCGCCGAGCATCGCGAACTGGTCGACCAATGCCTCCGGATCCCAGTTCTCGGCGGTCCAGAGGGGGAGGAAGTCGTTAAAGCCGAATTCGCTCGGATGCCCGAAATTGCGCACCCGAAAGTCGTAACACTCGGCGCCTTCCGGGTCGTCGTCCGCATGCTGCAGGTACATCTTCCGACCGTACCAAGCATGATGTTCGGTCGCCGAGTGAATGCCCCAATGCAGAAAGATGCCGAACTTCGCGTCGCGAAACCAGTCAGGAACGGCGCGCCGCTCCAGCGAGCCCCAGCTGGCCTCGAACGTCTCTCCCGCCACGATTACCCCAGCCGCAGCGCGTAGTGCTGACGCACGACCTCTTCCGCGGGCTTGCCGTAGATGCAGTAATCGTCGTCGGTGGAGGCGGCCTCAAGCGCATAGAGCCGCGGCGGCCAGTCCCAGAGCATAAAACCCTGAACCCAGGGCCGTTTGGCACACGTCTCGAAGGCGTCGCGATACCACTCGGACTGCTCCGCGCCCGAGACGGCACCTTGGAGTGTCCAGTCATTCGGGCGCGCAGATGACCCGACCCGGCTCGGACAGCCGGACTCCATGAAGAAGAACGGCTTGCCTTCCCGAGCAACGACCGCACCGATCCGGTCGAGCTGGGCATCCCAGTCGCCGAGCGGGTAATACCCGCTCGAGGAGATGATGTCGACCGCGTCCCACCAGCTGACGCGGTCTTCCTGGTACTTGTCGCAGTTGTACGTGACGAGACCGCTGTAGGCCGTGCGCACCTCCGCGATGAGGGCGCGCCACTCGGCATCCCGTTTGTCGGATTGCACCATCTCGCAGCCGATACAGAGCATCTCGCAGCCCTCCTCCTCGGCGATGCGAGCGTAGTGCAGCACGAACCGGGTTAAGGAAGCGAACCAGTCGGCCCAGCTCGGCTCCCCCGGCACCTCCTCGTCAAAGAAGCCGATAAAGGCGCGCCAAGTGCCGTCCGCGACGTTGACCACCGGCTTCAGGCAGACCTTGAGACCCCGGCCCTTCGCCTCGCGGATCGCCCAACGCACCTCATCATCGCTCACCGTCGGCTCCTCGCCGAAGCGGATGTCGGTGGACTGGGCCGTTGCCTGAAGTGCGCCGAAAGCGATCCCGACCCAGTTGACATTGAGGTCGACCAGCTTCGACAGTGAGTCCTCGGCCTCCGGTGTCGCCCAGGTGCCGCGCACGCCGGTCCAGCCCCAGGTCATCCCGCAGAACTGTTCGTCGAAAAGCGCACCCGTCACTCGCCCGCCACCAGCTGATTCGCGCTGCGCAACACCGTCGGGGACGCCCACTCGGAGTCCTCGATCACGGCCTCGGATCTCACACCGAAGGTCACGCTCTCGCCGGGAAGCAGACTCACGAGTTGGTCGTCGACCCGTGCGGTCGTGTCGAGCTTGTCCACAAGAAGGGCGATGTCGCGCACGAGATTCGCGGCCGTCACCGTGACCGCGTACCCGCCATCGATCCGGGTCGCAGCGATGGTGAGTCGAGGTGCCTCCAGTGTCGAGTCTCGGGACTCGGCGAAGAACCACAGAGCGCGCTGGTCGCCGAAAGTCACTTCGAGCAGCTCGGATGCCGCGTCATCCGGCGTGCTGACAGCGAGATCGACCGGGATTGTCCTCGTCGCTCGCGGCGCAACATCGACGGCGATCGAGATCGATGCGAGTTCCGTTCCGTCGAACCGCAGCCGACGAAGGACCGCTTGCCCGGACCAGGCCTCATCGGTGTCGTTCACGGCGCAGGCGACCAGCGCATCGGCACGGGGCTGCAGAGTGAGCAGGCGGTCAGCGTAGGCGTGCTTGATCGCGTAGAGCAGCGGCTTGGGGCGACCGTCGCCGTCGACTGCCGCCCAGGACGTCACGGGCCAGCAGTCGTTGAGCTGCCAGACGATCGATCCCATGCAGTGTGGGGAGAGCGAACGGAAGTGTTCGATACCGGTCTGCACCGCGATCGCCTGGTTCAGGGACATCGCCCAGTGCCAGTCGTCGATGTCGTCGGGCAATGGCAGGTGCGCGACCAATCCGTCGATGAGCTTGACGTTGCCGTCCTGGGCTTTCTGGTGCACGAGCATGCCGGGCGACTCCGGGGTGAGCGGGGAATCCGAGATCGAGCGAGTCATCGTCGACCAGGTCGGCGGTCCCTGCCATCCGAACTCTCCGACGAATCGGGGGGTGTGGTTGCGGTAGTTGGGGTAGTCCTCGCGGTTCCACAGGTCCCACAGGTGCACCGACCCGTGCGCTGCATCGTTCGGGTAGTGCTCCGAGCTCGGCGAGAATGGACTGCTCGGGGTGTACGGGCGGGCCGGGTCGAGTTCGGCGATGAGGCGAGGCAGCAGGTCGAGGTAATAGCCCAGCCCCCAGCTGCGATCCCCGAGCCGCTTCTTCCAGCCCCACTCCTGGAATCCCCAGATGTTCTCGTTGCTGCCGTTCCAGATCACAAGACTTGGGTGCGGCATTAGCCGCACGATGTTGTCGCGCGCCTCGGCTTCAACCTCGGAACGCATCGGCTCCTCCTCGGAGTAGGCCGCACAGGCGAACAGGAAATCCTGCCACGTGAGAATGCCCTGCTCGTCACAGATGTCGTAGAAATCGTCACTCTCGTAGATGCCACCGCCCCAGACCCGCAGCAGGTTGATGTTGGCGCTCTTCGCCTGCAGGATCCTCTCCTCGTAACGAGCCCGATCCACTCGGTGTACGAAGGCATCGTCCGGAATCCAGTTCGCACCCTTGATAAAGATCGGGCGGTCGTTCACGATGATCGTGAACGGGGTGCCCGACTCATCGGGCTCGGTGTCGATTCGCACCGTGCGGAAACCGATACGCCTGTGCCAGGAGTCGAGGGTAACCTCGCCATCCTTCAATACGACGTCGAGTTCGTAGAGTGGCTGCTCCCCGTGCCCGATCGGCCACCAGCGCTCGACATCCGCGACGACTAGCCGCACCTCCGCGACCGTCTCACCGGGCGCGAACTGCACCGTGGAAGACACGGATCCCACGCTCACCCGGGCCGAGTATTCGGACGCACCGGCAGCGGCGATCTCGACACGCACCGTCGCGACGCCGTCGGTGCCGTCCATCGTTACCGTCGGCCGCACGGAGTCGACTCGTGCACCCGACCAGCTCTGCAGGGTGACCGGTCGCCAGAGACCGACGGTCGCGACATCCGGCCCCCAGTCCCAGCCGAAGTTGCAGGCCATCTTGCGGATGGAATTGTAGGGGTGATGGTTGACGTGTGGGCGGTAGCCCTGCTCGACACTCTCGCGATCGGCGTAGCGCACCGGCGAGGCGAACGTGACCGTGAGCTCGTTCGCTCCGGCGTGCAGCACGGATCGAACCTCGGTGCGGTAGGTGCGGTGCATGTTGCGGGTCTCCGCGATCACCGTGCCGTTGAGTTCGACGCGCGCGATGGTGTCCAACCCCTCGAAGACAAGCTCCACAACATCCTGACCCTCGTCGCTCCAGTCGAAGGTCGTGCGGTACTGCCAGTCGCAGACTCCGATCCAGGCCTGCAGGTGCTCGTTGTCGTCGAGGTACGGGTCCGCGATGAGGCCCGCTGCAAGAAGGTCGGTATGGATGCTGCCGGGCACGGTCGCCGCGAAAGAATGCCCCACGATCCGCTCCGGCGCCGGACCGCCGACGACCTGTACGGTCCAGCCGTCGTCGATGCGGCGTGAGGTCTTCGCATCCGCACCGATCGAGATCGGGATGCTGACGGTGGTGATGCTCATTTGGTTGCCCCCTGGGTGAAGCCGTTGTAGATGAATCGTTGGAGCACTAGAAAGATAATCAGTGTCGGGATGATCACAAGCAGGGCGCCAGCCGAGATGATCTGCCACTGCGAGCCGTACGGTCCCTTGAAGGCGAACAGAGCGGTCGAGATCATTGCATTCTCCGGCGACGGGGCATAGAGGAATGCCTGGTAGAACTCGTTATAGATCGCGATGCCCTTGATGATGACCACGGTCGCGATGGCGGGCTTCAGCAGGGGCAGGATCACCCGCCAGTAGATCGTGAACTTGTTGGCGCCATCCAGCATCGCCGCCTCGTCAAGGTCTTTCGGGATCGACTGCATGAACTGGAGAAAGATGTAGATCGAGATGATGTCGGTGCCGAGGTTCAGTGCAATCAGTGCCCAGAGCGAGTCGTAAAGGCCCAGTCCGTTAACGATCTGGAAGGTCGCTACCTGGGTGGTGACCCCCGGCACAAGAGTGGCCAGGAGGAAGAGCGCAATCACGACCTTCTTCAGCCGGAATTTGAATCGATCGATCGCGTAGGCGGTCATGGAGCCGATAAGGATCGTACCGGCGAGCGAAACCACGAGCACGATACTGGTGTTCCGAAAGCCGATTGCCATATTGCCGTCGACGAAAGCGGTGACGAAGTTGTCGAAGTTGAACCAGCTCTGCGGCAACTGCAGCGGGCCGGTAGTGGCAAACTCGCGTTTGGTCTTGAACGCGGTGATCACCAGCACGACGAGCGGGAGCAGGGTGATGATGCTGGCCAGGGTGAGGAAGACGTACTTGGACGTCGCCGTGCCTACCCTGCCCGCAAGACCCTGCCGGGATCGCGGGGGAACCGCTGCCTGTTGAGGAGCGACAGGGCGAGATGCTGTTGTGGTCATGTGAGGTTCACCTCGTCGTCCGGTACTAGTTTTCGTTGGATAAAGGTCACGATCAGCACGATGACCAAGAGCACCACGGCCATGGCCGACGCGAGTCCGACCTGACGGAAGGTGAAGGCTTGCTGGATCGTCTTGATCACGAACGTCGAACTACCGTTCGTGCCACCGGTCATGATGAAGGGGATCTCGAATACGGCGAGACTGCCCGAAATTGCGAGGATGAACGAGAGACTGACGATGCGTTTGATACCCGGCAGGATGATGAACCGGAATTGCTGGAACTTGTTGGCACCGTCGAGATCGGCCGCCTCATAGAGCGAGGCAGGAATTGACTGGATCGCACCGAGGAACAGGATGAAACTCAGCCCGGTATAGCGCCAAATCGACGTCGAGGCGAGCGAGATGTTCACCACGTCGGGGTTGCCGAGCCATTGCACGGTGAGTTGCTGCAGCCCAACAAGCTTCAGGACACTGTCGAGTGTGCCGTGCGGCTGGAAGAAGTAGAGGAACATGAGGCCGATGGCGACGCCGTTGAGCAGCGTCGGGAAGAACAGGATGCCCTTGAACAGGTTTCGAAAGCGTGTGCTAAAGCTCAGCACGGTTGCGAAGTAGAGCGCCAATCCCATCTGCACGAAGGACGCCACGATGTAGTACAGGCTGACGACGAACACGCGCAGGAATTCCGGCTTCGTGAAGATCTCGATGTAGTTCTGCAGGCCGATGAAGTTCTTGTTGAGGTCGATTCCGTCCCAGTCCGTGACGCTGTACCAAAATAGGTTCACCGCCGGCACGTAGGTAAACACGAGCAGGAGCGCGAGCGGGACGATCAGGAAGAGGTAGGGCGTGATCTTTCGCTGCCGCACACCCCGGCGCGGTGGTGCGGGCTTTTGCTCCACCGCGCCAAGGGGCGCATCGGCAGCACGGAGAATCCCCCCGGTGGTGCCAGTCACTTGGGTCATCGTGTCTGTCCTTCCGGGGGGAGCCCCCACAACTACTCTGTTGGGTGATTGGTACGGTTACTGCACGTGCCGGAGAGTTACGGCTTCACGCTGGCGAGCGCATCCCCCCACTGCTTGTTCAGGTCGGCGAAGTACGAGTTCATGTCTCCGCTGGCGGCACCGCGGGCGATGTCGACCAGCTTCTGGCGATAAATCGGCCCGAACAGGTCAATCTGGGCTTTGTTGTAGATGTCCGAGTCGAGCTTCGGGTTCTCGGCCGGGTTCAGCTCGACGTACTGCACGTTAGCGTCCGTGAAGTCCTGCAGCGTGGACGGGTTAGCGCTTCCGACTAGTGGCGAGAGCGCGCCAGAGTCCGCCGCGAAAGTGGACTTGGTCGTGAACCAGTCGACCCAGGCGAGGGCAGCTGGCTTGTTCTTGGAGTTGACGTTCACCGCGACGTTGACATCCCCGCCGACGTTCGAGTGGAACTTTCCGTCCGTCTGGTAGGGCATCGGCATAAAGCCGATGTCGGCCGGGTCCGCTCCCGCGTCTTTAGCTGCCTGCTGGAACTGCACAATTGACCACGATCCCAGAACCGCGCTCGCGACGCTACCGGTCGCAAGCATTCCCTTGGAGCCTTCCCACGCGGTCGTGGTCGGGTCGGGTTCGCTCAAACCGTCGTGAACGACGGTGTAAAGCAGAGCATCGGTGGTGTATTGCTCGGTGCCAGAGGTCCAGGGGGCGCTGTTCTTGTCGCGCTCCGCAACAACGTTCGCGTTACCCGAGAAGCCCTGATTCCCTTGCCACTGGTTGAGCGGCCAGCCATCTTTGTAGTTTGTGTAGTACGGGATCGCGCTGGTCTTGCTCTTGATCAGCTTCAGGTCGGCGATGAACTCGTCCGGCGTCTTCGGCAGGCTCGTGATGCCCGCCTCTTTCCAGATTCGCTTGTTGTAGAGGATGCCGTTCGCGTTGCCGAAAGTGGGCAGCCCGTATTGCTTTCCGTTGAACGACTTGTCGTTGAGGAACCGATACTGGTCCTTGAGCTTCGTCGTATCGCCGAGTGGCTCGAAGAACTGCGGCAACTGGTTCGGGGTCACAGAGGAGGGAATGCCGAGAACGTCGCCGTAGTTCTTGGTACTCAGGCGGGTGGTCACCTGGCCCTCGTAGTCGGTGATGCCCTCGACCTTGACGGTGACGTTCGGGTAAAGCTTTTCAAAGGCGGCTGTGTATCCGGCGAAGGTCTTGTCTTTGACGAGGTCGGTGCGGTTAGTGAGAACGGTGATCTCGCCCGAGGGTGCAGCACTGGTTGATGCACCTCCACTGCTTGAACATCCGGCGAGCAGGAGGGCGGATGCCGCCACTGCCGCGATCACGATGTGCTTCTTTGCCATTTCTTGATCTCCAGATCTGTATTCGCTCTTGACGAGACAGTGTGGCCGCCAAGATGCGCTGTGTTGTTGTGGTGCACGCTGTCTTGGACGACGCTAAGCCAAGAATGCCCGGTCGTCAAGCTGAAATGTCAGCGTTGACAGTTTCTGACTTTACGCTGAGAAATTGTTTCCCCCCGGCGGACTAGGCCCCCTTTTCCCTGTTTCTTAGGTACTCAGCTGGAACAGCCAATCTCGCGAGGCCTCGTAGCCATCGGATAATGTCCACGCTGTCATCTTGGAACTCTGACCAACCACAGTGTTACTGTTGCTGCATGATCGACCCGATGATGAGTAGCCAGGTAAATTCTGTGCCCGGCTTCGATGGTCCGCCGACCCCACCCGCGCAGGCCCAGCCTCGTGCCACCCTCGCCGACGTTGGGCGGCTCGCGGGCGTGAGCCCCAAGACAGTTTCGCGGGTGATCCTCGGCAGCAGCAACGTGTCGCCGAAGACCCGAGAGAAGGTATCGGCGGCAGCTCGCGCACTTCGCTTCCGACCAAATCACCTCGCCCGCAACCTGCGACACGGCAGCGTGACGAACACCGTCGCGTTCGTCATCGGCGACCTCACTAACCCCTTCTACTTCCTCGTCGCCGCGGGCATCGAGCGGGAGCTCGCGCGTCACGGGCTCATGATGATCCTTGCCGCAACCGATGACGACCCGGCGAGCGAAGAACGTGTCGTGGAGACACTCCTGAAACAACGGGTGAGGGCGCTGCTGATGGTACCGATTGCCTCCGACCAGGCCTACCTTGAGGGCGAGCGACAGCTCGGCACTCCGGTGGTGTGCATAGACCGTCCGGCTCACAATCTCATCGCCGATTCGGTGGTACTCGAGAACTTCGAGGGCACTGCCGAAGCCGTACGGGGGCTGATCCGTGCCGGACACCGTCGCATCGCCTTCGTGTGCAGCCCAGCCGCGCTTTACACGCACCAGGAACGCCTGCGCGGATACCGTCAAGCGCTACGCGAAGCGGGCATCCTCGATTCATCGCCATGGGAGCGGTTAGAGGGTGCCGACGGGCCCACTGCGGAGGAGTCGGTACGCGACCTCCTGGCGATGTCCGAGCCACCCACTGCGATCATCGCCGGCAACAACCGTGCGAGCTCAGGCGTCGTGCGAGCCTTCGGTAACCACTTCGAGCAGGTCGCTTTCATCGGGTTCGACGACTTCGAACTCGCCGATGCCGCGGGCATCAGCGTGATCGCCTACGACCCCGCCGAGCTTGGCCGTCAGGCCGCCCGTCTCGTAGTCGCGCGCCTCGATGACCCGAGCGGACCTCCCCAGCGAATCGAGATCCCCACCCACCTCATCAGGCGCGGATCGGGTGAACTCGCGGTTTCCCGCGACTGACAACATCTTCTTCGTTGAAAGGACAATCCAGCATGCCCATTGACCGGGAGCGCACACCCATCTCCACAATCGTCTGGGGTGAGAACCGCCATGAGCAGGTGGAGCCGTCGATCGCGGCGCGCTATCCGCATGGCATGCACGGCGCAATCCAGGAGGGCATCCAGGAATATCTGGGCTCCCGCGCTGCGGTGTCAACTGCAACTCTCGACGACCCCGAGCACGGCCTCACTGAAGAGCGTCTCGCCGGCGCCGACGTTCTGGTGTGGTGGGGGCACAGCGCGCACGGCGAGGTTTCTGACGAGATCGTCGAACGCGTTCACCGCCACGTGCTGGCCGGGCTTGGCCTGATCGTGCTGCACTCTGGCCACTTCTCCAAGATCTTCCAGAAGCTCATGGGCACATCGTGTGCGCTCCGCTGGCGGGGAGAGACCGACCGCGAGCTGGTCTGGACGGTGGACCCGACCCATCCGATCGCACAGGGAATCTCGCACCCGGTCGTCATCGAGCAACAAGAAATGTACGGGGAGTTCTTCGATATTCCGACTCCAGACGAACTGATCTTCATCTCGTCGTTCACCGGTGGGGAGGTGTTTCGCAGTGGATGTACCTGGAAGCGAGGGCACGGACGTATCTTCTTCTTCAGCCCCGGCGACCAGGAATACCCCGTCTACTTTCACCCCGACGTCCGCCGCGTGATCGCCAACGGCGTCGAGTGGGCGAGAAGTGACCGACCGGATCGCGAGGCGCCGCGACTAACCCGTGTCTACAGCGGCGAGTTCTTCCCGGAATACGGTGCGGACGGCAACGCGATTCCCGGTACAGGCCGATGACCAGTTCATTCGCGACTCTTCCGGATGCGACGTCTCCGGTGCGCATCATCCAGGTCGGTGCCGGAGGCATGGGGCGGGTGTGGCTCCAGCTGCTCGCCGATACGCCGGGGGTCACCCTGGTCGGACTCGTCGACCTCGATACCGAGGCCGCCAGCCGGGCTCTCGCCGAACTCGGCCGATCGGAGGTCGCGGTCGCTGCGAGCCTCTCAGAGATCGCCGGGTCGACCGGTGCGCAGGCAGTGGTGAATGTGACGGTCCCGGTCGCCCATCATCCAGTCAATGTTGAAGCCATGTTCGCCGGCCTTCCCGTGCTGTGCGAGAAGCCCATCGCGCCGACCGTGAGTCAGGCGCTCTCCCTTGCTGCGGCATCCGAGGCATCCGGCCAGTTGCTCATGACGAGCCAATCACGTCGCTATTACTCGGTCCTTGCAGACTTCAAGACGGTGCTTGGATCCCTCGGGGAGGTGGGAATCGCCACCACAGAGTTCTTCATGGCTCCGCGCTTCGGCGGATTTCGCGACTCGATGGACCACCCTCTTCTCGTCGACATGTCGATCCATGCGTTCGACGTCGCGCGGTACCTGCTCGATGCCGAACCGGTCTCCGTGTACTGCGACAGTTTCAACCCGGTCTGGAGCTGGTACGCCGGTGACGCAGCGACGACCGCCATTTTCGAGTTCGAGGGCGGCATTCGCTACACGTTCATCGGCAGCTGGTGCAGTCCGGGAGCTGAGACATCATGGAACGGCTCATGGCGCGTCAGCGGGGCCAAAGGCTCCGCGACCTGGGATGGCGAAAATGCACCAATGGTCGACCTCGGAACCAGCCAAATTCATCTCCCAGAGCCGGACCGGAAGATTGCTGGCGAGACCATCGCCGGATCCCTTGCCGAGTTCATCGATTCCCTCCGAACCGGACGGATCCCTTCCGGCGAAGTTCATTCCAACGTGCTTAGCCTGGCGATGGTGGAGGCGGCAGTGCATTCCGCCCAGAAGGGCCAGCGGATCTTCATCGAAACCATGCTCGAGGACTCGTACCGCGGCGCGGTTTCCGAGGAAAAACGAGCGGATGTGCTGGCAACACTCACCGGCTGGGGCTCCGCTCGGGAAGGGCTCGCCGCTGTACAGGCGGATGCCAACTGACTTTCTCCCGATCAACCCGAGCGAACGACAACCGGGCCCGGACACCGAGCAGCACGAGAAGCTGGGCGATGCCTCTTGGGATAGGACCGACGAGCCGCACCGGGGTGCGGTCGAGAACCGGTCTCGGGGATGCCCCGGTTCCGTCACAATTCGGTGCTAGCCCTGACTGCAAGACGCCACTTCCTCAGCAATTTTCGCGGGCGGGGCATACTCTAGGCGTGTACCTCGAGAAGGTGGCGACATGCAGAAGGTTTCGTTGACGGCTCTGGCTCGAACCGAGTTGAAACTGGCCCTCCACGCACCTAGCGGGCGCAGCGCGAAGACGGTAGTCGGCGGACATGAGCATCAACTCCGCCAGACGCTCATCGCCCTGCGCGCTGGTGAAAGCCTGTCTGAGCATGAGAATCCCGGCGAAGCAACCCTGTATGTTGTGCGGGGTCGCGTGCTGCTTCGATCAGGGGAGACATCCTGGAACGGATCACCGGCCGACCTTCTCACGATCCCGAAGGGACTGCATGCCGTAGATGCAGTCGAAGATTCCGTGATCCTGCTGACGGTGGTCAAGAAGCTGTAGTTAAGAGCGACACTGGTAAGTACCGCGTATCTCGCGAAGCAAAAGTAAGGTGGCCAGAATGACCGCAGATGCAGCTGTCGCAGGATTTGAGTATCCAGACGACCCATTCGATCCAGACGAGCTTGTCACGAATGACGCGGTCGGCGGAGAACCGGTCGAGCGCACCGGAAACTATGCCGGACCCGACGGCGCGGAACCCCTGGAAGCGAGTCCGGTGTACGACGAACACGCGCCCAATTCAGACGATGGCCCCACGGACCTTGATGAGGAGGTTACCGTCCCATGAAATCCGTTCCTGTTGGTAACGCAGGGCTGTGTGCCCCCAATGTCGTCCTCGGCCTGATGCGCATCGCGGACAAAAGCGACGTCGAGATTCGCACCCTCGTATCCGCCGCTCGAGATGCCGGTATCGACTTCTTCGACCATGCGGATGTTTACGGTACGCGGATGCACGAATGCGAGGAGCGCTTCGCGACAGCGATGCGCCTCTCCGCATCGGAACGCGCTGAAATCACGCTTCAAACAAAAGCCGGAATCGTGCGAGAGGGGCCGTACTTCGACTTCTCATATGAGCGCATCACGTCGAGTGTCGAGGGGTCGTTGCGCGCGCTTCAGACCGACTACCTCGACATCCTCTTGCTTCATCGGCCCGACGCACTCGTGGAGCCGGACGAAGTCGCGCGAGCGTTCGATGAGCTTGAGGCCGCAGGCAAGGTGCGCGCCTTCGGTGTGTCGAACCACACCCCCCGCCAGATTGACCTGCTCAAAACTGCGGTGCGACAGCCCATCGTCGCGAACCAGCTACAACTGTCGGTGACCCACGCACCGATCGTGGCCCAGGGCGTGGCCGCCAACATGCATGGGCTGGACCAATCAGTGACACTGGATGGCGGCGGCATGCTCGACTACTGTCGCATCAACAGCATCACGGTGCAGGCCTGGTCGCCTTTTCAGGCCGGTTTCTTCACGGGGGTATTCCTCGATTCCGAGGAGTATCCAGAACTCAACGCAGCGATCGGGCGCCTCGCGGCTCACTATGACGTGACCCCGATCGCGATCGCCACCGCGTGGATAACTCGGCACCCCGCACAGATGCAGGTCGTGCTCGGCACGACCACGCCGCAGCGGGTCACTGATGCCGCGAGGGGGTCTGACATCCCACTAACCAGAGCTGAATGGTATGAACTGTTCCGCGCGGCCGGCTATCGGGTTCCCTGACCAATCACGCGCCTGAGCTCTTGCCGTCACCCGAAAGCGTGGCCGCGTGGTCGGGTACATATCGGAATCGCTCGCGTGCGGGACGCTCGTAGTTAGCCGCTCTCGGACGAGGTGGGATCTTCACCTGCTTCGGGTCGAGTCGCTCGTACGGAATGGTCACCAGGAGGTGGTTGATGCTATTCAGCCGGGCGGCGCGCTTGTCCTCGCTCTCGACCGTGTACCACGGCGCCTCATCGGTGTCAGTCACCTGGAACATGTCGTCCTTCGCGCGGGAGTAGTCCTCCCATTTCGTGATGGAGAGAAGGTCGGTATCTGACAGCTTCCACCGTCGCATCGGATCCTTGAGCCGTGACTTGAAGCGCTTAGCCTGCTCAGCATCCGAGACCGAGAACCAGAACTTGACCAGGATGATGCCGTCTTCGACGAGGAGGCGTTCGAAGATCGGGGTCTGCTCCAGGAACCGACGGTACTCCGCCGCGGTGCAGTAGCCGAGTACGTGCTCGACCCCGGCGCGGTTATACCAGGACCGGTCCATCAAGACGATTTCCCCGGCGGACGGAAGATGCTGGATGTAGCGCTGGTAGTACCACTGCCCCTTCTCGCGTTCGTTCGACTGCGGCAGTGCAACAACACGCGCGCTGCGCGGATTGAGGTACTGCACGATCCGCTTGATCGAGCCGCCCTTGCCCGCCGCATCCCGCCCCTCGAAGATCACTAGAACGCGAGCGCCCGTGGAATTGACCCAGCGCTGCATGTTGACAAGTTCAACCTGAAGTCTGTGCAGCTCGCGATCATAGGCGCGCTTCTCAACGCGGGCGATCTTCTTAACCTCGGCGTTGGCTGACATGGTCATGCACCTCTCCGAACGATGAGCTTCGCCTCATGGATGCATCGAGAAGCTTTTTGAGTTCCACACTCGTATTCTCGAC
Source organism: Salinibacterium sp. (assembly GCA_043721995.1). Lineage (GTDB taxonomy): Bacteria > Actinomycetota > Actinomycetes > Actinomycetales > Microbacteriaceae > Rhodoglobus. The sequence continues at coordinate 6,499 of JAYSPT010000177.1, read as the reverse complement.
CATGTTCGCGTCGACCCCGATAGGTTCGAGGCGGCGGCCCACTTACGACTGTGAACTCGAAGGGAATCTGTAGTGCAGCCACGAGCCTTCTCGAACGCATCGCTGTTCTGGCGAGTTGCACTCGCGGTCGCATTCGGGGTTCTGCTTTCAGCCGTCAGCTATTTCCTCACACAGGCTCTTTCGATGACATCACTCGTCGCGCGACCAGCCACATGCGCCTCGACGGGCTGCTTCTGCGAGGCACCCATGGGAACAGTGCCCAAGCAGGTCTTTGACTCGTTAAGTTCGCTGGCATTCGTGTTCGTGGGGGTGTGGTCCCTTCTCCCAACGAGAGAACCGGTGCAAGGAACTCGAGAGCGTCGACTGAAGCCCGCCTTCGGGATCATCTTCATAGTCATCGGCGCTTCGAGCTTTTTCTATCACTCGACACTTTCGTTCTTTGGGCAGTTCCTGGACATCTTCTCGATGTACGCGTTCGGGATCTTGCTCACCATCGGGGCCCTCTACCGAGCAGGGAAACTTTCCGGGAGGTTCTCGATTCTGCTCTTTGGCCTCTTGAGCGCCATCTTCGGAATTGTGCAATTCGAGTTCCCGGATGCTCGCCGGATCCTTTTTGCTGGCCTCCTCCTGCCCGGTATTGTTCTTGAACTGACACCGTTCACTACCGGCGTCAGCCCACGCTCTCCGAGAGTTCGCTTCATCTACATCGGGGTAGGAACGCTCGTTGTCGCGTACATCATCTGGATGCTCGATCAAACGCCTTTCTTCTGCGATCCGAACTCGGCACTTCAAGGGCACGCTGTGTGGCACGTACTCACTGCCGTAGCCGCATTCCTGATAATCGCGCACTATCGGCAAACACCGCACATTAGAACGATGCGGTGAACGCGCACCGCGGTCAACTCCGGCCGACGCGGGGGAGCTTCCGCGGCCGGCCTCGACCTCGCAGATCCGGCCGACATCGCTCGTGCCGCGACGCGCATCGCACGAAGCGATGTCGTCGTCGAGAATTTCAAGCCCGCGATGATGGCATCCATCGGTCTCGGCTACGAAACCCTGAGGGCAGCTGACCCGCGAATCATCTATGCGTCGATTTCCGGCTCCGGCACGGGCTGCTCCCTGCTCGGCGCTCTTCGCTCGTGAACACACCGGGAGCGTGCTGGAGTGGCTGGGCTCCTAGCCGGACTGCACGGCGAGCCCCTCAACAGGGTCGCGCAGCGGGACAAATTTGCGATCAGCTATTCACCGGTGCGCCGTGCCAATAGCCTAGAAGGGGTGCGAACGTGGGAAAAAACCGATGGCCTGCATCATCCGCACCACTCAACGCGAACCCACAGGAGTACTCGTGAGCAAATACATCGTGGTCAACCCTGCAACGGGCGACACCGGCTTCAACCCAGCTGCCACTTCTGACACCGAGCTCAGCGAGTACCTTGAGAGCGCGGATGCCACGCATCGCACTTGGTCACGCTCCACCTCGATCGGCGAGCGCTCCGCACTGCTGCAGCGCGTCGCCGACCTCCATGTCGAGCGCCGTGAAGTTCTGGCCGAGATCATCGTGCGCGAAATGGGCAAGCCCGTCGAACAGGCGCTCGGCGAGGTCGATTTCAGCGCGGCGATCTACTCCTACTACGCGGACAACGGCGAGCTGTTCCTCGCGGACGAGCAGATTGCGCTTCTCGACGGCGAAGGATCGGCCTTAATCCGTCGTTCATCGATAGGCACTCTGCTCGGAATCATGCCGTGGAACTTCCCGTACTATCAGGTCGCCCGATTCGCCGGCCCGAACCTCGTGTTGGGCAACACGATCCTGCTCAAGCACGCGGCACAGTGCCCCGAGTCAGCAGCCGCGATCGAGACGATCTTCCGTGATGCCGGGTTCCCGGATGGCGCGTACCGCAACATCTTCGCGTCCAACGAACAGGTTGCCGACCTCATCGCAGATCGCCGCATCGTAGGTGTCTCGCTGACCGGCTCCGAGCGCGCGGGTGCGGCCGTCGCCGAGGTCGCCGGTCGCAACCTGAAGAAGGTCGTGCTCGAGCTCGGTGGCGCCGACCCGTTCATCCTGCTGAGCACCAACGACATGGATGCTACGGTCACCGCAGCCGTGGCCGGCCGCCTGGACAACAGTGGCCAGGCCTGCAATGCGGCAAAGCGTTTCGTTGTCGCAGACGCGCTTTACGATGCTTTCCTCGCGAAGTTTACGGTTGCGATGGTGGCCAGTGTGGCCGGCGATCCCACCCTGTCTGCAACGGGCCTCGGGCCACTCTCTTCCGTACTCGCCGCCGACCGCCTCTCGGAGCAGCTTGCACGGGCCGTCGCTAACGGTGCGACGATTGCGGGCAGCGGCAGCCAAGACGGCGCGTGGTTTACGACCGCCGTGCTCACCGACGTCTCCCCCGAAAACCCTGCCCATGCCGAGGAGTTCTTTGGACCGGTTGCGATCGTATACCGGGCGGCAGATGAGGCGCACGCAATCGAAATCGCCAATGACACCCCGTTCGGGCTCGGGTCCTACGTGTTCACGACCGACCCAGCGCAGGCGCTCCGCGTCGCGGACCAAATCGAAGCTGGCATGGTCTTCGTAAACGGCGTTGGTCTGGACAGCCCGGAGCTTCCGTTCGGGGGAATCAAGAGGTCGGGCTTCGGGCGGGAACTGGGGCGCTTCGGCATGGAAGAGTTCGTGAACCGAAAGATGATTCGGGTCCTCAAGTAAGCGCGTATCTCGATCAGTTACGGCTTCTCGGGCGAAAACGTGCCCCAGGGGTTCATCAACAGTCTCAACGGCACCTTCATTCAGGCGGTCGCTACCGGCATTGGTGTTTATGTGTCCAGCGGTGACAATGGCGACGAGACAAGCACGTTCGGAACGCCAGCCGTTGACTTCTACGCCGACAGCCCCAATGTCACAGCGGTCGGTGGTACTTCTGCCGCCGTGGTTCCGACCGCCGCGCCCACGGCCACATACGAGTCGATCGACACGCCCGGTTCGGCGCTGAATCAGCCCGGTTGGAAGCGCGACTTCGAGGTGGGCTGGCAGACCGGTCGCGACGTCATCAGTCCCGTTGCGGGCGACAATCTGACAACAGCACCCTTTAACTTGAACGGCCAGTTCGCGTCGACGCTGCCTGACGAGTTCTTCGGTGGCGGGGCGGGGGCACAAGCCAGGTATTCCCGCAACCCGACTATCAGAGGGCTGCCATTGGGGCCTTCTCGGGCAGAGTCGTGCCGGACATCAGCGCACTCGCCGACCCGAACACGGGTCTGCTCGTCGGCCAAACTCAGACCTTTAGTAACGGCACCTATTACGACGAGTACCGCATCGGTGGAACATCCGTCGCAGCGCCGCTCACCGCGGGCTTGGCGGCCGTCGCTGACCAAATCGCGGGATCTCCGCTCGGGTTCCTCAATCCGCGCATCTATCAGGCCTACAAAACCTCCAACAACGCTTTTTATGACGTTGATCAAGCGGATACGTTCAACACCTTGACTCCCCCCTCCGTCGTCCGGGTCAATTTCAAGAACAGCGAAAATTCAGCCGGTGGTCTGAGCTACAGTTTGCGAACCCTTGAGGGGCCGAATCAGACCCTTCACTCCACCCGTGGTTTCGACACCGCGACCGGCGTCGGAACCCCGAATGGATCGAACTTCTTCGCCGCCATCAGCGCGCCCCAGTAGAGGCCCTACAAAAATACTGGGAGGCAATACATCTCCGTCTGCGCAGGGTCGAAATCCGGCCGCGTTCCCACTTTCCTCGGGCACCTAACGGGCCGCCCGCCTATAGTTCGGATTGCGGTATCGTCTTTCCATCGAACGCTCGCGAAAAAGTATGAAGGTGCGTATTGGTTCGGGTTTGTTGTCGCCGCCTTCCGTGAAGCCGAGGGATTCGTAAAATACTCGCTGAGCGGGCGTGCCATCCGTTATCAGCACCGTCTGTCGAACGTGGTGATACCGGGCCTTCACGTGCTCGAGTAGTGCGCGGCCAATGCCGGTGAGCTGAATCTCCGGGCGGACGAGGATGTCCTGCAGGTAGCAAATCGTTGCGTCGTCGGAAATCACGCGAGCAAGGCCCCACAGTTCTCGCAGGGACCACGAGCGGTCACCAAAAGCGAGGATCCGCGGATCGCACCCATCAGCAGGTTTGGATCACGAGTGTACGTAGTCCAGCCCGCCGATTCGTAAAGGAATAGTACCTCTTCGTTGGTCACGGAGTCGCTGCTTGAGATCAAGAACTCACTCACCCTGGCACCCTTCCGTACCAGTGAGCATTACCCGCTAGAAGACCGGTGAAAAATGAGACCGCTCCGGTGAAGCTACCGACTCCGGCTCCGAGCGCAGCTAGCTACACCTCGAATCCACTCGGGTACGCAGAGGCAGCACCTACTATCGCGCCGGCAAGCGCTCCTGCGGCCACCGCGGAGAAAACGGTGAGGAACACGGGCGAACCCGGCCGAGCTGTCTCATCCAAGTTTCCCGTCATCTTCTGATCCTTGCACTCGGCGCCGTTTAGGAATTCATGCAGCGCTGACCTCGGAAGCAAGCTTGCGCCAGTTACTGAGGATGCCTTCTCCGGCACGTATCTGCCCACCAGGAAGGCATGTTCTTCTGCACGATGTTGCCGTTGTCGACCCGCAGATCGACCGGACCTGCCCCACCGATCAACCGCAGTGCGCGCCGCTGACCCGCCTCACTCCGTTCGGAGTCGCGAACCGGCGGTGGGGCGTATCTCGCCTTCTCCCGTTCGACGACTGTCACGGCGGGCTCCATACCTCACAGGGTCTCCTGGAAAGGCACTCTCACCTCAAGATCGCTCACCGCGAGGGCGCGGTGGTCGAGACTGGACAACGTTGGCACGGTATTTCCTCCCATCGGGCAGAGCTGTGTTTCTTGATCAGCCCTGGTCGATAGGGCACCAGTAGAGCTTTCGCCCGCCAAGCTCCTCGAGCAGGATGTTGGTGCCGCAGATTCTGCAGGGCAGTCCATCGCGGTGATAGACCCAGTAGCGATCAGCCCGACGCGTGAATGAATTACGTGCCGACGCGGGAGTCAGTCGGTCCCTGGTTAGCATCTGGCCGGTCTTGACCCCAATAACAAGCAGTCGACACCAGTCTTGCCAGAGGGCCCGCAGGGCTTCTTCCGACACAAGCTTGCCCGGAGTGTGCGGGTCAAGCCGAGCGCGAAACAGCAATTCGGCGCGATAAACGTTTCCGATGCCGCTGACGACGCTCTGATCCATAAGCAACAAAGCGATGGAGGTCGGCTTCTTGCGGATGACGCTCACGAAACGCTCCTCGCCGACGCTCTGGTCGTCGACCAGTGGATCGGGACCAAGCTTCGCCATCGACGCATCCACTTGTTCGGGCGTCTGCACTTCGCAGGCGGTAGGACCGCGCAGGTCGGCAACGGTGTCACGGGTGAGCAGTCGAACGCGAACAGCGCCGACCGGCTCATGCGGAAAAATGGTCGGCATGTCGCTGAGCACATCCTGTTCCGACATCCGCAACCGTCTTTGCCTCGGCGCACCGATCCTCGGCGAATAGCCGTCGGTGGCGTCTAACTCACGTAGCCTGCCCCGCTGGCCGGTCTGCCCCGTGCGTTCACCGGCGGATACGACCGTGGCATCCGCGGTGAAGTCACCGGCAAAATCCCAGGCTCCGTAAAGCCCAAGATGCACCCGAAGCCACAGTTGGCTATCGAACTCGAGGAACATCTGCTTGCCGATGGCCCGTGCGCTAACCATCGTGTGCCCGTCGAGCACAGTCGCTCCCTCGGCAAAACGGCCCTGCGGCGACGAGGCTGCTATCTCCTTGCCGACGAAATGACGGTCGAACTGGCGGGCAATGCGGTGGATGGAGTGGCCTTCTGGCACGGTCAGTTGATCTCGCGGTCGGCGATCAAGCCGGCTGCTTCGTATTCTGCGAGTTGAGCGATGCCACGCGCGTGGCGTTCGTCACCCGAGGACCGCTCCTCGATGAGGGCGTCGATAGAGGGTTTCGCCGGGTTGATGCAGAAAATCGGTTAGTCATCCACGGCGCCGTGGACCTGCGGTCTGCGGCGTGCGATCTGCGATCTGCGATCTCGCGGCCGACCTGACGTGGATGCGCCTGGAGGTCTTTGCTGAATTCGATCCCGGCCGGGTCTGTGGGGATATAGACATGCATACTCCCCAAGTTAGGCGATATCTCTCTGAGCGATTTGCGTCTGGAAAGTAGACGTAACCGGGTGGCTTGTGAGTTCGTGAAATATCCGACGCTGGCGGTTGGTGGAGCATTGAAGTGGTCGGAAGATGCCTGGACGGTTTGTAGCCGTGGGTCGGATGCAATGACACTCGACACCTGTGCGGACTTGTCGATGACGACCTGGATCCTGTCGCGCATGCGCTCGATCAGGCGAGAACCACCTCGAGTGTGGCCGAAATGTTGCCAGTCACAATCTGAACGCTCCATGAATGCAAAAAGGCCCTGAAAGTCAGGGCTTTTTTGCGAAAATATTTGTGCGG
>JAYSPT010000176.1:0-22063 GCA_043721995.1 Salinibacterium sp. | reverse complement strand
CCGCTGTCGCTGGGCCAAGATCCCGCGCTGGGCTACCCGCTGTCGCTGGGCCAAGCTCCCGCGCTGGGCTGGCTGTTCGCGCTGGGCGAAGCTCCCGCGCTGAGCCAACCTCCCGCGCTGGGCTACCCGTTCGCGTTGAACCAAGCTCCCGCGCTGGGCTGCCCGCTCCTAACTCGCCAGAACCAGCCTGCGCATGATCACGCTCTTGCTCGGTGCTGGTATCGGCACTTGTCGCGGATCCAGATCCGGCGGTGGCACCACGAAGTAGTCCGCGCCTTGCCTGATCACTTTCCAACGGTTGTTGTGCATTAGCAAGTGATGGTGCTTGCACATCAAAATTCCGTCGGCCAGATCGGTGAGTCCGCCGTGTTGCCACTCCTTTATGTGGTGAGCCTCGGTCCATGAGGCCGGGCGTTCACAGCGTGGGAAGCGACATCCACCGTCTCGGACGGCCAGCGCTTTTCGCTGCACCCGATTGAAGAGCCGCTGTGTTCGACCAACGTTGACGGACTGGCCCCTGCTGTCGAAGAGCACCGGCACGATTCCAACCGTGCAGATCTGCCGTTCAACTGTGGCGATGCTGATGGGTTCCGACTGTCCCGCGATGCGGCCCAGACCTTCACGGGCATGGAGGTCACGCTCGGTGACCAATACCTGCACCGCCGGCTGTCCAATCCCGACCAGGGCGGTGTCGTCGATTGTCGCGCCGGCATGAAGGAGTTGCACGAAGTCGTCCAGCGCTAGCTGCTCGGTGGTGCGTTCATCGCGACTGATTCGGTCGGCCCGTTCGGCCGCTCCTGTTTCAACGAAGCGCGGACCGCCCCGTCGGGGTGACGTCGCGGAATCGAATATCGAAACGACAACAGCCGCCGACTCAGGGTCGAGGAGACCGCGTAGGCGCGTCATCCCGTCGGCCTGACGAAAAATACGGAGAAACCTCTTGTCACGGAGTTCACGTTCGCGGTCCGCAACGTGCGCGACGTCGATCTCGGCGCGCAGATCCCGAGCGCGAACTGCCAGCTGTTCAACGTTCAGGCCCCTTGCCTCGAAGAGCAGTGTGTGAGCGGCGAGCACGAGATCGTCGGCGCTCACGTCGTCGTTCGGTGCACCGAGTCCGGCACGGATGACATCCGCGGCTTCGATTGACAGCTCCCCGCGTGAGACGGCGGCCCCGAGCGGCGCGAGCCATCGAGCCGCGGAGGTGCCAGCAGCCTCACCATCGACGGCAGTCGCATCGACCGCAGTCGCATCGACCGCCGTACCGTCGACCGCAGCATCAGTCATCATGATGCCCACCCTGACGGCGGTACGTGCCTCGCGAGCGTTGCCACCGGTCAGATGTTGCACGAGACGTTCCGCCGTGCGAGAGCCAAGACGTTGCGCCAGGCCGGCGTCACCGAGCTCGCGGCGTGAACGGTGAGCGATCTCAGCGGAGTTCTGTGCGATTGCGGCATCCACTCGGCGACGAATCCGACCGAGAACCTGCTGGGCCTCCATCAGGTCGGCGTCGTCGTACACGCTGCACGACGGCGGTGCAAAATCGGTCGACAGGTCTCCGATTGAGGAGTATGTGTCGGCCGGGAAGGTCATAAGTACAGTCTCCCATGACCCGAACAAAGGTTCTATACTCGGGCCAATAGTGGTGGATAGTTCATCGGGCGAGGGCCTGTGGAGGAGTGGAGCAGGGGCCCACCGGATAGTGGGTTTCGGAGTGGAGCAGGGCCCCACCGGGTAGTGGGTTTCGGAGTAGAGCAGGGCGATTCAGCGCCCCACCGGGTTGCGGGTTTCGGAGTGGAGCAGGCCCCCACCGGGTAGCGGGTTTCGGAGTGGACCAGACCGCAGCCGCAGAAGGAATGACGACCTGAGAACCCGCCCCAACACCCTCCCCGTAGAATTAGCCCATGGCCGCCGCACCCACCCTCATGGACTACGACAAAGCCATCGAGCTCTACGAGCCGGTGCTGGGCTTTGAGGTTCACGTCGAGTTGAATACCCAGACCAAAATGTTCTCGGATGCTCCTAACCCGGCTGCCCACGGCAACATCGCCTACGAGCCGAACACCACGATCACTCCTGTTGACCTGGGACTGCCGGGCTCGCTTCCGGTGGTGAATGAGACGGCCATCCGCTATTCGATCAGCCTTGGGCTCGCTCTCGGGTGCCAGATCGCCCCCAGCAGTCGATTCGCCCGCAAGAACTACTTTTATCCGGATTTGGCAAAGAACTACCAGATCAGCCAGTTTGACGAGCCGATCGCTTTCGATGGCCAGGTCGAGGTTGAGCTGGCAAACGGCAAAATCTTCACCATCGAGATCGAGCGCGCCCACATGGAAGAGGACGCCGGCAAGCTCACTCACATCGGAGGCGCGACCGGCCGCATCCAGGGTGCCGAGTATTCGCTCGTCGACTACAACCGCGCGGGTGTGCCGCTGGTCGAGATCGTCACGAAGATGATCACCGGTTCCGAGGCGAATGCTCCAGAGCTCGCCAAAGCGTACGTATCCGCAATCCGCGACATCGTCCTTTCCCTCGGAATCTCCGAAGCGAAGATGGAGCGCGGCAACCTGCGCTGCGATGCGAACATCTCGCTGAGCCCGCGCGGCTCCGGGAAACTGGGTACTCGCACCGAGACGAAAAACGTCAACAGTCTGCGCAGTGTTGAGCGCGCGATCCGCTACGAGATTCAGCGCCAGGCCGCTATTTTGCAGGCGGGTGGCACGATCATCCAGGAGACGCGCCACTGGCATGAAGACACCGGTCGCACCTCCGCCGGTCGCCCGAAGAGCGACGCCGACGACTACCGATACTTTCCAGAACCCGACCTTCTTCCTGTTGAGCCCTCGGCCGAATTGGTCGAAGAGCTGCGTGCGGCGCTCCCCGAGGCGCCTAGCCTCAGACGCAAGCGTCTCAAAGAAGCGTGGGGCTTCACCGACCTCGAGTTCCAAGATGTGGTGAACTCGGGCCTCCTGGTCGAGGTGGAGGAGACGGTGTCCGCGGGCGCGAGCCCCGCCCAGGCGCGCAAGTGGTGGACGGGCGAGATCGCCCGGCTTGCTAACGCCAGTTCGGTGGATGCATCATCCCTGGTATCGGCGAAAAGTGTTGCCGAGCTCGTAGTTCTGATCGACACCGGTGCGCTCACCGACCGCCTCGCCCGTCAGGTGCTTGAGGGCGTCATCGCGGGGGAGGGCACGCCCGCCGAGGTCGTTCTGGAGCGCGGCCTGACGGTTGTGTCGGATGATCGAGCGCTGCTTGCCGCGATCGATGAGGCTCTTGCGGCGCAGCCCGACGTGCTGGAGAAGATCCGCGAAGGCAAGGTTCAGGCTGCCGGTGCCGTCATCGGGGCGGTCATGAAGGCCATGAAGGGCACGGCGGATGCTGCACGGGTGCGCGAACTGGTGCTGGAGCGCGCACAGGGTGAGTAGTTAGAACACCAGGAACGCCAACAGCAGAAACACCGCAACGTTCAGCACCACGCTCGCCCAGAATTGCAACCGAAACCTCTGCTTCGACGTCTTGTGACGGAACGCCAGCTGGGCCAAAATCGCCCCAGGCCAGCCTCCGAGAAACCCGAGCAGAAGCAACGTGGACTCCGGAGTGCGCCAGCTTCTCGAAGTCGCAGCCCGCTTATCGATCCAGTACGCGACGAACGTGACGACGCTCATCCCGACATAGATGAACAGGACCCACAGCGGCACGGCCCTGGTGACCGAAACAGCGAGGTAGATGCCCGCGAACACGACGGTTGTGAGCATCGAGGATGCGCCGGCTGCCCGATGCGAAACCGGGCGAGCGCCGGTTCGGGTCCGCGCGCTTCGAGACTGTGTTTCTCGAAGCCGGACCATGCGCATGAACCTACCGGACGCGACACGTTGAGGGGCGCCAGCACCCTTCGCGTCGACGCTAGGCCTTTTTGGTGCTATTTGGCAGGCGGTCTGCGCGATCGTCGCCTCAGTCGAGTCCGTGAGTTCGTTCCTTGCCGCGCACAACACTCCGCTTCGTGAACACCAGACGAAGATCGAGCGTGAGGTGCCCGCCAGGAGATTCCTCCAACGAAGGAGGCTTGTGTTGAGGTCGGGAGTGGAATCGCAGGGTGTTCTGACCGACGATGGCCGGAGATCCTGCGGCTCGCTGGCAAGGAAGGTCGCTCGCCCCAGGGGCAGGCTGCTACGCGCAGCCTCCCACCCACAACCCGTCACGCGCCCGGGTCATCGCCACGTACATCTCCCGGCGTTGCAGGCTTCGCGCCTCATCGCCCTCGGTGGCTACTCCGAGCAGCGTCGGCGGCACTCTCGCAAGAACGACCTGCTTGAACTCGAGGCCCTTTGCGCGCTTCACAGTGCCGACCTTGACTGCCTGAACAGGCATTCCGGTGTAATCCTCCAAATTAATGAAGGGGATGCCCGCGCTCACCAGCGCCGCGGTCGAATCCCTCACCCCGTAGGTGTTCAGACTCAAAACCCCGATATCGGCCAGGGGGGTGTCGAGCCCGCGGATCCATTCGACCAGCGCATGATCGTGGGCACTGCGGGAGGGGAAGACCGTTGTGATGGGACGGGACCCGGAGCGCGGGATATCGGTGACGCGGTCGCCCTCTTGCAGGAGACCCTCTATATCCGCGAACTCGTCGCCCGCGACCTGCGATCTGGCAAACTCGACGATCTCGCGCGTGTTCCGATAGTTCGTGGTCATCACGACACCGCGCCCCGCGACCGAGATACCGGCCTCCGCAAGGGTGAATCCGCCGGGGTAAATGGACTGTTGGCCATCACCTATGAGGGTGAGGCCGTCGGCGGCGTCGCCGACGAGGAGGTGCAGCATCCGTACCATTGCGCAGGTCAGATCCTGCGCTTCATCAATGATCACGGCACTGTAGTCATGCAGCGGGGTCGCCCTCAGCGAGGCTTCTGCCATCAGGATGACGTCATCGAAGTCGTGAATGCCGTGCTTCCGCAAGCCCTGCTCGTATGCCATGAAGAGCTGCCACACCGCACGGCGTTGGTCGACCCCGAGACCACGGCGGCGGCCGGTGCGAGCGAGACCTGCGTAATGCTCGAAGGTCGTGAGCCCGCGGCCCTTGATGACCTTGCTCACCTCGTCTCGCCAATAGAGCTTGTTGGGATCGGCCCTTTCGAGGACAGTGCCGAGGCCGTGCTTCTGCCAGGCAGAATTGAAAGCAATCTCCGCTTCGGGCGAATTCAGGTTGAGAAGGATACCGCGCTCCTTGAGAAGCGCGAGTGCGAAAGCGTGCACACCCGCGAACTTCACTTTCCCTGAGGTTTCCGGAGCAAGACGAATGAGGAGGTTCGACAGCACGTTCGGAAGAGTTTTCACAAACGACGTTACTAACACGGTGCCGGGGGTCGACCTGGCCAGATAGGCCGCGCGGTGCAATCCCACGACCGTCTTACCCGTACCGGCCGCGCCGCGGATGCGAGACGGCCCGCTGAAATTACGTAACACGAGGCGCGCCTGATCCGGGTGCAGAAACGACATCCACTCTTCGATCGGTGCTGCCATGAGACCGGCGAGCAGAACATCGGCGACCTCATCAACCGTCACCAGTGGCTCTATCTCGGATTCGGCCACGGGTGGATTCGGGAGGCTCGCGTCGAAGACTCGACTGGGCTGCCCTAACACTGGGAAGTGCTGCATCGCGACGGACAGCACGATGTCTACTTGCACGGGGGTGAGCCGCATTCCGCGCGAGTTGATGTGCTTTGCGGCGTGCTTCTCTCCTACGACGGTGACCGTCCCGACTTCAGTTGCAGCCATCGCGCTGTTGGCGAGTACCACGACCGCGCGAACTTCGCCGGGAGCAAGACCATATTGTGCGAGGGCTAACTCGGCTCCGTAAGCCACATCCGCGAGTCGGTTCACATCATCGGTGACGTCAGCTTGCCCGCGAAAGATTCGGCCGCCCGCGATCTCGACTTCGGCCCAGGATTTCGTGTCGACGATGAAGAGCCCGCCCGGGCCGACCAGCACGTGGTCGATGTTGGCGTGCTTGGAGCCCGGCAATCCTCGGTCGTGAAGAAAGGTGTATCCCGCGGCACTCAGTGAGGCCAGACTGCCGGCAACCTGGCGTTCGGTATTGTGACCGATCATCCATCGTTCGGCCATTTCATGGGCCTGGACTGCGAGCCGTGCATGTTCATCACCGATTGCGCGGAGTCGCCGCGCTTCGTATCCTGCTGACTGCCCCGCTGCGCTCATCGCTTCACTCCGCAGGCCGTCACTCGAAAGACCGGCCATCTCTTTAACCAGTCTCTCTAAACATCCTCCCCAAAGGGAACCTCAGGTTTGTCGCCAGTTGTGGGGGTGCGGCAGGTTAGACGGTCGGCACCCGCAGCACCGGCAGCATCCCCGCACCCCACAGCATCGAACACCACGCGGGCGCGCTCGGCAGCCACCCACTGCCCGCTAGGCGCGCTCGCGCAGCCGCACCCGCCGGGCCTGGCCGTCCTCCTGTAGTTCGACGAGTGAGCCCTGCGCCTTCACGAAATCCGTGAACGACTTGTAGCCGATCTTCTTTTCGTCGAACCCGGCATCCAGTCGCTTCATCTGCTGCTTGAGACCGGATGCCGCGGTCCAGCCATCATCACTTCCTGGGCTCACCTGGAGCGCGCGCATCAGTAACTTCCGAGCCTGCTTCCTGGGGTCGGGAGCCGCCGCTTCCGTCGGAACCGTGCGAGCTGAGGTCAGCATCGGTTGGGGGTCCGCCTCGGTCTCGGTCTCCGCTTCCGCCTCTGTTTCGATACCGGGCAGGTCGTTGTAGTACGAGAACTCGTCGCAGGCGTTCTTGAAGGCGGCGCTCGTCGAGCCCATGACCCCGATCCCGATCACCGTGCGACCGAGTCGCCGAGCACTCTGTGCAAGCGGGATGTAGTCAGAGTCACCGGCAACGATGACGACGTGCGTGACATCCTGCAGGCGAAACAGGTCTTCAACAACATCGATTGCCAACCGGATGTCAGCGCCGTTCTTGGTACCGGATGTGTTGAAGAGTTGCACGAGGTCAACGGCGCGGTCGACAAGTTGCTTCTGGTACCGCGTGTTCGCCGGTGCCGCCCAGTCGGCGTAGGCGCGGCTGATCGCGACAGCCCCGAACGATGATGCGTAGTCGAGTACGGCGCCGATATTGACTGTCGCTTCCTGCAAGCGGTCGGCCGTCTTGCCTGATGCGGTACGCGCTTTCTCTTTGATAAAAAGCCCTCGACCGTGCACATTGTCGTACTGCGAGATCACGATGTTGTCGAAGTCGATGTACACGGCGACGCGATTCTCGCTCAGTTCGGGCATGGAGCTACTGTACTGTCCACCTCGGTCTCGGCTCCCTCTTCGCTGCGAGCGAACGGCCTCGCGGGTGGGAGATTCTCGGGTGTACCGTTTCGTTCATGCGCTTCCTGACGCCACGCGTTGCCGCGCTCGCGGCTGTGCTGCTTGTCGCGCTTGCGGTGGCGCAGGGTGGCAGCCCAGCCACGGTACTGGTGGTCTCGGTCACGGCCGCAGTGCTGGCGGCGGCGCTCGCCGCGACCCTCGTCGTCGCCACCCGTGAAGTCACAGTCGGCTCGCGTGCTCATGCGCACCGGCAGGCGCTCAACGAGATACCTGCGCCGTCGCATCCGTCGACCGCGGGGCGTCCGATGACCCGAGCTCCTTCGCGAGTGGTGTCGGCCACGTAGACGCACCGTCATTCGAGCGGATGCTTCGTGGCGCACGCCACCCATCCGATTCAACTCGAAGGACTCTCCTCGTGGATATTTTCGCTTTCCCTCCAATCGCCCTGCTTCTCGATGGCGCCTACGCGCTTGTGCAGGGAATCGCAACCCTCCTCAATCCCATCGCGGGCACTGCCAGCGCGGCACTCGCCGTCGTCGTGCTGACGATGGTGGTGCGTTCGGCGCTCATCCCGATCGGCATCTCACAGGTGAAGGCGGAATGGCATCGCCGACGCCTTGCCCCGCGACTGCAGGCGCTGCAGCGCGCATACAAAAAGAATCCCGGGCTGCTGCAGAAGAAGACGGCGGAGCTCTATAAGTCGGAGAACGTCTCGCCGTTCGCGGGTTTCTTGCCGACGCTGCTGCAGGCCCCGGTTATCTCGGTTGTGTACGCCCTATTCATTCGCCTGAGTATCGATGGGCATCCGAATATGCTGCTCGCAGGGCATGTCGGCGGCGTCACGCTCGGTACGTCTTTCTTCCACGCGGGCTGGCCCGGCATGCCGGTTTTCATCGCGCTGTTTGCGGTGATCGGCGTGGCCGCCTGGTTCTCGCGGCGCACGGCCGTCAGGCTGACACTTCCGCCGGCATCGGATGCCGCCCCGAGCACGGCGATGCTCGCCAGTGTCCTGAGCTGGTTGCCCTTCATCACCGTTCTCTTCGCCGCGTTTGTGCCCCTGGCCGCTGTGATCTACCTCGCAACGACCACGCTGTGGACGCTGGTTGAGCGCTCGATCATGCGGCACCGGTACTGGGGTGAGCAGGGTAGCGGAGGAGCCGTGGTGTCGACTGCCAAATAGTGCGTCTCCCCCTGTCTGGGTGCCTGTCGCCTGCGGGCATCCGGATAATAGGGTTTAGGTATGAGCGATCCTCTCCGCCAGCCTCCCCGGCGCTGGGTCACCCGCAAGCGCCACTGGATCCCGCTGGTGCTGCTTGGGCTCGGGCTCATCGTTGCGATCGTGGCCTACACGAATCCGTGGCCCAATACCCTATTGATTCGTTCGCTGTTCACTGCCGAGGGCGAGAAGACCGCCACTGAGATGACCCCGTACGCGCCGACATCCGGAATCGACGAGACGCTCGACGTCGTCTACGGCGCCGCGGCCATGGACACCTCGCTCGACCTGTTCTCGCCTTCCGGTTCCATCGCGCAACTTCCCACGGTGATCTGGGTGCACGGGGGAGCGTGGGTTTCGGGAACGAAGGCCAACATTGACCCCTATGTGCGCATCCTCGCCTCGCACGGGTACACGACCGTGTCGCTCAACTACACGATCGCACCAGAAGCGGTCTACCCCACCGCGCTCGCACAACTCAATACGGCGCTGGGCTTTCTCATCGATCACGCGGCTGAGTACCGAATCGATCCAAACCGGATCGTATTAGCCGGCGACTCTGCCGGTGCGCAGTTTGTCGGCCAGCTCGCAACAATGATCACGAGCCCGGTTTACGCGGCGAAGGTCGGAATCGTTCCCGCATTGACGAAGCAGCAGGTGCGCGGCGTCATTCTCAACTGCGGCATCTACGACGTGAGCGGCATTCCAGATGCCCCCGGTCTGGGCGGCTGGGGGTTCCGCATCGCGCTGTGGGCGTATCTCGATACCAAAGATTGGTCGAACACGCCCGGCGGTGAACAGATGTCGACGCTGAATGACGTCACGGCCGATTTTCCGGCCACCTGGATCTCGGGTGGCAATGCCGACCCCCTGACGGCCAGCCAGTCCAAGCCGATGGCTCAGCGGCTCACAGACCTCGGCGTGAAAGTGACCAGTGTTTTCTATTCGGATGACACGACCCCGGCCCTTGCGCACGAGTACCAATTCCACCTCGACCTGGTCAACGCGCAGGGCGCGTTGACCTCCACCGTGAACTGGCTCGCGCAAGTCACCAAGTAGTCGTCAACTTTCGACGACGAACCGGCGACGGTTGCCCCCGATCGAATTCGAGGCCGTAGCATTAGCGAAACCATCAACTCCACTGGCCGAAATCTCCACAGCGGCCCAAAGGCCGGATGCAAGCAAGGGTGAGAAAGGTCGTTCTAGTGAGCACCGACGAATACGAAAAAGGTCGCCGCCGAGGGGAGCAGATCCAATGGATGCAGGCTTACTACGGGCAACGACGACTACGCCGCCTTTACGACCTCGGCATTGCAAATATGAAACGCCTGAACGCCATTTTTAACGCCCACTCCGAGGAATACGAGCGAGGATATGCGGATGGACTGCGTTTAAAGTCGAGTCCCGACAATATTGTGCAATAAGGCGGTAGGGCACGGGTGCCTCACTGAAAAGTGAGCGCAAGCCGGGCATCCGGTGCTATGTTGAGCGATCATGGGTTACGCTCACGTTCTCCTTATCGCCAGTGCTGTTACCTTGGCGCTCGCAGGGTGCGGCTCGCCGGGTTCCCCGGCGAGTGGCACGTCCAGCGGTTCGGCGCAGAGCGCGACTCCGACGCAGACCAGTTCGCCGTCGCCGAGCGCCACGACAGCACCACCGCCCCCTTTCGCCGGCCCGGCATGCATGACAGACAGCTTCACCACGACCTACGCCACCGTCGATAACACCGCAGGGCATGAACACGGCATCCTTATTTTCAACAATCGACTGGGTACGGCATGCAGTATGAACGGCTACCCGCAAGTGTGGTTCAACAACCCGCTTTTCAGGGACAAGATGGGTGCGGCCGCAACCAAGGACACGTCGGTGAGCCCGAGTCTGGTCATTCTTCAGCCGGCCGGCTCGTTGAAGGCTGCTCTCACAATCACGCAGGCCGGCTTCGTCGACGGATGCACGATCGTGAACTCGATCGCCTTTCTCGTGTCACAGCCTCTCGACCACGAAGCCACGGACGACGCTTCCGAGCTGGGATACGTGAGAATCGACCCAACCCCGGCCTGCTCCAACCCGAGTATTGGCCTCCTACAGGTCGGTCCAGTTACCGCTCCATAGCCGCAACAGGGGCGATTTCCACGACCTGCCGTCGCGGGAGCCCTTGACCCGCCACAGGGGACTCAGATCTCCGCCGTCGGGTGCGGCGAGCGCGCCTGGGTGATCACATACTCGTTTGGATCCAAGCGCCGCACCTCGCGACGGAACCCGGAGGCGAGGTGCGGCCACAGTGTCGTGTTGCGACCCGTTGCGTCGAGGTAGTAGCTGCGACATCCGCCGCTCACCCACACGGAATTGCTGAGGTCGGACTGCACCTCGGCGTTGTACGCATCCTGCGCGTCGCGCCTCGGTTCGATCACCCCACCCTTGGCCGCACGCAGCGCCTGGAGCACGTAGTCCAGCTGTGCTTCGATGATGTACACGATGCTGTTGTGCCCGAGCGCCGTGTTCGGGCCGACCAGCAGGAAGAAGTTTGGGAATCCCGCCACGGTCGTACCGCGCAGCGCATGCATGTGCGGGGTCCAGTTTGCGCTCAGCTGAACGCCGTCACGCCCCGTGATGAGCCGCGCAACGGGGGGCTGAGTCGCGTTGAACCCGGTGCCCGCGATAAGCACGTCGAAGGCTTGGCGTCGACCGTCGGCGGTCACGATCTCGTCCCCCTCCACCGAGGTGATCGGCGAGGTTTCGAGTGACACGTTTGGTTTGGCGAACGCGGGATAGAAAGAACTTGAGATCAGGATACGTTTGCATCCGATCCGGTAATCGGGCGTGAGTTTGTCGCGCAATTCCGGGTCGGCGATCTGGCTCTTCATGAACCGCCTCGACAGCGCTTCCGCCGCTCGGCCCACCGGTTTGATCCGGAACGCTCCAAAGCGCAGCTCGGCGGACTCGAAGATCCGTCGCCGCGAGCCGCGCTGCAGGAGCGGGAAGCGGCGAAACAGCCATCGCCGTCGCTCACTGGTCGGCCGATCGTCCCGAGGGAGCAGCCATGCCGGCGTTCGCTGGAACACGCTCAATTGCCCGGCCACCTTCGCAAGTTCCGGCACGAACTGAATCGCGGATGCGCCGGTGCCGATCACCGCGATTCGCTTGCCCGTCAGGTCAGCATCGTGGTTCCAGCGCGCCGAGTGGAACCGTGTACCGGTGAAGGTGTCGAGCCCCGCGATGTCGGGCCAGACCGGTTCGATGAGCGGACCGTGACCGGAGATCAGCACCCGAGCGGTGAGGTCGTCGTCGCTGCGGTCCGGCGTGGAAGTGGTGATCCGCCAGAGGGAGGCCGCGTCATCCCAGCTCGCACCGGTCAGCTCGGTCGAAAACCGGATGTGCGGATACAGCCCCTCGTCCCGTGCAGTGTCTTTAAGGTACTTGAGGATCTCGGGCTGCGTGCCATAGCTCCGGGTCCAGTCTGGGTTCGGCGCGAAGGAGAACGAATACAGGTCGGTTCGCACGTCGCAGGCAGCACCCGGATAGGTGTTGTCGCGCCACGTTCCACCGACTTCGGTCGCGCGCTCAAGAACCACAAAATCTTCGATGCCATTCCTGCGAAGCTGAACAGCCATGCCGAGTCCGGAGAAGCCTGCCCCCAGGATCGCGATGTCGTAGTGGGTCACGAGATCGATTCACCCAGAAATGCTTCGACCAGTGCCGTGAACTCGTCTGCCCTTTCGATCTGTGGCATGTGCCCGGTTTTGGGAAAGAGGTGAACGTGTGCGTGCGGGTACGCCTCCCTGGCCGCCTTGAGGTGGTGGGCCGGAAGAATGTTGTCCTTCTCGCCCCAGACGAGCAGCACGGGCAGGTGCAGCGCGGCGACCTTTGCGAGTAACTCCTCCCGCCATTCGGGCCTGATCCCACGCCAGTTGCCCATGGATCTCGCGGTCTGCAACATCACGGTCGCGCCGCCGGGCCGCTGCGAGAGAGCATACGCGTGCGTGATTCGCTCCTCGGTGCGGTACTTCTTGTCGTACAGGATGCCCGCGATCGCAAGCGTCGCCCGCTGCCTGCTCGGACGCAGCGCGATCCGTCCGATGAGGGGCAGCGCGAGGATGCGCAGCGCGGGAGTGACCTCTCTGCCGAAGCCTGCACTGTCGACGAGGATGAGTGCAGCGACCCGCTCTGGTGCAAAAGCTGCAACCTGCTGTGCGACGGCGCCGCCCAGCGAGTTGCCCGCAATCACGACGGGTTCAGTCACGCCCACCGCGTCGAGGAACTCGATCGCTGCCCGCGCGAGTGCAGGCAGCGTCGCGTGTTGCACCGGGTCGGAGTGGCCATATCCGGCGAGGTCGATCGCATAGACCGTATGGTCGAGGACCAGGGTGTCGAACACCTCATCCCAGTCTTCGAGGCTCCGCGCGATTCCGTGGATGAGCAGCATCGGCGTGCCGGTTCCGCCCGCTCGATACCGGGTTTTGCGGCCGTCGACCTCAACGAACTCGGCCGAGTTCACAGTCGTCTGCCCTTGGGTCTGCGGCGTTGCACGTTTTTCAGACTAGACCGAAGTGCTGCTCTTTGCGGCGCCGTCGGTGGTACCTCGTACAGTGGGCGCCATGCCAGAGCATGTTGAGGCCTGGTGGGCGCGGCGACAGCGATCAAAGGGTGCGCCGATGCCTTACGCGGTGGGCCAGTTTCGGGATGACTGGCAGCGGTATCCGGTGTTGGTGCGGCAGTTTCATCCTGACCTCAACAATGGCATCACGCTCACACAGGTGCCGCCGGCGGCTGACGTCTACCTGCTGTGGCAGTGCGAATTCGGACATCGTTTCGTCGCCACGCCGTGGGAGCAGCGGCAAAAACCGGGGCGATCGCGGCGGCGTTCCACCTGGTGCCCGGAGTGCGCGACAGGAGCGGGCGGTGGCAGCAGCTCGAGTCAGAAGCCCACCCTCCTGTGCGATCGCACGCCCGACGTGCGGCCGGGAGAGGCATTCGTGAGCGAGTGCGCACCGAAGCCCGCCTCGGCGGCAGAGGAATTCTTGCGGCAGGCGCTGGCGATCCGACTCGAGTTCGAACCGGGGTTCACAGCCGTGAGAGTGCGGCAGCCCTTTTTCAACCATCTCGAGGTCTGGCCCGACATCATCATGCCCGACCTCAGGGTGGCGATCGAGTATGACAGCATCGGTCGCGACGGCCTCGAGCACGTTGGCCAACGCGAGAAGGTCGACCCACGAAAAGATGCTCTGCTGCGCGCAACCGGCTGGGAGGTGATCCGCGTCCGCACCGGCAAGCTGTTGCCGATCGGACCCCACGATATCGTCGCGCCAGAGGTATCGGGCAGGGTGCCGCGTCGGCTCATCGATCGGATTTTAGATGAACTTGGCGCGATCCGAGGTGATCTGATCGTCAACTGCTATCTGAGGTGAGGGCTGCGGCGCGACACAAGCTGAGGTCGGATGCCGGGAACTTCTCGCACTCCCTTGTCCGGCCCTGGCGAGTCCGACCTCGAAGTCGTTGCCTCGCCGATCGCGGCCGGGAACGTCCGGGATGGAGTCCCTCGAGCACCGACACGGACTGGGGGCGCTCGAGTTCAGTGGCCAACCTAACCGCCTTGACGGTCAGCGCAACAACTATCGAACGGGTTCGGACAACAGCGCGGTCAGCTCTTGGCGATCATCGCCCGCTGTGCGGGGACGGAGTTCCCCCTCCGCAGGGATAACCTCGAAGGGATGAAGTCGACGAGTGCCGCGCAGGAGCGTGCGTGGAGTGAGCAATCGGTGCCGCCGCTCGAACAGGTACGCGACGATGTCTGGGCGCTGGGCCTGGGCATGCCGGGTGGGCACATCCCGTTCTCGCTTACCTACCTTTTGCGCGATTCCGCTGGCGGAATCCATGCGGTCGACGCTGGGTGGGACTCCGACGAGAACTGGGACGCGTTCACCGCTGCTCTCAACGAATTGGCATCGCCGGGGACGGTTGAGAGCCTGATCGTGACGCACCTGCATCCCGATCACCTGGGAATGGCGGAGCGGCTTCGTCGCGAGACCGGTGCGCGAATCATCCTGCACGAGGTCGAGCAGTCGGCTCTCGCCGCGGGTGCTGCACGCGCGTGGACCGCCGATTCGGTGAACCGTCGCCTCGACCACTGGGGCGTTCCCGTGGATGCCCGCTTCGGCCTGGAGAATTTCACCAACGTTGCTCCCGAGCCCAACACGACACACGCTGATCTCACTGTGATCGATGGGCAACACCTCGATATTCCCGGGTTCGACCTCACGGCGATGTGGACGCCAGGCCACACATCCGGTCACCTCAGCCTGCGCGACGATGATCGTCACCTGATGTACACCGGCGACCACTTGCTGCCGACGATGTATCCGGGCCTCGGCCTCGGAAATGTCAGTGAGACGAACCCGATCGCCGACTATCTCGATTCGCTCGACGCAATCTCCACCTATCCCGACTATGAGGTACTGCCCGGCCACGGTTACCGCTTCACCGGTCTTGCCGCGCGCGCCGAAAAAACTGCCGGGCATCACCTGCGACGCGCACGAGAGGTTGCGGCTGTGCTCGCTGAGGGCGGCGACCCGAGCGTGTGGGACATCGCGGCACGCCTCACCTGGACGGCGGGCTGGGAGAACCTCAAGGGCTTCATGGTGATGTCCGCGCTCGCGCAGACCGCGATGCATCGGGACTTCGTGCTGAGCCCGGCGGCGGTTGCCCGCCTCTAGGCCATCGCGCGGCGCACGGCCTGGATAGCATCTGCGATGTCGGCGTCGTCCGTCGACCAGTTGCTGACCGAGATGCGCAGGATGTCACGACCCCGCCAGTGCGAGCCCGACATCCACACGAAGCCGTCTTCTATCAGATGACGAGTGACCTCTTTGGTGCGCTCGTCGCTGCCGAAGGACAGCGACACCTGGGTGAAGACGACATCGTTGAGTATTTCGACACCGGGCAGTTCCGCCAGCCCGGTCGCGAGCGTGCGTGCGTGCGCAGCCAGACGTTCGACCAGCGCGACGGTCCCGGAGCGCCCGAGCGACTTGAGCGCGGCCCAGACCGGCACCCCGCGTGCGCGACGCGAGAACTCTGGAACTTTCTCGAACGGGTCGCCTGGGCCGGCCCCATCCCTGATCAGGTAGGCCGTCTGAGTGCCGAATGCGGCCCGTAGCGTTTCCGGGCGCTTCACGATCACGACGCCGCAGTCGTAGGGCACGTTGAGCGTCTTGTGGGCGTCGGTCGCCCACGAATCGGCAGCCGCAATCCCGGCGACGAGCTCAGCAAACTGCGGGCTGACCGCCGCCCACAGGCCGAACGCGCCGTCGACGTGCACCCACGCGCCGTGCTCGTGTGCGATCTGGATTGACTCGCGCATCGGGTCGAACGCGCCCGAGTGCAGATTGCCCGCTTGCAGGCAGACGATCACCGGCCCACTGACGTTTTCAAGTGCCTTCTTGAGTTCGCTCGGGATGATTCGCCCCTGCTCATCCGCCCCAACCAGTGTCGGCAGGCCAAGCCCGAGGTATCTCAGCGCAAGATCCACTGCCGTGTGCCGTTCGGTCCCAGCCAGAACGGTAATCCGCGGCGCTCCGGACAACCCGTCGGAGTTCATGTCCCACCCTTTTTCACTCAGCACATGACCGCGACCCGCCGCCAGCCCGGCGAAGCTCGCCATTGTCGCGCCGGTTGTGAATCCGACATCCGATCCTTCGGGCAAGCCCAGCAGTTCGAGCAGCCAGTTACCCGCAGTCTCCTCGGCAGCAGCGGTCGCCGGTGTTGCGTACCGCATCGCGGCGTTCTGGTCCCAGGCGCTGACGAGCCAGTCGGCTCCGAGCGCTGCGGGCAGCGTGCCGCCGATTACCCATCCGAAGAATCGTCCGGAAGGCATCGCCATAAGCCCGGGCTCGGCGAAGGCTGCGAGTTCGTCGATCACATCGGCAGCGTCGGTGGGCCCATCCGGCAACGCACCGCCGAACTGCAACTGGTCGGCCGATGCGCTGAAGGCCACTGGCCGTGTTGTCATCGATTCCAACCACGCAGAAGCGAGGGCTGCGGCGCGCTCAAGAGATTTGCGGTAGGCGTCAGGTTCTGCAGGCATCCTTCAGGCTAGCTCTGTCAGTGCGCCGTAAACATCCCGCCCCCGCAGATTTTCGTGGTGACGCCACTCGGCCGTGCCGTACGGGTCGGCGGCACGTATCATCCAGCCGTCGCTCTGCCGCCATCCAGCCGTCGCTCTGCCGTCGCTCTGCCGCCACTCGGCCGGCGTTCAGCGCGCGTTCAATACCCGCGTGGCTTCACGCTCGGCGGCTGTATTGAGCTGGCCCGCCCGGGATCCCGCGAGCTTTGCGGCAATGTGCCCGGTTACGGTGATCGGCGGATACAGCGGCTCGGCCCCATCAGGCACGCACGAGGGGATCGCCGAGATCACCGCATCCGAGTTGCCGTCGTGGAAGTACGCGGCCGAGCGTCGTCGCGCGATGGTGCCATCCACGATGGGCGGTTTCACGCGGTGCAGTGTCGACTGCCAGCGTTCGTTCGTCCACCGCGCAGTGAGGTCGCCGAGGTTGATCAGAAGTGCGTCATCCGCCGGACTGACATCGTTCCACGAGCCGTCGGCGCCGAGCACCTGCAGGCCCTGCACCTGGTCGGCCCAAAGGACGGTGACGATTCCAAAATCGGTGTGCTCACTCATGCCGATCAGGTCGCCGTCGAGATCCACAGTGCCGGGCGGCAGCGCGTAGTTGTTCATGCGCAGCACATCGATCGAGTGATCCGTGAATTCGTCGAAGAAGTTTTGTTCGACTCCGAGAGCTTTCGCGAAGATGTCGGTCATCGTGTTCGCAACGCGCCTCGCCTCGGCAAAATATCGCTCAACCCGCAGGCGAAAGTTCGGAATTCCGACTGGCCAGATATTCTCGGCGTAGTCGTCCTGGGCTTCGAGCCCCAGCGTCGGAAAATCGGATGCCACCGAGCCCACGTTGAACGCCTCAAAGAAGTCATTCATGCGGGTCGCCGACTCCACGCCGAGTGAGAGCGACAGGCTCTCGCCCTTCGGTGGGGTATATCCGCGGTTGACGCCCTTGCGCGTCACGCTCTGCTTCTTCTCTTCGAGATCCAGCGCGAAGAAGTCGTCCATAGCGCCCGCGAGACCGTCAATCACAGAGGCCGGGCAACCGTGCCCGAGAACCTGCATAAATCCGACTTCGCGACAGGCGACATCCACTGCCGAGGCGACGGATGCTTTCGCTGCGGGTGATCCGTTTCGCACCCACGCTGTGATGTCAACTGTGGGTACGTGAAATGTCATAGCGCCAACGCTACTCGCGAGTCATTTCGGGGAGACAAGGCTCCCGAGAACGGTGTGGAACGAATACCCGGGCAGGTACCGTCATGACAGCGACTCGAACCAGTCGGGTTCCGTTGCAGATGGCGGCGTGTCACCCTGTCCGGCCCGCGCGCCCCACAGCGCCACGCCGACGATACACAGCACCAGGAACGCCGAGATTCCGAGCGCGATCAGCAGCCCTGCGATGACGGCAACGAACTGCCACGACGCGATAATCGATTCAGCAGTCATTCCCTTATTTTCGCACGGGTCGCCGGAGCGAGCGTGCGCGGGGGTTCAGGCCCAGACCGTCTGCTTGCCGTTGTATACCTTCAGGTCCCCGAAGTCGACGTGATTGCCAAACTTTGCGCGCTTGTAGGGCAGGAATACGACGACTGACGTGCCTTGGCAGTGCTCCAACCGAACCTCAAGGGCATCGGTCTTCTCTTTGCTGAGATGCGTGTTGACGATCAGCGCAGTGCACCGCGCATCGTCACGAACGTGGCGGAGGGCCACGACGGCTGCGCCCAGAATCTTTT
This sequence comes from Salinibacterium sp., assembly GCA_043721995.1. Taxonomy (GTDB): domain Bacteria; phylum Actinomycetota; class Actinomycetes; order Actinomycetales; family Microbacteriaceae; genus Rhodoglobus. The sequence continues at coordinate 3,666 of JAYSPT010000176.1, read as the reverse complement.
GGATTTCGGGATGTTTGCCGAGCGGCGCAGTATCCCAGTCCATCGCCATCACCCGGGAATTGCTATCCGCAAAAATCGCGAACGGCTCGAAGTCACTTGCCGCAGCCAGGCGTTGGCGCGCGAGTGCGAGGGCCGAATCGAGCAATCGGTCCAATTCCGGTTGCGTTGAGTCGTCGCTCTCTTCCCCCCCGAAACTCATAGTGAAACGCTACCGAAAAGTTGCCCTCGTCCGCTGGCGACACTACGGGGGGTATTAACCGAACAACTTTGTTAGCGCCCGGGTAATTGCGGAGCGCGCGTCCGCGCTGGAGATGCTTGACGTGCCATCGCCCGGTTGAATGCCGTAGTTGCCGAAGCTCGCGTGATTGGCTCCCTTTACCTGAGTGAACACGGTGGTGCCGGGCAAAAGCGGCGCTGCCGCCAGGATTTTGTCGGGTGTCGACAGTCCGTCAGCGCTGCCCGAGATCGACAGCACCCGCAGAGAAGTGGCCGAGAGGTCGTTCGCGCAGAAACTGCCGAAGAGCACGAGTCCAGCGATTTTTGGATCGCGAGTGACGGCGGGATCAGCCAGCTGGCACGCGCGGACTCCGCCGAGAGAATGCCCGCCGACGAACCAGCGGCTCACCGCCGGGGCATCATCCGTGAAGGTGGAGATAGGCCGGAAGTCGAAGAAGGCAAGGTTCAGGGTCGGTTTTGTGATTACAACGGTCACACCCTGTGACTCCACAATGCCGGACAGTTTGAACATGTATCCGTACGGGTCAACCTTGGCGCCCGGGATGAAGACAAGTCCGGTTCCAGCATCAGGGCCGGGGGATGTTGGCGACATGATGATCGAGTGGTCAGTAGATACGACCTGAATTGCGGGATTCGTCCACACCTCAATCGCCGCCTGTCGTTCGCCGCGCATGACCATGTTCGCGTACACCAGGAAGCCGACGACCAGAAGCACGAGCACCGCCAGGACAGCGATCGCGGTGCGCCCGAATAGACGAAAAACGCGCCCACCGCGCGAGACGGATGCCGTGTTTGTCATGATTACAGCCTATTTCGCAATCACGCCGACTTATCCCGGAGCACCGACTCACCCCGGAGCACCGACTGTGCCGCCACGGCCTCCGCACTACTCCCGAATCGACGCTCGGTACTACCAGCCCGTTGTGCCCGGCTCGCCCTTGAATGGTCCGACGACCTTCGAGGTGATCCAGCCGCCATAGAAACCGCCCGCCTGGGGAAGCACGGTTTCACCGTCCACCTCGCAGGAGTCCATGAGCCCGGGATAGAGGGCTACGCGGTCGACGAGTTGTTCGTACCCGGGGGACGGAGTGGGGTAGTACCAGGCGGCGCGTTCTGCCGTCGCATCCGGTGTCGTCACCGTGAGGTATTTCGCGGCGCCCTTGTACTCGCAGTAGCTCGAGCCCTCAGCGGGCACGAGCGTGCCCGCGGGAAATGCCTCACGGGGAAGGTAGTAGACCGGTGGATGACTCGTCTCCAGCACTCGCACCGAATCCGTCGTATCGCCAATCACCCTGCCGCCGAGACGCACAACGACTCGGGAATTTGACGGCTCGATCCTCGGCGGCCGCGGATACTGCCACACCGACTCCTGCCCCGGGCCGGGCACGACGGGAATCACAGCGAGTCCAACGGATCGGTTTTCATCTCACGTCCTTTCTTTTCCACTCTATGCTCCCGCCCTGCAGGAGCCGGGGGATTCGCCGCCGACCCCGGGCGCGGGTACTGTCGGCAGAGTGCTGGATCGCATCGATACGCTTATCATTCTCGGCGCTGGCGGAGACCTGACGTCCCGACTGTTGCTGCCGGGCCTCGCTTCGTTTCTCGCTTCGTCGCGCGGTCGTCAACTCTCGGTAATCGGCGTCGATCGTGCTCCGCAGAGTGATGCCGACTGGCGCGCGAAGGTGACGGCGTCGTTCGCGACGGAGCCCTCGGCCCTCGCGAAGAACGTGGTCTCGCACACTCGCTACCTGCAGGGGGATGCCACGAGTGCACCCGATCTCACGCGTGTGCTTTCGGAGGCCACCGGTCGCATTGCTCTGTATTTCGCACTCCCGCCGGCGGTCGCAGGACTCGCGTGCAAGGCACTCTCGACCATCGCGCTGCCGCCCGGAATCACGCTCGCACTCGAGAAGCCGTTCGGCACCGATTTCGCGAGCGCGAGAGCACTCAACCGCCTTCTGGAGAGCATGCTGCCCGAGGAACAGCTGTTCCGGGTCGACCATTTCCTCGGCAAGTCCACGGTGCTCAACCTGCTCGGACTGCGTTTCGCGAACCGCATCTTCGAGCCTCTCCTCTCCGCGCCGAATGTCGAGCGGGTCGAGATCACCTTCGGTGAGACGCTCGGGCTTGAGGGCAGGGCCGGCTACTACGACAGGGCCGGCGCACTCGTGGACATGATCCAGAGCCACCTGCTGCTGGTTCTGGCGCTCACGGCAATGGAGCCCCCGGCGAGCCTGGATGCCGACGACCTGCGCGGGGCGATGGCACAGGTGCTGCGGGCCACCCACTCGTGGAAGCGCAACGGTAAGTCGAGCAAGCGCGCGCGCTACATCGCGGGCGAAGTCGACGGCCGAATGATGCCGTCCTACGCCGATGAGGTGGGCGTCAATCCCGCGGGCAAGACCGAGACCCTCGCGGAAGTCACCCTGTCGATCGACAACTGGCGCTGGCAGGGTGTGCCCTTCATCCTTCGGTCGGGGAAGGCGATGGGGGAGCCGCGCCAGGAGATCCTCATCGTGTTCAAGCCGGTTCCGCACCTGCCCGCGGGACTCACCGGGGCTGCCGAGCCATCCTGCCTGCGAATCTCGATGAAACCGGCCACTCTCGATCTCGATCTCGTGATCAATGGCCAGGGTGACCCATTCGAACTTGAGCGCGTGGCGCTGCACAGCGATCTCGGCGAGGGCCAAATGAGCGCGTATGGCGAAGTTCTCGCCGAGCTGCTCGACTGCAACACGACACTCTCGGTGCGCGACGATATCGCTGAGCAGTGCTGGCGAATCGTGTCTCCCATCCTTGCAGCGTGGCGCAAGGACGAGGTGCCGCTGGAGAGCTACCCTGCAGGCTCTGACGGGCCGTCCGACTGGCACGTCGGCTAGATTCCGGCCAGCTGAGATCCCATCGCTGGCGATACCTGCTAGGAATGGATTAGGCACAGTGCGGTGCCAACGAGAGGGGGATGTCCATGGCAGGCAAGAGCGCATCAGCGGACGGGGTCGCGCAAGCTACCGTTCTTCAGGCCTACGAGATCTCCGGTCCGATCGACCCTTCTAAGTTCTACCCCAAATACGGACCACTGCCCGCGGTCACCGCCGTACACGACCAGTCGGGTTCCTGGGATACGGTCGGGCGCACACGCAGGCTGATCCTGTCCGACGGGGGTTCGGTGATCGAGACCATCACCGATACCGATTCGCCTGAACTATTCGCTTACGAGTTATCCGACTTCCAGAAGATCTTCGGCAAGCTCGTGAAAGGCGCACGGGCGGAATGGCGATTCGAGCGCGTTGCCGGCGGTACTCGCATCCGCTGGACATACACGTTTTTCCCGCTGCCCCGGGCGGGCTGGATTATCGGATTGATCGTCTCGCTGTTCTGGGCACCGTACATGAAGCGCGTGTTGCCCGGAATCATCCGCGAAGTGGAGCG
>JAYSPT010000175.1:0-1696 GCA_043721995.1 Salinibacterium sp. | reverse complement strand
CGACTGGGTGATCGCATCCGCAGGCGGATCCAATGCCGGCGAACTCGGTCGCGGCACGCTCGACGTACCCGTGATCCCAGCGCACGGCACTGCAACCGTTGCTCTGCCGGCAGTTCCCTCGGGCGCAGTTCTGACCGTCAGTGCGAGGCTCGCAGCAGACACGGCATGGGCGCCGGCCGGACACGAGGTGGCGTTCGGACAGTTTGAAGGTGACCCACTGCCGCTACCTACGGTGGCGCCCGGCGCAGGAATCGTCTCGCTCGATCCCGTCACCGGTGCCCTCGTTGCCATTGGCGGACTTGAGGTGCGCGACTTCCGTCTCGAACTGTGGCGCGCTCCCACGGACAACGACAATGGCATCGGGCGCGGCGAGGACCCGCAGCCGACAATGACGAGTGTCTGGAAAAGGCTTGGCCTGGACCACGTGATTGTTCGCGTCGTTTCGGTCGAGCACGAGGCCGGGCGCTCGGTTGTGACCACGCGCGTCGGTGGCGCGGGCCGCGACCAGCTTGTGGAGGTGCGCCTCGAATGGTGCGCTCTGGATGCTGCAACGGAACTCGTCGCAACCATCACGCCGCTGCTCGATACCCCGCAGCCATGGGCGCGGGTGGGCCTCTCGTTTTCGCTTCCGGGCGAATTCACCAATGTCGACTGGTTCGGTCTCGGACCGGGCCAGGGCTACCCAGACACGGGCCAGGGCAACCGGCTGGGCTGGCACCGAGCTACCGTCGCCGAGCTGCAGGTGCCGCACGTGCGGCCACAGGAGTCGGGCGCACGCCGTGACATCCGCTCGCTTAGTCTCGCGAGTGGCGCGCAGAGCCTCATTGTGTCGGGCGACAACTTCGCCGCGACGATCCGGCCGTACTCAACCGAAGCGGTCGCCGCAGCAACTCACCTTCAGGACCTCCGAACCGACAGCCGCACGCACGTGGTACTCGACCACGCCCAGACCGGTGTCGGTTCGGCCGCGTGTGGACCGGGTGTGCTTGAGAAGTACCGCCTGTACTCGGCGCCGATGCAGTTCCGCTGGAGGTTCAGCGTCGGGCAGTAGTTCATGGGCGGTGTCATCGGTGGGGGTGCCTTGCCCAACAAGACCGTCTAACGAAAAATGGGTGCCCGGCCTTCCGGCCGGACACCCGTTGGACCGTTAACTCGCTAACCGCCGTTGCCGAAAATGACCAGATCAAGCGTGACCGAGTTGTTTGCGGTCTGAGTGTCGCCACCCGAACCGGTCACAATTGTGACGGGAATGGGAAGGGTCACAGTCTGGTCGGTGTAGTTCACCGGTGTGAAGGTGTAAGTCGCGTCCCCCGATATCGTTCCTTTTGGCAACGGGCCATTATAGCTAAACAGGTAGTTCAGTGGGTCAGAGACCGCGTCGAGCGTCCAGTTCGGGCCTGGCGGGTTGATTGGGAGCGGGTCGATGTAGGTGCTCTTCGGGATCGTCACGACAATTGGGCTGCTGCCGTCCCGATCGACGACGTTGGTGAGGCGGAACGTGATTGTCACAGTCGTGCCAGAATTTGCTGTCTTTGGGTCGATCGTTGCTGAGATCGAGTAGTCGCGAGGAGTGCAGTCATCAGCCGATGCCGACGACGCCGGGGCAGCGAGCGCGAGCCCCGCACCGCCACCTGCGAGCAGGAGCACGAGGCCGAGCGCCACGCCGGACTTGCGCAAGCGGCCGCGTGAGAGCGCG
>JAYSPT010000174.1:0-21975 GCA_043721995.1 Salinibacterium sp. | reverse complement strand
TTGAAGCTGCAACCCCGAATCGGGGCCCGCCACCATTCCCGAGGAACCGATGATCGCCAGCCACGGGATGCCCTCCGCGTCGGCGGTTTCACGATCCATCAGCACCATCGCGCACGCGCCGTCGGAGATCGAGGATGCGTTGCCCGCGGTGATCGAGCCGCCTTCGCGGAATGCCGGCGTGAGACGCGCCAGCAACTCGATGCTCGTGTCTCGCCGCACGTTCTCGTCGCGCGAGACGACGATCGGGTCACCCTTCCGCTGGGCAATCGACACCGACACGATCTCGTCCGCAAACACTCCATTGGCCTCGCCCCGCGCGGCAAATTCATGCGATCGCGCAGCAAATACGTCGGAGGCTTCACGGGACACTGGATAGATCGCGTTCTGGTCTTCGGTGAGCGAGCCCATGGCTTGGTCGGTGAACGCATCGTAGAGGCCGTCGTACTCCATGTGGTCGAGCAACTCGACCGGCCCGAATTTCACACCGGTGCGGGAAGACATCAGCAGGTGCGGCGCCATACTCATCGACTCCTGCCCCCCAGCGACGATCGTGCCGAAAACACCCGTGCGGATGAACTGGTCGGCGAGGATTACCGCCTGCACGCCTGACAGGCATACCTTGTTGATCGACAGGGCGGGAACGTTCATGCCGATTCCGGCATGAACGGCAGCCTGCCGCGCGGGCATTTGACCGACGCCAGCCGTGAGCACCTGGCCCATGATCACGTACTCGATGCGCTCGGGTGCGATGCCCGACTTCTCGAGTGCGCCGCGAATGGCGATTCCGCCGAGCTCTGTGCTGGCCAGGCTCGACAGGCCGCCGAGCAGCTTTCCGATCGGCGTGCGTGCACCCGCGATGAGAACCGTCTGTCGGGCAGACGTCCCCTCAAAAGACGCCGCGGCGTTCACTGTGGCGCCATCCTCAGCGCGCCATCCATGCGTATGGTCTCGGCATTCAGGTAGTCGTGTTCGATCACCATGGCAACGAGCTGTGCGTATTCAGCCGGCCTCGCGAGCCGGCGCGGGAATGGCACGCTCGCGGCCAGCGAGGCGTTGACGTCGGGGCCAAGGGCCGCGAGAAGCGGCGTGTCGACGATGCCGGGGGCGATGGTGTTCACCCGGATGCCCGAACGAGCGAGGTCACGTGCTGCTGGCAGGGTCATCCCCACCACACCGCCCTTTGAGGCCGAGTAGGCCACTTGTCCGATCTGGCCGTCGAAGGCGGCGACCGACGCTGTGTTGATGATCACCCCGCGCTGGCCGTCGGAATCAACGGGCGACTGCTCGGCGATCACGGCCGCCGCGAGGCGCAACACGTTGAAGGTGCCAATCAGATTGATTGAGACGATTCGCTGGAACACGTCCAGTTCATGCACGCCCTTCGACGAGAGGATGCGACGCCCGAGCCCGATTCCGGCGCAATTGACCACGATCCGAAGCGGTGCGGTGTCGCTGCCGATGCTCGCCAGTGCGGAACTCACCTCCGTCTCGGCGGTCACGTCAGCTGCGATGTACCGAATGCGGTCAGAGGCCGAGACTTTCTCTAGTGCGGCGGGTAGATCAAGGCCCACCACCATCGCGCCCCGTGAGCCGAGCAATTCGGCGGTCGCAGCTCCCAACCCCGAGGCGGCCCCGGTAATGAGGGCTGTGGTGCCTTCGATCTGCATGGCGGTCTCCAATGACGTGCGCAGCTGATTTATCCCGCTTAAACCCTAACCACTTCGAGGCAGGATGATGCGTGCGAACGCCGCGTTGGCATCACGGCCCGCGGCGCGGACGGCGATCTCTCTGGCTTCGCTAATGCCCATCCGACGGATCGCCACAGTCACACCGCGGGGCTCGCCCCGCTCAGGATCCCGGTTTCGGTTCTTCCGGTGCCTCGCCGACGAAGGTTCCCGTTGAGGGTGGGTTGAGCTGGGCCTCCGTAGGCGGCGCATATGGTGGCGGCGTGATTGGAGCGTACGGGCTCACCATTGGCGGTGCGGTTGCGGGAGCGGCGGAGGTGGCCCTGAACGCATTTCGGATGACGCGGAAGCAGCCCAGTGCGGCGAATCCCACCGAGATCAGCAGTGAGGGAAGGATGGAGCTGATTGCTCCCGGCTGTGTGTAGACCCCATTGAACGCGCGCCAGAAAACCGGCGAGAAGAGCGCATCAACGAAGTTGCTCTGCGTGACCTCCATGTACTGCCTGATGACGCCCCACACGAGTCCGGCGAAGATCGCGAGGGCGAGAGTGGCGATGGTGATGACGGCGACCCGGATTGCGCCACCGCGGCCGATCCGACCGCCAGAACCGATCGTGTACAGCCGCGCGGCGCCGTATGCAACTCCAAAAGCGACGATCGAGGCGATGAAACCGACCGACCACAAGATTACCCACGCGATGATCCCCAGGGGAAGCACCACGAGGGCGAAAAGGGTACCGCGGGGTACGTTCTCGGGTGGTGGTGTCACTGCGTCCGGCTGGTAGGTCATGCTGGACAGGATACTGCGCGTGGGGGGCAAACCCGAACGGGTCGCCGCCGGAGGGCGACCTCCGGCGGCGATTCTGATGCGATCATCCGTTCACCTGATGGGGAGCAGCAGCCTTGCGGTGCGCTCGTAGTCGCGCTCGCGGGCCAACAGCGCCAGGTGCTGCTCGACTCGGTTGGCGCGCCTCTCGCGGGTGTCGATAGACAGCGAGCGCCGACCCCACGTGATGAGCGCGATACCCATGTGCAGGGCGGCTCGATCCAGCAGGCCCACGCGACGAATCTCGTGCGCGACCGTATGGGGCGGATGATCGTGGCGAGCGGGCGCTCTCGTGATGACGTTGTTCATGGCTATGGTTCCTCACAGCTTGTTCGCGCACCCTCTCGGTTGCGCGGCCTATCCGGGGTCGCCGCTGGTCGCGGCGGAGGGATGACGGGAGTCGTGCACTCCGTCAGGGTTTAGAGAGCGTCACTGCCGCGGTCTCCGAAGACTTCGCGGGTGGCGGAATCCGCAGCCCGGTCAGGCGGTGTGTGCGCCGAGGATGCCGGCGGTGAGGGAGATTCCCTGTGGTGCGAATGCATTCATGTCCGGCCTCCTTTCGATTTTGGCGTTGACATAACGGTACCGGCGGGCGCTTGGGGCGCGCAACCCGAATCCGTTATGTTGACCATTTCGTGACAAAGCTGAGCGCTTCCTGAGATCGCTCTCCGTCCACTGGTACCCTTGCGAAAGAAAGAGAACGAGTATTCCGGCCGTTCTCCCAGTTCGGCTGACGACTTATGACCTTCATCTCTTCGCTCCCCCTCCGCGCTGCCGGAGGACTCCGTCTTGCCTTCGGGCCTGCCTATGCCCGCGGGCGCCTGGTTGCCGGAGCTGCGGTCACCGCCTTCTTCCTCGCGGTGGTGCCCGCCTTCGCGCCGCCGCCCTACCCGACGCAGGCGCAGTTGCTGCAGGGGTACGTCCACGCGAATGCTCAGTCAATAAAGGTGTCCGCGGCCGTGGCGTCCACGGCCGTTCCTCGTGACACCTACGCCGCTACGCCCGGTATCGCGACGCTTGCCGCGGGCGGTACAAACTATGACTGGGCAAAGCTCGTGCTGCTGTCGGCTGGCTTGCCCATGACGGACGCGAACGTGACGGTCTTCACTCGGTGGATGCGCCAGGAGAACGGTGCGGACGACTGGTGGAACCGCAACAACCCACTGAACAACGGCTGGGGCTCAGGCGGCGGGGGCGGTACCGGCAGCTACGACAGCCTCGTGATCGCGGCGCAGAACGCTGCCGAGGCGCTGCTCAAGAACGGCGGATACAGCGGCATCGTTGCGGCGTTCGCATCCTCGGCACCGACGGATGTCATCGAGTCGGCCATCTGGGCGTCGTCGTGGGCATCGGGCCACTACGCGAACGGCGGCCACTGGTCGTACAAGGTAGTGCCAGTGGTCAAGTCGCCGGACGGCACCTGGGGGTAGCGCCGCCGCGTTGGCCGCCCGCCGTCGCTGGTATAGTCAACAGGTCGCATGCGCCCGTAGCTCAGCGGATAGAGCAATTGACTACGGATCAATAGGCCGGGGGTTCAAATCCCTCCGGGCGCACCATCAAACGCGGGTCAGAGCTATGTTTTGACGAGACTTCTTACATCCCGGGCGTGTCGTGCCCATATTTGCCTGCTCTTTGCACACCCCTTTTTGGGCCTATGCGGCTCCGGCGAGCAGGTATTGCCCCGTTGACCCGTGATCAATCTGCGATGCGTTCAGGTCTTGGAACCGGGGACCTCCTCCTCAGAAGCCAGAGCGATCTCCGCCCAAAGCGCCCCAACGCTTAGCATTGGGTTGACAGGTAGATTGTCGGTCATGAGCCCTTCGGAACCCTCGGCGCCTCCAAGTCCGCATTCAAACGGAGTCCCGTTGTTTCAAAAAATCGGCGTAGTGCTTGGTGAGGGTATTGGACCTTCGATCATCGAGCAGGCACTAATCGTGCTTCGTGCGGCAATCGATATCAGCGGCGCGCCAATCGAAATCGAGTTTGCACCGGATCGCATGTGGAACAACCGACAGCAACTCGACCTAAATGACGAATTCGGGCAGTTCTACTCACGATGCTTTGCCGATCAGATTCCGATTTTGCACGGGCCAGCTGGTGGCAGATTCGTGTACGAACTTCGGGCCTCCTTCGCACTCGATGTGAAGTTGACACCGATCACCCCGCACCCAGACTTAGCGGATGCCTCGCTACTGCGACCGGAGCGGGTGCGCGCCGCTGACGTGATGTTGATTCGCGACAATAGCGGCGGTCTGTATCAGGGGGATTTTGGCTGGCGCGACAACGGCAAAGTTGCTTACCAGGAGACCTCGTATCGGCGGCAACAGGTTCAGCGGGTCATGGCTGTCGCACTTCAGACCGCCTCGCAGCGTGATAACCGGCTCACCGTCGTGACAAAACCGGGAGGACTGCCCACGATCAGCGCGCTCTGGAAGGACACTGCGGAGCAGTTAAACGTGTCGGGCGTTGAACTGTCGTACATGGAGGTTGACAACGCGTGTTTCCAGCTCGGCTCTGCTCCGCAGCAATTTGACGTCATTGTTGCTCCGAATATGTTCGGTGATGTTCTTGGAGACACAGCAGCTATCGCACTCGGCTCGAGGGGAATGTCGTATTCAGCGAACTTCTCGGGGTCGGGAGCAGCGGTGTACCAGACGGCACACGGCGCTGCCCACGATCTCGCTGATCGAAACGTTGCTAACCCGGTCGGACAGCTGTTGACCCTGTGTTGGCTTCTTCGACGCAGTCTTCAGCGCGATGACCTCGCGTTGTCACTTGAACGCTCGATCGCCCACGTGCTCCGTGCCGGCTACCGCACGGCTGATATCGCCGGGCCCGACTCGTCGGTGGTATCGACCAGTGAACTTGGCGCGCGAATCGCCGCCGCCGTGAGTGCGCAGACCGTGCCGGCTAGATGACGCACGCGACGGGCGAAATTTTCGATTCGAGCACGAACTCCGCATCTGCGCGAGAGCGAATGGCGCTGCTTGTCGTCGATGTGCAGCACGACTACCTTTCCCCGGCGGACCTTGTTCCCGCTCCACGGGTGCTCGTGCCTCAAATTGCGGCGGTACTCGCACTTTTTCGGGCCGCGGGAGCGCCCATCGCCCACATTCGAACTGCGGTCCATTCCGACGGTAGGAATGCGATGCCGCACCGGCGAACTTCGCCACAGTGCGTGGAGGGTTCTGACGGTGCCCTACCCCCGACCGAGCTCGTAGCTCACCCGGGCGAACCGGTCATCGCGAAGCAGTTCTTTTCGGGCTTTACCAACCCCGATCTCGACGCCTGGCTGCGTCGTCATCACGTGAGTCGCGTCGTGATCGTTGGCCTCTATACCCATGCTTGTGTTCGGGAGACCACTTTGGATGCCTACTCTCGTGGCTTCGACGTGACTATCGTCACCGATGCGGTTGGGTCGAACGAGCCAGTCCACGCATCCTCGACGCTCAACTGGATCGGCTCCCGAGCAGCCCGACTCATCGCATCGGCGGACGTGCCAGCACTTCTTGCGGAACGCGGCAAACCGCAGATCACCGACGAAAACAAGTCGAGCAGCCACGACCGTGCGGGCGAAAGTGCGTTCGACGGGATGCTCAACGATGCCCATGACGCGCAGCAGGTATGGCAGAGTGTCGCTCTGGATGCCCGGATTGCATTCCTCTCCGGCTGGGCTGAGGTTCTTCACAGTCGCACCGATGAGCTCGTTGACGCGATTGTGCGCGAGGTTCACAAGCCAGTCCGGTTTGCGCGCGACGAGGTGGCCCGCGCCGTAGGGCACATCGAGACCGCACTGCTGCCTGGGATCTCGACGCTCCTTCGCGATGAAAATGTCGACTCGAATGTAGACGTTGTGCGCAGCCCACTTGGTGTCATCGGCATAATCATGCCCTGGAACAATCCGTTGGCTCTCCCCGTCTCAAATATCGCGCCCGCGTTACTGGCCGGCAATGCCGTGATTTTCAAACCTGCACCCGAGGCGGTCCACACGGCTCAGCTCATTCTGCAAACACTTCGGGATGCGGGCCTCGACCCGCGACTGGTGTCGCTACTGTTCGGTGGTGCAGAGGCTGGTCAACGACTCGCTCGGGCAGCGCATGTTAACGCGATTGCGGTGACTGGGTCAAGTTCGACCGGGCGTGCGTTGGCAGTCGAGTGCGCGCGATCCCTCAAGCCGCTGCGAGCAGAACTTGGTGGAAACAACGCAGCCATTGTTCTCGCCGATGCAGATCTCGACACGGTGGTGCCGCAGTTGGCGCTCAACGCGTTCGCGTTTGCCGGACAGCGCTGCACTGCACTGCGGCGGTTCGTGGTCGCCGAGGCTATTCTCGAGGCCTTCACAGAGCGGATCACGCGCGAGATGGGCGAACTGCGCCCCAGCAATCCGAGCCTCGAGCTGTGCGTTCTTGGCCCATTGATCTCTAACGCAGCGGCCGAGCGCGTGCTGCACACAATTCGAGAAGCACGAAATGGCAGTGTTGAGGTGCTCATCGGCGGTGAACGGGTAAGCGTAGCTGGCCAGGATGGTCGCGCTCATGTCGCGGTTACCCCGACGCTGTTGATGACTCGCGACCCGACGCAGCCCGTGGTGCAGTGCGAGACCTTCGGGCCGGTCGCGGTCATTCAACCGTTTCGCGACATCGAGCATGCACTCTCGTTAGCAAACGACGTGGACCAGGGTCTCGTGCTCGCGATTTGCACCGAAGACTCCACCGTCGGCGAGGCCATCGCCCTCCGAGCCTCGGCTGGCATCGTTCAAATCGGGGCGGCACCGGTTCCAATACATCCACTCGCCCCCTTTGGAGGGTGGAACGATTCAGGATTTGGTGGTGTCGAACACGGGCGTTGGGATATTGACTTCTACTCCCGCCTGCAGGCCCAGTATCGGCCCGCGACCTCGTCTGCACCTGATTGATTTAGTTCAGACCTAGCTGTTGGAAGCTCTGTTCAAGAGCTTTCCGGTTGAGCTTGCCCCCCGCATTTCGTGGAAGCTGGGGCAGCTTGAAGAGGGTCGTCGGCGCGCTGGCGCCAAAGTGCTGTTCCAAGGAGCGCACCAATGCCGGCAGGTCGCAGGACGGCTCGGTGACCACACCCAACCCAACTCGAGTTACCTGATTGGCATCGCCGTAGGTGAAGCTCGCGGCGTCACGCACCCCCTCGTAGGCGGTCGCGTACTCATCGATGTCGCTGAGGTTCAGCTTGACGCCCCCGGCATTGACAAGTTCGGATGTTCGGCCAGCAAGAATAAGTTCGCCCTGGTCATTGAGCGAACCAAGGTCGCCGGTGTAGAACCAGCCGCCTCGAAAGGTGGCGGCTGTCGCTGTGGCGTCCCCGAGGTACTCAGTTGCTTGGTACTGCCGCCGGTATCGCACAACGCCGCTCTCTCCGATGGGGAGGGGGTGATCATCCGCATCGACAATCTGGAGCTCAGTTCCGGAAACGGCGGGGCCGACGTTGCCGAGGTCTGCATCCTGGGAGTGCAGCGTTCTTTGCGCGCACCGACCTGCTTCGGTTGACCCGAACAAGGTCACCAGTTCAGCTTGCGTACGGTGTTCGACCTGCTCGCGAAGGGTTCGAGGCACGACACTGCCGGCAACGTAAATCTGTCGAAGCGAGCCGAGCGTAGCTTCCCGTGCTGTGGCGGAGAGCGCCAGGCTCGCATCGATAAGTCGGGACAGCTGTACCGGCGACGTTTTGATCGCGGCAACGCGGTATCGAGTGATCTGAGCGAGGTTGTGCGCTGGCTCCCCCGCGCTGAGGTATAGACGACCGTATTTCAGCGCCGCAAAAAGTGTGTGGAAGCCGCTTGCTGATGCCAACCCCAACGAACAGAGAAATGCGCCGGACGTGGGCCAGAGTTCGAGGGCAGCAGCCGCCCGGTGGTGCACCATTTCAATGGTGAGCGGGATCGCTTTTGGTACGCCCGTCGTACCACTTGAGAAGGTGATGCGGCAGAGGCTGTGGGCAAACGCGAATGACCGTGGTTCAACCGGCGGCTGGCTACCGAGCGCTCTCAGAAAGGCTGTATCGACCTGCACGGTGCGCTGGGCTGAGGGAGACAGCGCTGGCTCGCTCGTGAAGAGCCAGTTCACTTCACGCGACTGGGATGTTGACCGTCCCTCTGGATGCACCATGCTCACTGCCGCTTCGTGCAAAAGTGCTGCGGTGAATAGTGTCTGCAGCCCCGCGGGCATATCGAGGGCGACAGTGTCTCCGGGTTGCATCCCCATTGCGCGCAGTGCCGCGCCCAATTGGCTCGCATAGCCGTGTAACTCGGCAAAGGTAAAGGTGGTGTCACCGTCGGCGAAAAAGAGTTCGTGGGGGGTTTCCGACTTCCATCGCTCGATGAAGGTAAAAGGCTGGAGGTCAAGAGTTGTTGTCACGACATTGACAGTGTAGTAAACCTCTCGCGGGAGGTAGCGCGCCCTGATCGATGTCGCCTGTGGTGTGGTAGCTTGATGGATCATTATCGCTTCCACGAAGGTCCCTACTGTGCGCGCTGCAATCCATATCTGTCCTTCAGAGACATCCGCGTTCTCGCGACGCTCCTCCCGAACGTTCGCTGGCGCATTGGGAACCGTTATCCTCAGCGGGGCGATACTCGGTTCTGGGCTCGCATCGCCGGCATTCGCTGCGTCGGCCTGCCCGGCCGGGTCGCTGCCCATCTCTGCAGGATCGTCCACCTGCGAAGTCGTTTTCACGGCCAACGGAAGCTGGACGCCCCCAGCAGGAGTATCAAAAGTCGAAGCTCTACTCGTTGGAGCAAGCGGTGCCGCGACAGACGCGTACGGCGGCGGAGGCGGCGACGTGAGAATTGTCGAACTCACGCCGTCGGGAGTCGTAACGGTCGTCGTCGGAGTCGGTGGTGTCGGCAATGTCGTTGGTGGCACGAGCTCTGTGACCCAGGGTGCTCTCGTTGAGGGTGCGGCAGGCGGCGGCGGCGGGTCAAACACAACCTTCCAAGGCGGCAACAGCGGCAACGGAAACGTCGGACAGGGCGGTGGTGCAGGTGCTGGCGGTGTCCCAGCTCCGGCTTACTTCGACGGTGGCCCCGGGATAGTTGTTTCAACCCTCCCCTCCACGTACTTCACCACAGACACTGACTGTCTGGGCGGCGGAGGATCCAGCAACAATTCCGCAGGCGGCACAACCCCAACTTGCGGTGGTGGTTACTACACCGCCCTCGTTACGAACACCTCTACCGGGCCAGGTACGTACGCTGCAAACACGGGATCCGTGAACCAAGTACTCCCGATCGCCAACTCAGGTGGGGGTGCCGCTCCGGTAGCGAGCTTCAATACGGCTGTTGCTCCAGTCCATTGGAGCCCAGCTAATGGTGTCGATGGTCAAGTAGCGCTGCGGTTCACGATGGCCGGACTGGCCTCTACCGGCGCCCACGAGTCCTTGTCCGGAGGGCTCATCGCGGGGCTGTTGATGCTCGTTGGAGCGGGAGCTATCGTCGTAGCGCGCCGAGGTCGCACCCGGCTTAGCTAGTTGCGCTGGCGGGTGGGCGCACTGGGGATCGCGTGTTCACGCTGACAAGTACGTCGCGGCTCAGTTTTTCATATGTCCGTGGAATGGCAAGCCCTCACATCGAAGCCCCCGATGCGAGCGGATCTTCAGGAGTTCGATCGCCGCGGAGGGTGTATGACGACCGCAGACGGCCTGTTAGACCGCAACCACCGACCCCGCCTGGCCGGAACTGTCACTGACGTCCACATGGCGCAGAATACGAAACATGTTCAAGAACACATGCCCACATTTCACCCACACTTGGGGAGCATCCTGGTCAACTCGTGGCGTCGAGGTCGTACTCAGTTACCTGCGTTTTGCTGGGATTTCGGCCGCTTCCGCATAGTTCCGGGGAGACGGCTTTCGACTACGGATCAATAGGCCGGGGGTTCAAATCCCTCCGGGCGCACCATCAATAATGGGCCTGACCAGCATTTCTTCCGGAGTGCGGTCGGGCCCGTTTTTCTTTTGCCCACGTCCTGCCCACAGTTGAAAAAATTTTGGGCTGCTTTTGTGATGAATTCCGCCGCTGGCCGCCGCTCGCCGCCCAATGTTTATATGAACTCTGGTTCGTCGGGCGAAGTTGACCAATTGACCTCTGAACAATCGCCCGCCTACGCAGTGATCGCACCGAACGGCAAATCGGTCACCAATCAATGCAGCAGACCCCATTGTCGGCAACCCCCACATGGGTGAAAGTGTCCTACCCATTCACCGCCACCGCCACAAGCCACATAATCCAACTCACGGCCAGCTCCGCCGGGGTGACAGCAAACGCCGGCCTGATCTTTGATGATGTGGCCTTGACCCAGGATGCGTGGACCGAAACTGTTCCCGGCGGAAGCGCCCCCCAAGCCGGCGTGACCGATTCGGTGGTGCGTTCGCAGGCGGGTCGAATTTTGCAGAACACCCTCACCGATGGTGCAACGGTTGACACCTCGACCTACAGTTACGACACCGCCGGACGTCTGAAAACAGCAGTGATTCCGCGCCACACCCTCACCTACGGGTTCGCACAAACCAGCACCTGCCCGGTGAACACGGCAGCTGGTCGTGACGGCAACAGGACCGGGTACACGGACAGTAAAGATGGTGGGCCCGCCTATACGGTTGGATATTGCTACGACTACGCCGACCGGCTAACCTCCACGACAGTCGCGGGTGCACCGGTCGGTGCCACCCCGGTCGTGGGCACGCCGCTTGGTGCAAGCACCCTCGTCTACGACAGCCACGGCAACACCACCAACCTGGGTAACCAAACCATGGTCTACGACGTGACCGACCGGCACCGGTCCACCACCGTTGTCGATTCGGGCGGCACCAGCGTGGTCAGCTACCTGCGGGATGCCGCCGGCCGCGTTGTCGCCCGCACATCCAAGGCGCCGGGAGGCACTGCCACAACCATTCGTTACCTGTACGCGGCCAGCGTCCTCTTCGGAATCGCGGACAACACGGGCACCCTGATCGAAAGAGATCTGTCGCTTCCCGGTGGGGTGAGCGTCAGGGTCCCGGCCGCAACCCCAGCAACGCCGGGGGCTGCATCCAGTTGGTCTTACCCGAACCTTCAAGGCGACAACATCCTCCAAGCTGACGCCACGGGGTTACGGGTTGGTATTCGGGCAGAGCATGACCCCTTCGGCCAATTCATCGACCCTGTCACGGGCAACATCGGGACCACCACCGCCGCCAACCAATCCCTACCTGACACCGCACCCTGCAGCGCCGACTACGGCTGGGTCGGCAGCGCATCAAAACTCACCGAACACCAAGGCACCATCGCAACCATCGAAATGGGAGCCAGACAATACGTTGCGGCGTTGGGCCGATTCCTGTCGGTCGACCCTGTCGAAGGCGGCAACAGCAACAGCTACGACTACCCCAACGATCCGATCAACGGATACGACCTCAGCGGAGCAATGAGCGCTGACTCTCTAGAACATTACGCGCACACTCATTCGCCATCGGAGGTGCAACATATCGCGGCAGAACAAGAGCAAGCGGACCAGGCCGGCCGCGGGAACATCATGATGTCGAGTGCGGGCACTGGGTGGTCGGGAAGGCCTACTGACCTCGCCAGCGATCGACGCATTTCAACGAAGGACGCGAAAGACCTCATCGAGAGGTGGAAGACACAGAACAAGAACATTCTTGGCGGGGGGCCCCGGTCAAACCCGGACATCGAGTGGGACGAACACGGTGATGTCCGAATCAAGGGAGGCGACGAGCATGACATTATTGGGAATCTTGATGATGCGCACGGCAGCCATGCAACAATGAGCGCACCTGTATTCGATGGAGCAGCTGCAAATCAGGTGTTACGGGGAATCGGTATGGGTATTTTGCTGGCAGCCGGATTGTTGTACGGAGTTGCCACGCTCGGAGCCACAAGTTGACACATCTGGGCGAAGTGCCTGATGTTGCGCGGGTACTGCTGACCGCAATGTGGTACGGGGCCGGCGAATCCGAGATCTCCGAGGCTTTGGCCGCGGCAGCAGAATCATTCACCAGGCTCAAAGACGGGTCAGTCAGCATCCAGCTAGGCTATGCGGAGATCCAAGAGTCTGATGCTGTGCAACGGCAGCGAGCGTTTGAGCTAGCCAACGAAGACCTGCTGCGCCGCGCGAGTCTCGCCAGCCTTTCGACAACGCTGGAGGGCCGGTCAGGAATGATTCTCTGGGTGACCCTCGATCCGACAGATGGTAACGCTGGGATCGTCCTCACTCCATCAATCACCTCGTCTTGGTCAAGTCTGGGCGTCGAAATTTTCTTCTCCGCTATGAGACAAGACTGAGGCGTAGCGGCGGGTCGCGGTGTGGATTGAACTTACGTGACCCACAGGCCCTCCTAACCGAACTCGCCGCACTCGGGAATGTAGACGACTTCGAAGTCGGCGCTCGTGGCAGATCGCCGCACGCCGATCCGTCGACCTCATCGAAGGCGGCGTGACCAACAACTACGACTACCCCGCGATCAAGCTGAGAGCACTGGCAGCGAGGTTCCACTTACGGATTCGGCACCCGACTTTGTGTGTGCGCCAGACGGTAGGAGTCGGTGCCGGTTCCTGTTGCTATGACTTAATGGGCTTCCACTTGGGCAACGTCTGTGGCACAGAAACCATTGCTGGAGGGTGGCGCTGCAGTCGAACTGACGAATGAAAATAAAGGATCGCCAGAGAACCGTCAACGACTGCACTCAAAATATAGGTCAGCAGAAAATGAGGCCGCGTAGCCGCAAAAACTAGATCCAGGGCGAAGCTGAGGCTGAGAAGCACTCCGATCACAAAGCCTGCCTTGGGAAGTGAGGTCATTCGCCACCAAACTCGCGGCGGCGCAACAGGTTCACCTTGACCCCGAAAGGTTCGGGTCCCCCCAAAATACAGAAGAACTGTCAAGAGATTTGCCACAACCGCATCGGCTGGGCGCGGAATCACCTTCGACAGGAAGAGACCATTGCAAAGGGTGAGGAGAACGTCGCCAACGACGATGTAGACGATCTTCCAGCGTGTCTTGCGTATGCGCAGCATGTCGAAATCGTAGCGAGAAAATCGGGGTGGTCGAGCTTCGAAACCCTGAGCAACTCGCCAAAACGCAGGTAAAATGATCGTTTTCGGTCAGAGCAAGTGGGGCCAGATCAGCCCCGTCAACACGGGGGCCACACAACCTGACATAGCCAGGGTCTGGGACTGCTGAGGGTTTTGGTTACTCGTTGAAGACCCGCGGTCTTGAGGCGGTGAAGCTGGTCATCTCGGACCCCCAGACCGGATTGAAGAAAGCTATTGGGATCATCTTCCAGGGTGCTGGGTGGCAGAGATGTCGGGTGCACTTCATGCGGAACATTCTCGCGGTCGTGCCGAAGGGTTCTCAGGAGATGGTCGCGTCTATCATCCGCACCGTTTTCGCCCAACCCGACCGCGAACACATCGAGAAGCAGTTTCGTGAGGGCGCCACTTTGCTTACTCGATTCCACCCGAAGGTCGCCGAGGTGCTGATCGATGCCCAAGCTGATCTGCTCGCGTTCGCCGGATTCCCGCGGCGACACTGGCGACAGATTTGGTCCACGAATCCGTTGGACCGGGTGAACAAGGAAATCAAACGCCGCACCGATGTCGTCGGGGTGTGCCCCAACGTCGCAGCCCTGCTGCGCCTGGCCGGGTCCGTCCTGATCGAGCAACACGACGAATGGCAAGCTGGCGAACGGCGCTACTTCTCCGAAGCATCCATGCTCGAGCTGACCACAATGAATAACCCGATAGAAGCCAACGACGAGGGGGTGATTCTTCCCGGACTCGCCGCCGCCTAAACTAAAACCACTGACCCGCACGGAGATCAGAAACTACACCACTCAGCGGGACGTAACCGCCGAGAAGCCGGCTTCAAAGCATGGTCCGTTAGCAAATCCGCACGAGGGCATCTGATACCAGGAAAATCCTTTTGCCCGAATGGCCCTCCTCAAACAGTTTCGCTACGACCGTCAGATCTCAGCCTGATTTTGGAGCTGCGAGATCGGAACTATAACCAGCACTCGTCAGCAAGAATGACTCGAGGGCTAATCATTGCCCGACGTTCTTGCCGCGTTCCTCAATAATCAAACTGTTCACTTTGAAGAACGAACCTATGCAGAAAATGATTGCGATTACCCCCGTCAATATCACTGCAATCTCAATCATCCAGTCAAGCTCCGTCGAAGGAAGCTTCTGAAACCGCAAAGTTAGAAAATAGCCGAACAGTATCGTCGACGGGAGCCACACGAATCCAGTTCGCACAACGATTAGGGCATTGGACCACTTGAGATGGTTGACACGATCATATTTCTCGTATGAGAACGCCGCCAGTTCAGAGTGATCTGTTAGTAGCTCGCGAAATTTCGGTTCCAAATGGGTCTGAATGTATACCCGGCGCAGTTCGGTTCCATAGGCAAGATGAACGAGGTCGACAGGAAGCGCGATCATGGCGAGAGATCCAAGGAGAACGAACGTGGGAAGATTCGGACCAAGCGCACCTTTTGAAGCTGCATCAAGCGACTGAAGGACTGCAACGCCGGCCACGATTCCGCCTAGCGCAATGAAATACAGGACGAAGAGATAATTCTCGCTCCGACCGCGTTCGATGATCTCTTGCTGTCGAGAAGTGAGGTCCGCAATGAGAATCGAAATAGTCTCCGATTTGCTCGGTTTTCTTGCCATGCCGCAGATTACCTGACAATCACCAACCGCGGGAGCAGTGAGTATGAACATCGTGCCGAGCTCTTCGGCGGGCGCGCGGGACGTGGCCT
The DNA here is from genome assembly GCA_043721995.1 of Salinibacterium sp. Classification (GTDB taxonomy): domain Bacteria; phylum Actinomycetota; class Actinomycetes; order Actinomycetales; family Microbacteriaceae; genus Rhodoglobus. The sequence continues at coordinate 6,681 of JAYSPT010000174.1, read as the reverse complement.
CCTGATGCAGAACTGTCACCTATGTCCTGATATGGGACACAGGGGGTCTGGACCATGTTAGGTATCAGGACATAGGTGTGAATCGCCCCGGGTTTAGTGGAGGGCGGGTTCTCCCAGAATTCGACTACCGCACCCCGATCGAAGCCGAACACGAGTACTACGCTGATCCCGAATCACTCTTGAAAGCAATCGCTTCCCACGAGAAAACCTAGGAACGAAACCCAGGGCGATTCACCTTGGCGAATTCAAGTGGTGAGTGCAACGCCCTAGTAATGAGGCGGGGGAAGCAGGGAGAAGCCGAGAACGGCACCACCGACAACGCTCACACAAGAGCGAACGCGCGAGTCGTCCAAACCGAGATTAGCCGTGCGAATCCTTCGCCGTAAATGCGCGAGTAGTGAATTTCCAAGAACCTCGTGATCGACCTCTTGAAGATCCACACGAGGGTCGCCACCACCAGTAACACGACAGCAAACACCCTCATCTGAAACGATGAATCTATGGTCCAACACCCCCGTCAATGAGGTTTCAGAGATAGGGCATGAATCCCGTACCAACCCTCAGCAGTCCAGTCTCGCTCCTCGAAGAGTCCTTGGTAGCTATGTTGTCGACGGTACTCCGCGCTCACGTCAGGACTCCGTAAATACCGCCGATTCCAATGATGACAAGTCCGATCGTCGCTATCCCAAATCCGCAATAGATACGCGTGCGGTTCACGGGAGCGTTCTTTAGCGGGTTGGGAGCGGATTCATTGCGTAAGCGTTGCCGTTCAATTTCAGGCCACAAAGCGACTAGCACGCCCGCGCCGACGAAAATGAGGGAAACTATCTGAATTGCGATCGCGAGAGTGGTCACCGATCAGCTACCCTGCTGACCATGTGCTCGCACAAAGACGACCAGCAATACGCCGAGAAGGATCATGATCGCTCCTATCCAACGAAAGCCGCCATCGACGGAATCGCTTGAATCGTCGCCCTGAAGTTCACGACGAAAACGATTCATCAAATTCATGGCGTGTTGGGGCCACACGACGATCGGGATTCCGACGACGATCGGAATCAGCGCTAACAGCCAAAATACTTCAGGCATCCGGCCCCTTCCCGTCAAACCTCGTGTCAGTCAATTGAGTCCCACATGTAGCTATATTGCACCGAACAACCATCCGATGATCGTGGGTTGGGCCATCTCCCGGATCAAGGACACCCACTTCGTCGAGCAGTGCCTGCACATGGCGCTCTGGCGCCGCGACCACGCAGGCAGACCCATCCGACCCGGGATGATTCACCATTCCGACGGTTGAGCTCAGCCAATACACGTCCATTCGCTTCACGGAGACCGTCGCCCTCGAGGGACTCGTCGCCTCCTCGCCCCCCCCGAGCCCGTCATTGGCTGCGTTTCCCAATGCCTCGCCATCCAGCAGGGGTTCACAATTCAGTCCCGATCGCATCGACAGCAACCTCCGTTGACGCCTTAAACGCCAGGTGATTTACACCCGCCCGGCGACGATCATGCGTCGACACAGACACATTCGACGACGTCGTGAGGGTCAGATATGAGCCCCCAGCACTCCAAGACTGCCCGCCGCACCATTTAGCATCCAGGACAAAATCCAACCGTCCGAGGAGCCAACCCCACTCGGGCTTGATCGAAGTTCGCGATCCACAACTCCACATGATGAAAACCCGCCACCCGAGCAGTCTGCCACCCGGCCTGCGCACAGCCGCCGACGTGACTAGCCGGTCACCAAGTGGGGCCAGAGATCTCCGTCACAGTGGGGCCAAAAACCTTGACATAGTCAAATGAGGCCATCGCGAAAGGATCCCCGTTCACCGTCGGCCCGTTCAAGACCATCACCGACGTCGAGCAGACAACGATCGACTGGGTTCACTGGCTACAACAACCAGCGACTCCACTCCGCCCTCGGAAACCTCCCGCCCGAGGAATACGAACGCAACTACTACGCTGAAAACCACGGCCCATCAACCGGTGACGCCGCCAACAAAACGGCGGCATGAAACCCGGGACGGTTCACTATTCCCGCCAAAACACGGGGTTCTCTGACTACAGCCGCCTGATTGCCGGGGCCAATTAGAGTTCAAGTCCCGGGGGGTGTACCGCAAATAGTTAGTCGACAGCTGTTTGCTAGCAGGGGTTCTGCGGGTCAGTGGGACCGCGTGCATTCTGCGGGCACTATCGTCCCCAGCAGTTCCAACGGGCGCGCAAAAAACTCTTCGACTGCGTTCTGCGCTGATCTAGTCAGTCGATCGAAGAAGGGCACTTCAACTCACACTATGCTGAACTCCGGACAGTTGATTAGGCTGTCAGCTGGTTACGATGTTGAGCGTATCTGCCCCGAAATTGGTTCGGTAGCGGGTGTGGTTTCAGGAATCAACGAACAGGATAGTAATGCGCTCGTTTAAGCTTCTGCTGGTGGTTGGGGTTGCCGCGCTCATGGTGTTGGGTGTGGTTCCTGCCGCATCAGCAGCACCGGTCAATGACACGGTCGACAACATAACTTATAGCGCCGACCCTGCTAATGTCTCTGCCGGAGCAACCGCCGTCAGTTACAACACAGCCGGAGGCACGACAGTCTCGATCCCTTCCACGGTCACGCTCCAGAATATTCTCTACAACGTCACCACCGTCGGTGACAATGCGTTCGCAGGCGACAAACTGACTTCGGTGACCATCCCCAACAGCGTCACCACCATCGGTTTCCTTTCGTTCAGCGGTAACGAACTGACTTCGGTGACCATCGGCAACAGCGTCACCACCATTGGTGCCTCTGCGTTCGAGAACAACGCCCTGACTTCGGTGAGCATCCCCAACAGCGTCATCACCATCGGTGACTTTGCGTTCGGCAGCAACAAACTGACTTCGGTGACCATCCCCAGCAGTGTCACCACCATTGGTGACTATGCGTTCGACAGCACCTTCCTGACTTCGGTGCAGTTTTTGGGTGCAGCACCCAGCATGGGCAATGGCAGCTTGGGAAGCGCCGAGGGTTTGTTGGTGTCTTTCTTCGCCCGTTACGGGCCACCAACGGTTATCGGCGGGTTCACCACACCACAATGGAGCACAGAAACAGACCGATACAACACCCAGGCTCTTGTTGACGTCAGTTACTCAACGAACGGCGGCGATGGTCTGGCCCCGCCCGACAGCCAGCCCCCCGTAGGTAGTACTTTTAGCGCCCCGGCCGATCCGAGTTGGGCTGGGCACACTTTCACCGGCTGGTTCACCGCTGCCTCCGGTGGCACAGCATGGAACTTCGGTACCGACATTGTGAGCACAGACATAACCCTGTATGCGCAATGGTCGAGCATCCCAACCCTTGCCGCCACCGGTATCGACATGACGCAGCAGAGCCGCATCACTGATGGGGCTGCAACAATGCTCCTCCTTGGTATCGCAGCAATCATCATCCACCGCCGCCGCCGCAAAGGGAATCTGTAACTATTTTCCGGGTTGGTCTGGGACTAACTGGTGGGCTGGCTGGTGTCTTCCAGCGGGATGTGACTGCTGAATCGTTTTACCACCGGCAACGGTGTGCACTGCCCAGGATTTGTTCATCCCGTAGCAAAGCCGCCACCATCGATATCGCTACCTTCCCGACGACCCGCCAGAGACTATCCCGCCCCAGCGGGTCTGTTCGCTTAGGTAGTTGCTGAGTAGCGGGACATGTCCCGGGACATTTGGGCCAGCGTATAAGCGACGATCCACTGGCGGGTCCCAATGACCTAAGGCTGTGGAGTTTTTGGGGGGGCACCGGCTCACAGAGTCACGCCCAGCGCTGGCGCTTCGACGTGCTCCCGTGCTCCTTTCCCGGTGTATGTGGGAGCGGGGAGCAACGAATCTGATAACACTCCAGTTGCAATACGTGGAGACTCCTCCAGCAACGCTCCCGTTTTCGCGGGGAGCAGTTCAAGAGCGAGAGCGGGTGAATGCTCCCGTGCTCCTGACATAGGGGCCGGGGGAGCAGGGAGCACGGTCGTGGGCGATCCGAGCCGCCGCCATTCCTTCACGTCTCGTTGGCTTGTCGGCGAGGCATGAGTTCGCTGAGATCGTTGAGGTCTGCGCGTGACACCCCGGGGGTCGCCGATCGTTCACCGTTGTCGGGGGCTTTGAATTCCCAGCGAAGATCCCCGTTGGATTGCCACAGACGAAAGGTTGCCGCCAGCGGTTCCCGTTCCTCCGAGGGGGACTCAGCGCGTAGCCCGCCGTGCCTGCCTTTGTTGATTGTCAGCTGCGCGCGGCCACCCTTGCCAGGGGTGAATGGGTCAGGGAGCATGAACCGCAAACTGGGTCTGCTGCACGGATAGGTGACATCTGATCTGGCTTGCCCGGGAGGGCGGCCTGGAAGGATGTTGTTATGCCTAAGCCTTCGCGAACGGCGGAATCACCCTTGCAATGACCGGGGGAGGTCAAGCAGTCGCCCGAGAGACTGCGGAATGGCATGGCCAGATGCAACACCGTTCTGGGACCAGGCGTCGGCAGATTTTGCGGAGGGGGCGAGTGGGACAGTGCACGTCTTCCAAGCGGCCGCCGTCCGACTCGAGAGCTCCTGGGCGCAAGCGGAATATCCGACACTGGTGAGCAACGGCGTGAACATCACCTATCACGTTCTTGGTTCGCAATAAGAAAGGATGAGGGGATGGAAGAGACCTGGGAACAAGTTACGCCGAGGCGTGCGTGCTCTTCGGAAGGCTACTGCGTAGAAATCCGAGGGCTAATCGGCGTTGAGTACCAAGAGGGCGACACCATTTTGCGCCCACGGTCGGAGGCGCTCTGGGGGGACGCGGGCTTCGGATTGTCGGCGAGGTCAATCGAAGGTTCACCAGAACGGCGCGCTCAAGTAATCGAACGGATCCGTGCAGGGCTCCAATTCATGGGCGAAAAGCTGCAGGTGGACAACGACGTCTAGGTCCCTTTCGGTTGATGACGTTCACATCGACGACGGCGGCGACTTAGGCAAGGGCCGCTGGCAGCACGGGATCCGCTGACGCCAACGACGCATACGGCAACCGAACTGCTCACACCGGCACGGTCGACAGCCCCATCAAATACTCAGGGACCTGGACAGACCCCTCCACCGGACTCGTCTACCTGCGTGCACGAGACTAGGATCCGAAAACCGGACAATTCCTGACGGCAGTCGGGACTGACCTAACCAGGCAACCGTATGCCTACGTTGGCAATAGTGAATCGCCTGTAATTGTTTTCTTGGTTGGTCTGGGACTGACTAACTGGCAGGCTGGTGTTCGTGTCTTCCAGCGGGATGTGGCTGCTGAATAGTCTTGCCGCCGGGAACGGTGTGCACTGCCCGGGATTTGTCCATTCCGTAGGGAGGCCGGCACCAGCTCGGCCCACCACGATGGCTTGAGAAAACCTTGCCCGCCTCGCTGACACGGGTCGTGGCCCTGAGGTGCTCAGCATAGTGTGATCCGTTAGCAGGTGATACAACACCTCGGCCTCACCACGCCCCAGCACGTTCAGCGCCGCCGCAACCCTGGAACGGGTGTGGTGGTCGAACAACCAGAGGCTTCACTCCGAACTCGACTACCGCACCCCGATCAATGCCGAGTACTACGCTGAGCCCGAATCGCTCTCGAAAGCAATCGCTTCCCACGAGAGAACCTAGGAACGAAACCCAGGGCGATTCAGTGTAACCAAAACCCTCAGCAGTCTCGTCAGGCGGGGCCGCCGCCCGTCCTGTCCACTGATGGAATGAAGGTGATGTGAGCGGTTGTCTTGCTCTGCACCCGCCCGAAAACGGCAGTGGTCTACGACCGGCCGTTATTTGAACGTCGATCTGTCCTTGGGTGCGGACTGGCGGAATCACTCACCTCGTGAGAATATGTTTACACATAGCTTTTATCTGTGAACAATTTGCCACGAAGGGCGTGGAAAAGATGATGGATCGCCGGTTGCCGCCGAAGGCAATCCTTCGCGACGGAGACTTCGCCGCATCAAAACTCTCTTGGCGCGACCTCGACGATGCGATGGCCAGAGGTGATCTCGAGCGCATCGCCCCAGGGACCTACGCGCGGACGGGTCTGGTCGACGATGACACTGCATCGCTCGCGTCAATAGCTCTGCGCAAACCGGTCGCAACTATCTGCCTGCTGAGCGCCCTTGATCGCCATGACCTTACTGATGCGATCCCGACCCGGATCGATGTTGCAGTCCCGCGTGGGTCGCGAGCCCTGACGGCACCGTATTCGAGGATCAGTTGGCATCACTTCGACACCAGCACATTCAGCGTTGGTAGGGAGCAGGTCGAGGTGGTGGACGGGATATTCGTCGGGCTATATGGGGCGCAGCGCACGATTATCGATGCATTCAGGCTTCGGCACATAGTCGGTAGTGACACTGCCAACGAAGCGCTGAAACGGTGGCTTCGCCTGGCCGGATCCCACCCGGCCCAGCTGCTAAAGATGGCGACATACTTTCCCAAGGCATTGCCTCAGCTGCGCAACTCACTGGAGGTGTTGTTGTGATCAGCGGAGCGTCGCGTTCGCCCACATCCAGAACCAGGCGCGCGCCAACGGGCAGAACGTCGGCGAACTGGCGCGCCTCTAAGTTCTGGAGGGGATGCTGGCAAGAATTGCCGCATCCGACTACGCAGAAGATTTCGTACTCAAGGGCGGCGTGCTTCTCGCGGCGTTCGCTCTTCGTCGA
>JAYSPT010000173.1:0-2784 GCA_043721995.1 Salinibacterium sp. | reverse complement strand
AGGCCAATGGCCCGGTGGTGGAACGCCTTGGCCGATTGGGAGTGCTCGCGCACGAGCTCATCCTGCCTCTTGCCACCTTCTGGGCCGGAGCGAATCAATCCGACGCAAACGACAGCAACGGGGATGGTCAGGCCGTGCACGACGTCTGCGCTGTCGCCCACGTCGCGCGACCGGACCTCTTCGCGTCGCGGCCGGCCCGCGTGCAGGTGGAGACCACCGGGGAGTTCACCAGCGGCATGACTGTGGTCGACTTCGACTCGCCGTTCCCGAACGCCATCGTGCCGGTGACCCTGGATGTCGCTGGCTTCTGGGCCTACGTCGAGCACGTCTATTCGATCGTCGCCGAGCAGCATGCCTGACCGGCTCCTCGACCGGCTGGCTCCGATCCGTGCCGCTGCGACCTACGATCCGGATGCCCTCTACGAGCAGTTCGTGGAGTGGGTGACCGGTCGCGGGCTCACCCTCTACCCCGCCCAGGACGAGGCGCTCATCGAGATCGTCTCCGGCGCCAACCTGATCCTCAGCACCCCCACCGGCACGGGCAAGTCGCTTGTCGCGATCGCGGCCCATTTCGCTGCTCTCGCACAGGGGCAGCGCACGTTCTACACGGCGCCGATCAAGGCCCTCGTCTCCGAGAAGTTCTTCGCCCTCGTCGACATCTTCGGCGCCGAGAACGTGGGGATGGTCACCGGGGATTCGAGCGTCAACGCCGAGGCTCCGATCATCTGCTGCACCGCAGAGATCCTCGCGAATCTCGCACTGCGTCACGGAACGGATGCCCCGGTCGATCAAGTGGTGATGGACGAGTTCCACTTCTACTCGGACCCCGAGCGTGGCTGGGCCTGGCAGGTGCCGCTGCTCACCCTGCCGGGGGTTCAGTTCATCCTGATGTCGGCGACGCTCGGGGATGTCGAATGGCTCGCGACCGACCTCTCCAAGCGCAACAGTCGCGAGACGGCGGTGGTCACCGGTGTCGACCGCCCGGTACCCCTGCACTACTCCTACGCCACAACTCCGGTGCACGAGACCGTCGAGGACCTGCTCGCTACCGGCCAGGCGCCGATCTATATCGTTCATTTCTCCCAGCTCGCCGCTCTCGAGCGGGCGCAAGCGCTCACCAGTGTGAAGATCGCCTCCCGCGAGCAACGCGACGCGATCGCGGATGCGATCGGCGAGTTCCGTTTCACCACCAACTTCGGGCGCACTCTCAGCCGCCTCATCCGCTCCGGAATCGGGGTGCATCACGCCGGGATGCTGCCGAAATACCGTCGACTCGTGGAGCAGCTGGCCCAGCAGGGCCTGCTCAAGGTCATCTGCGGCACGGACACCCTCGGAGTGGGCATTAACGTGCCCATCCGCACCGTTCTTCTCACGGCGCTTACTAAATTCGATGGCACGAAAATGCGCCAGCTTAGTGCCCGCGAGTTCCACCAGATCTCCGGTCGTGCGGGCCGTGCGGGCTTTGACACCGCCGGTACCGTTATCGTGCAGGCACCCGATCATGAGACTGAGAACGTGCGACTCCTGGCACGAGCCGGCGACGATCCGAAGAAGATCAAGAAGATCGTGCGCAAGCGGGCTCCGGATGGGTTCGTCTCCTGGGGGGAGCCCAGTTTCGCCCGGCTCGTCGCCGCTCAGCCGGAGACCCTCACCTCGAGCATGCAGGTGAGTCATTCGATGGTGCTTAACGTGATCGGCCGCGGTGGCGAACCCTTCGACGAGTTGCGTTCGCTGATCGAAAACAATCATGAGCCTCGGCCGCGACAGCTCGAACTCGCCCGCCAGGCGCTCGCGATCTACCGCACGCTGCGCACCGCAGAGATCGTGCAGCAGTCCGCGAAGGGGGAGATCACCCTCACGGTCGACCTGCAGCAGAACTTCGCTCTCAACCAGCCGCTCTCGCCCTTTGCCCTCGCGGTATTCGACCTGCTGCAGCCGGCCGAGGTCTCGCCCCTCGCGACTGCGCCAGCCGAGCGATCCCCCACTTATGCCCTCGATCTCATTTCTGTGCTCGAGGCCACCCTGGACGATCCGCGGCCAATCCTCTCGGCCCAGCAGTTCATGGCACGCGGTGAAGCGGTCGCGGCGATGAAGAGCGAAGGCATCGAATACGACCAGCGCATGGAACTTCTCGAACAGGTCACCTGGCCGAAGCCGCTTGAGGAACTTCTGGATGCCGCCTTCCAGACCTACCGTGCGTCGCAGCCCTGGGTGGGTGACTTCGAACTCAGCCCCAAGTCAGTCGTGCGGGACCTCTACGAACGCGCTATGACGTTCAACGACTACATCGGCTTCTACAAGCTCAATCGCTCTGAAGGACTCGTGCTGCGCTACCTCTCCGACGCATACAAGGCGGCGCGCCAGACAATCCCGGACGAGGCCAAAACCGAAGACCTGCTCGACCTGATCGAATGGCTCGGCGAGCTTGTGCGCCAGGTTGACTCGAGTCTCCTTGACGAGTGGGAGCAGCTCATCAACCCAACTGCTGCGATCGAGGCATCCACTCCGGTGCTGCCGCCGGCGCCGAAGGGCGTGACCACGAATATCCGGGCATTCCGCATCCTGGTGCGCAACGAGTTGTTCCGACGCGTGCAGCTCGCCGCCCTCGAGGACTATGAGCAGCTTGGCGAGCTGGATGCAGCAGCTGGCTTCGATTCCGACGCCTGGGCGGGAGCGATGGATGCCTACTTCGACGCCCACCACGACCTCGGCACCGGCGGAGATGCCCGCAGCTCGGCCATGCTCATGGTGGATGAGGGTTCTGGCACCTGGACTGTTCGGCAG
>JAYSPT010000172.1:0-1778 GCA_043721995.1 Salinibacterium sp. | reverse complement strand
GGGCTCACCTTCCTCAAGTTGAACATCGGCACACCGAATTGGTGGTGGGCAATCGTCCTCATGGTGATTGGCGTGCTCACCTTCATCCCGTGGGGTCGTTTCGAACTGAAGCAGAAAGACCCCGCGATCGACCTCCGGATGCTGCGACAGCCCACTATGTGGCCGATCCAGCTCACGGCTGGCCTCATCGGAATCAGCCTGTTGGGAGCCCAGGCGCCACTGTCCACCTTCGCGGGAACGGACCCGGTCAACGGCTTCGGACTCGGGATGGACGCCGACTCGATCTCCTACATCATCGGCGTGTACCTGGTGTCGATGATCGTGGGTGCCCTGCTCTTCCCGCGGCTGTCGCGCTGGACTTCTCCACGTATAGCGCTCATCGTCGCTGCGTTCTTTGTCGCCACCGGATACCTGCTGTTCCTCGTAAACCACACTACGGTTGCCGGCACCTTTGTAAATATGGCAATCGCGGGCATCGGCACAGGCGCGTTGGTGGGCGCCCTTCCCGCCGCCGCCGCCGCCGCGGCCCCGCGCGGCCAGACCGGGATCGGCACGGCGCTCACCAATTCCACCAAGACGATCGGCGGCTCCTTCGCGTCCGCGACCTTCGCGATCGTGCTCGCTGCGGGTTCAGCGACCGCAATCACGGCAACCGCATCGAGCCTCTGGGGTTATCTGGTGGTCTTCGCGATCTGCGGTATCGGAGCGCTGGTGGCTGCAGTGCTTCTCTTTCTGGTGCCGAAGCTCGCGTTCGCTGATGCTTCCGACGACGAATTGGCGTCGGCACTGGCCGCTAGCGAGCCTTCAGTTCTCCCCTGATTACCTTGTGAGGCGCCGCCTGCGCCACCGGCTTGATCGTCACGAGGTCCAGGTTGACATAGAACGGTAACTCCAGCGAATGCACGATCGCGGCAGCAATGTCCTCCGCGTGGAGGGGGTTGGGGACGTTCGCGTACACGGCGTTCGCGCGTTCCTGGTCGCCTTCAAAACGCACGAGGGAGAACTCGTCGGTCTTGACCATGCCCGGCGCAATCTCCAGCACACGAATCGGCTCGCCCGCGAGTTCGAGGCGCAGCACGGCCGTCATCGCATGCTCGGCGAACTTGGCTGCGTTGTATCCGCCACCGCCCTCGTATGCGACGTGGCCCGCGATCGAGGTGACCATCAGGATGTCCGCGCTGGCACCCGGCACGACCGCCGCCCGCAACAACGGAAGCAGCGCACTCGTGACGCGCTTCGTGCCGATGACGTTCACGTCGTACATGCGGATCCAGTCATCCGGATCGCCGTCTTCTACGCTCGCCATCCCGAATGCGCCACCCGCGTTGTTGACGAGGGCATGGATCGGCCCGAGCGCTTCGAGGTGGTCGCGGAGAGCATCCACCTCGGTCTGCTTCGTCACGTCGGCGACGAAGATGTCAGCCCCGGTCTCTGCTGCGAGCGCTTCGAGGCGGTCCGCCCGCCGTGCGACGCCCACGACATCCCAGCCGTGGGCGCGCAGCAGACGCACTGTTGCCGCTCCGATTCCCGAACTAGCTCCCGTAACTACCGCGCGACGATTGGTCATTCATCCAAACTACCGGGACACCGGGGCGTCGTTGCGATCAATGGGTGCTGACGCGCTTCGGCAACACGAACACCAGCGCAAACGCCGCGAGCGCGAAGATCGCACTCACGAAGAGGGCGACGGTGGCGGCTTCGCCGAAGTGAGCCGCAAGCACTGCGCTCGAGACCGCGTTGGCTGCCTCCTGGGGCGACGCGTAGGTTCCCGCCTTCAG
>JAYSPT010000171.1:0-4150 GCA_043721995.1 Salinibacterium sp. | reverse complement strand
TCGCGTTCGGTGAGATCGATGACCACCGGGTCGAGGAGTTCGCGCAGCTCGGCACGACCGAGCAGTTCGGCGAGCAGAGCCGGATCGAGCGACAGGGCCGCAGCGCGCCGCTCGGCCAGTGGCGAGTCGCCCTCGTACATGAAGGCCGCTACGTAGCCGAACAGCAGGCTGCGCGCGAACGGGCTGGGAATATCGGTCTCGACCTCGACGACCCGCACTTTACGGGTCGCGATTTGGGCGGTGAGCGCCGTCAGTGCGGGCAGGTCGTAGACGTCTTGCAGTACTTCGCGCACCGCCTCGAGAATGATCGGGAAGCTCGGGTACTTTCGGGCGACATCCAGCAGCTGGGATGCGCGCTGGCGCTGCTGCCAGAGCGGGGAGCGCCTGCCGGGATCGCGTCGCGGCAGAAGTAGCGCGCGGGCGGCGCACTCGCGGAATCGCGACGCGAAGAGCGCGGAACCGCCGACCTCCTCCGTGACGATCTGCTCGAGTTCGTCCCGCTCGAAGACGAATAATTCGGCTCCCGGCGGCTCGGATTCGGTATCGGGGATGCGCACGACGATGCCGTCATCCCCGGCCATTGCTGCGCCGTCCACGCCGAAGCGGTCGCGCACCCGCGCACCCACCGCCAGTGCCCAGGGCGCGTGCACTGGCTGTCCGTAGGGAGAGTGCAGGACTACCCGCCAGTCGCCGAGCTCGTCGCGGAAACGCTCGACCACAAGTGTCGTGTCGGAGGGAACCTGTCCGGTCGACTCGCGCTGCTCGTTGACGAGCGCGATGAGGTTGTTCGCCGCCAGTTCATCGAGGCCGATCGTCCTCAGGCGTTCGCGAGATGCACCGACCTGGCTGGTCGCCATCTCTCGCTGGAATGCTCCGATCGCAGCTCCGAGTTCAGCGGGCCGACCCAAACCGTCGCCCTTCCAGAACGGCACCTTGCCGGGCTGTCCGAATGCGGGGCTCACGAGCACCTGGTCGTGGGTAATCTCCTCGATACGCCAGCTGGTCGCGCCGAGCGCGAAGACGTCGCCGACGCGCGACTCGTAGACCATTTCCTCGTCGAGTTCACCCACGCGTCGACCCGGTCCGCTGCGCGATTCAGCGGATGCGCCGACCATGAATACCCCAAACAGCCCTCGGTCGGGAATTGTGCCACCGGATGTCACAGCTAGTCGCTGTGAGCCCGGTCGCCCGGTGAGCGTGCCAGCAACCCGATCCCACACGATCCGCGGACGCAGCTCAGCGAACTCATCGCTCGGGTAGAGCCCGCTGAGTAGATCGAGGGTGGCATCGTATGCCGAGCGCGGGAGCGTCGCAAAGGGCGCACTTCGCCGCACGGTATCGAACCAGTCCTCAACATCCACCGAGTCCAGCGCCGTCGCCGCGACCGTCTGCTGAGCGAGCACATCAAGTGGATTTGCGGGCACCGAGATCGCCTCGATCTGGCCGGAGACCATCCGTTCGACTGCAACCGTTGTGTGGATGAGATCGGTGCGGTGCTTCGGAAACAGAACACCCTGTGAGATCTCACCCACCTGGTGCCCGGCTCGGCCGATGCGCTGCAGACCGCTCGCGACCGACGGCGGCGACTCGACCTGGATCACCAGATCGACGGCCCCCATGTCGATTCCGAGTTCGAGGGACGAGGTGGCGACGACACAGCGCAGCCGCTCGCTCTTGAGATCGTCTTCGATATTGGCGCGCTGTTCCTTAGAGACAGAGCCGTGGTGGGCACGGGCCAGTAACGTGCCTTCTCCGGCTCGCTCCGCATAGATCTCGTTAAGTCGGGCAGTCAGTCGCTCCGCGAGGCGCCGAGAGTTAACGAACACGATGGTGGATCGGTGCTCGAGAATACGGTCGACTATCGCTTCCTCCACATGCGGCCAGATCGAGCCGGCCGCCTCGGCGGGCATCCCTGTGGGGCCCGAGGTCGAGCCTTCCTTCGGCCGCCGTATCCCCGGTTCGGTCATGTCCTCCACGGGAACAACCACGTTCAGATCGAAGGTCTTAGCGGCGGGCGGGTGCACGATCGTGACGGGTGCGCGACCGCCGAGGAACCGCGCGACCTCCTCTAGCGGACGCACCGTTGCCGACAGCCCAATGCGTTGCGCGGGCTTTGCAAGCACAAGGTCGAGTCGCTCGAGCGACAGTGCGAGGTGGGCGCCGCGTTTGGTCGCGGCAACGGCATGAACCTCGTCGATGATTACCGTCTCCACGCCGGCGAGAGTCTCGCGCGCAGCGGAGGTAAGCATGAGATAGAGCGATTCGGGGGTCGTGATTAGGATGTCCGGAGGTGTGCGGGCAAGCACCCGACGGTCTTGCGGGGTGGTGTCGCCCGACCGCACACCGACGGTCACATTGGGAACGGGCATCCCGAGTCGGCGCCCGGTCTGGGTGACCCCGACCAGAGGTGCCCTGAGGTTGCGCTCGACGTCAACGCCGAGAGCCTTGAGGGGGGAGATGTAAAGGACCCGTGTTCTTTTGCGAGGGTCGGGGGATTCTGCCACGCCAGCGACGAGGGAGCCAGCGACCGGGCTTTGATTCGCAATCAGCCGATCGATCGCCCACAGGAATGCCGCGAGAGTTTTACCCGACCCGGTCGGCGCTACGACGAGAGCGTGAGCTCCGGATGAGATCGCCTCCCAAGCCCCGACCTGCGCCGGCGTAGGCCGCTCGAAGGCGCCCGCGAACCACTCGCGTGTGGCGGGCGAGAAGCGATCGAACACGGGGAGCACAGGGGACGCAGAGGGCACCCTCCTATCCTGCCCCGACCCGCCGACGACATTCCTACTTCAGGCTGTCGTGGAGGAACACCGAGAAGTCCTTGAGTTCCTGCGGGGAGATGGCGTGCCCCAGCTCCTCGTAGATGTGGATGGTCGCGGTCGAGTGGTCGGGGAGCCAGGCTGCCGTGCGATCCACCGACGACGTGGGGATCATCGTGTCGGCGGTGCCTCGTCCCCAGAACACTGGCGGGCGCAGTCGCTCGAGTTCGGCATCCCCGACATGGACCCCCGACGCGACGAACCCCGACAGCGAAACGGTGGCGGCGAACCTGCCGGGTGCCGCACGGTTCAGCTGGAGCGCGACCGCGGCCCCCTGCGAGAAGCCGAGGAGGCTCACGGTTGTGTACTCGAGGGTGTCGAGCCAGTCGAGTACGAGCCCGGCCGCGGCATCCACGAATTCGGGATACGGTTCCCCGAGTGCGTTGTCTGCCCGCGAGAACCATGCCCACCCGCCGTTCTCGGGGATAGGCGCTCGAAGCGACGCGATAACCGGGCCCAACGGAAGCGCCGGTGACATGCCGAAGAGGTCGCCCTCATGGGATCCATACCCGTGCATGAGCACGAGGAGCGGCCGCTTTCCCCTCTCACGTTCGGGGGCTGACCAGATTATTGCGTCGGTGTCGAGCATGACTGCCAGCCTAGAAGGTACCGCACCCGCCCATAATGGGAACCATGAGTTCCGTTGGCACCCCTGACCCCAACTCCGGCTGGCTGTCCGACGAGGAGCTGGCCGAGACCCGCCGTCGGCTTCCTCTCCTCTACGTCGAGGCAGTGCCGGTGCGAGTGGATGGCCTCGGGCGCGTCACCGAGGTCGGCATGCTGCTGCGCGGCAACAACGGCGAGATCACCCGCACCCTGGTGTCCGGACGCGTGATGTACGGCGAAACCCTGCGCGACGCCCTCTACCGGCACCTCGAGAAGGATCTCGGGCCGATGGCTTTCCCGCTGCTTCCCGCAAGCCCGGTGCCGTTCTCGGTGGCCGAGTACTTCCCGTGGCCCGATTCCAGCCAGTTCATGGATGCTCGCCAGCACGCGGTATCCCTCGCCTACGTGGTGCCCGTTACGGGCACCTGCGAGCCGCGGCAGGATGCGCTGGAGATCACCTGGATGCGACCAGCTGAGGCGGCATCCGAATCGATCACCGCCGACATGGAGGGTGGTCGCGGCGCACTGCTGCGGGCCGCGCTCGCGTCTGTGGGCGTGCTGCCCTAGCCTCGCGCTCGCGTGCACCGCGACGCGAATTGCTCGTGCGGGGCCGCCACAACCGGCAATTTGTGACGCCTCGCGTCAGGCGATCACTGGCTCGACTAGCGCCCGGTACGGTTCGGACGCACGACCTGGCCCACGCGGATCGGGCCGGCCGAGCTCTG
>JAYSPT010000170.1:0-2392 GCA_043721995.1 Salinibacterium sp. | reverse complement strand
GCAAAGCCGTGGCGGACCGCGTAGCGCGCATCCCCGGTCTTCACGTACTCCTCACGCATGCCCGACACCAGAAATACCTCGTAGTCCATGGCGAGACCGAAGAGCACGGCCATCAGGATGATCGGCATAAAGCTCAGGATGGGTCCGGGGTTCTCCACCCCGAACACATTCGCGAGCCACCCCCACTGGAACACGGCGACGATCACGCCGAAGGATGCGACGACCGAGAGTAAGAATCCGAACGCGGCTTTGATCGGCACGAGGATCGACCGGAACACCATCATGAGCAGCACGATTGAGAGCCCGACAACGATGAGTCCGAAGGGAACGAGCGCATTGGTCAGGCGATTGGAAATGTCGATTCCAATTGCTGTCGAACCGGTCACGGTGATTGGCGTTTGGTACTTCGCAGCAATCGCGGGCGCTAGATCCCGGATCTCTTGCACGAGCTTCTTAGTCTGGATCGAGTCCGGCGCAGTCGTGGGCGTCACCTGGATGATCGCGGTGTCGAGCCCCACGTCAGGGAAGCCTTGCGATACGTAGTCCACCCCTGGCAGCGCGGCGAGCTGTTTGCCGATGCCCGCGAGATCGTTCTGGATATTCGTGGTCTGGGTGATATCGACGGCAACGATCAGCGGGCCGTTGTACCCCGGCCCGAACCCCTTAGATACCAGGTCGTACGCCAAACGTTGGGTGGAGCCCTTGGGCTGCGAGCCGCCGTCGGGCAGATTGAGGTCGAGGCTCAGCGCGGGAATCGCGAGGGTTCCAAGAATCGCGACCACACCGAGAGTGGCCAGCACAGGGTGTTTCATCACGCCGGTCACCCAGCGCATCCCCATGGTCTTTTTGACGACCGGTTGCCCAGTGCTGACGTCGAGACCGTGCCTGCCCAGCTCGCCCGGCGTTGAGGTCGCAAGAGCGCGATGCGATCCACCGGGTGCCTGCGCGCGTTTCCACGCACGGGAGCCGATCTTCGGCGCGAGGCGCCCCTTCGCGAGACCGAGCAGGGCGGGCAGCAGGGTCGTAGCGACCGCGATCGCGAGGAGCACCGCCACGGCAGCACCCACGCCCATCACGCTGAGGAACGGAATGCCCACCACAAGCAGGCCGAGCAGCGCAATAATCACGGTGAGTCCGGCAAACACGACCGCGCTCCCCGCGGTACCAACGGCCATTGCCGCGGATTCCTCTGGGTCTTCGCCCCTGGCGAGTTGTGTTCGATGCCGAGACAGGATGAAGAGCGTGTAGTCGATTCCGACGGCCAGCCCGATCATGAGGGCAAGCAGTGGCGCGGAACTGGAGACCGTGGTGAATGCAGACAGCGTCATGATGGCGCCCATCACGATCCCCACGCCGAGCAGGGCCGAGAGCAGGGGCATTCCTGCTGCGAGCAGTGATCCGAAGGTGATGATGAGCACGACGCCCGCGAAGATCACACCGAGGCCCTCGGTAATCGTGATCCCGACCGTATTGCTCTGGAATACTTGCCCACCGAACTCGACCGTCATCCCCGCGGCACGGCCGAGTGCAGCGGTGGCTTTCAGATCAGTGAGGGTTGCGGCCGTGACATCGGATGATGCACCTGGGAACTGAACACGGATGATCGCCATGCCGTTGTCTTTCGAGATGGCATTGCCCGCGTACTGGTCGAAGGGACTGGTGGCCGAGTCGATGCCGGGTACGGCCTTGATCGCCGCGACCATGCTCTCGATGACGGCTTTCTCGTTTTGGACGGTCGAGCCCGCGGGAGCGACGACGACTGCCTCCGCGCTCGCGCCGGCAACAGACGGGAACACTGCGTTCAGCCGATCGAGCGCTTGCTGC
Organism: Salinibacterium sp.; assembly: GCA_043721995.1. Taxonomy (GTDB): domain Bacteria; phylum Actinomycetota; class Actinomycetes; order Actinomycetales; family Microbacteriaceae; genus Rhodoglobus. The sequence continues at coordinate 568 of JAYSPT010000170.1, read as the reverse complement.
GACTCGGTGCCGGGAATCGCGAAGGACTCCTGGGTCTGACCACCGAGGCCAATACCGAGACCGAGAACGCCGACGAGGAGCACGATCCAGACCGCGACCACCCGCCAAGCGTGGGTGAACGCGAATCGGCCAAGACGGTAGAGCAGTGTTGCCATTGGTTACCCCAGGGAGGTTTGTGATCTCTTGGGCGAGATCAGCGGGTCGAGATGGGAGCCAGTAACTGGCCCATGATTGAGAGGAGAGCTTCCCTGATCTCCTCTTGCGTTCCGACCTCGATGTCGAACGAATGGGTGGTACACAACATGTACGCGGCCCCGCCGAGGGCAATACCGAAGCGCATCTGGTCCTCGATGGATAAGGAGTTGGCGGAGAAGAAGTTCGCCAAGCGAAGAATCAGCGCATTGGCCCTGTCAATCACGGGCACGTCGACGAGCGAGGGACCCTGATTGATGAACATGTTCACCTCGAGGCGGTACTGCAGCAGGAAGTCCACGAAATCCTCAAGAAACGCCTGCGGGTCGCCGATGGAACCGGTGCGCTCGAAGGGTTTGAGTACCGCTTCCATGCG
>JAYSPT010000169.1:0-4769 GCA_043721995.1 Salinibacterium sp. | reverse complement strand
GCCGGGGCAGCGAGCGCGAGCCCCGCACCGCCACCTGCGAGCAGGAGCACGAGGCCGAGCGCCACGCCGGACTTGCGCAAGCGGCCGCGTGAGAGCGCGAAGAATGCGACGCCAAAGCCGAGCAAGACGAGACCGATGATCACGGGGATCAGTACGTTAAAGCCGGTCTGGGCCAGGGCAACGCAGTCAATGGTGACCGGAGGTAACGTGGGGCCGGGAATCATCGGGGGCTCGCTTTCATGCGAAATGGGTGCGAAGTGACCTGACGCGCGCTTACTCTAGCGCATGACCGCAACGCATGCTCAGGATTCAGTGCGTGCTGGCTCCGGTCACAACCTCTGAGCGGTCGCCAGACCAGAGTGTGTGGAAGATTCCCTCCATATCGACGCGCTTGTAGGTGTGGGCGCCGAAGAAATCACGCTGGCCCTGCACGAGCGCAGCGGGCAGGCGAGAAGCGCGGAGGCCGTCGTAGTAGGCCAGCGAGCTCGAAAACGCGGGGGTGGGGATGCCCGCGTGCGCAGCATCCGACACCACGTCGCGCCACGCAGTCTGCGCGCTCGCGACCACCTGCACAAAGAACGGGGCCGTCACAAGTGAAACAAGTCCGGGATCCGCGGCGTAGGCCTCGGTGATGCGGTTCAGGAAGCGGGCGCGGATGATGCAACCCCCACGCCAGATCTTCGCAATGTCGCCCTTCTTGATGTCCCAGCTGTACTGCTCTGCGCCGGCGACGATCGCGTCAAACCCCTGGCTGTACGCGATGACTTTGGATGCGTACAGGGCAAGGCGCACGTTCTCGATGAACGTGTCGGGGTCGGCCGGGCGAAAGGCATCTTCGTCGGGCCCGGGTAGCACTGCTGCGGCCGCACGTTGCGCTGGCTTCGACGACAGCGCCCGAGCGAACACCGCCTCCGCAATACCTGAAACCGGAATACCGAGGTCCAGTGCGGTCTGCACCGTCCACACTCCGGTGCCTTTGGACCCGGCCTGGTCGAGGATTACGTCAACCAGCGGCGCACCCGTTTTGGCATCGACCTGTTTCAAAACTTCGGCCGTGATCTCGATCAGATAGCTCTCCAGCTCACCCTTGTTCCACTCGGTGAAGATCTCGGCAATCTCCGCAGGGCTCTTTCCCGTCCCGCGACGAATGAGGTCGTACGCCTCCGCGATGAGCTGCATGTCGGCGTACTCGATGCCGTTGTGGATCATCTTGACGAAATGTCCCGCGCCATCGTGCCCGACGTGGGTGACGCAGGGCTCGCCCTCGGCGACGGCGGCGATCGACTCGAGGATGGGGCCGATGGTCTGCCACGCCTCATCCGACCCGCCGGGCATGATCGACGGGCCGATCAGCGCGCCCTCTTCGCCCCCGGAGATTCCCGCTCCCACAAAGTTGATGCCCTGCTCGCGCACCGCTTTCTCGCGACGGATCGTGTCGGTGAACAGTGAGTTGCCGCCGTCGATGATGATGTCGCCCGGCTCGAACGCGGCCACCAGTTCGTCGATGACGGCGTCGGTTCCTTTACCCGCCTGCACCATGATCAGGGCGGTGCGGGGCTTGGACAGGGATGCCGCGAACTCCTCGATCGTCTTAGATCCGACGAACTTCGCCTCGGGATGCTCCTGGAGCAGGGTCTCGGTGCGAGCCCAGGTTCGGTTGTAGACCGCGACGGTGTTACCTTCGCGACTCGCCAGGTTTCGGGCCAGGTTGCTACCCATCACTGCTAGTCCGACTACACCGATTTTCGCCTGCTGCGACTCTGACATGGGATCTCCTTCACCGTATCTTCCCCGGCTTACAGGCTAGTCGGCTAGCGTGGATGCATGCCCCTGCAGCTTGTTGTCATGGGGGTCAGCGGGTCGGGCAAGAGTACCGTCGGGGAGGCGCTGGCCGCTCACCTCGGGCTCCCGTTTGCGGACGCCGACGCTCTGCACCCTGCCACGAACGTGGCGAAGATGGCCGCTGGGGAGCCCCTCACCGATCACGATCGGTGGCCATGGCTCGCGGCAGTCGGGAAGGCCGTGGCCGCGGCATCCAACACCGGGATCGTGATGGCGTGCTCGGCGCTGAAGCGCTCGTACCGTGAGGCGATCCGGGCCGAGGCGCCCGGGGTGCATTTCATCGAGCTGGATGCTTCGCGTGCAGTTCTCGAGAACCGTATGACCCATCGGGTAGGCCACTTCATGCCCGCGTCCCTGCTCGATTCCCAATTGGACACGCTCGAACCGCTGCAGGCCGACGAGCCGGGGTTCCGCGTGAACGGTGCCCGGCCACCCGCGGAAATACTGGCAGACGTGCAGGGCGTGCTGATGCGGTAGTCTGTTGCACTGAACTTCGGCGAGGGAATCTGTGAAGGATTCCGTGATCGACGCGGTGGGTTTGCCCCAGGGCTTTTCCTCACGCTGAGCGCGTTCGAGTTGAAAATACAGACATCTATCTGAGCCACTGGGCCTCAAAAACCCAGGGTTCCAAGGAGAAATAATCATGGCCGATCAAGACAACACCAATAACCTCAAGACCGAGGTGCGCGACAACTTCGGTAAGGGTGCAGCCCGCAAGATCCGCGCCGTGGGAAAGATTCCGGCCGTCATCTACGGGCACGGTACCGCCCCGCAGCACGTCACTCTTCCCGGTCACGAGGTCGCGCTGATCCTGCGCAAGTCGAACCAGGTGCTCACCCTCGACATCCAGGGCAAAACGCAACTGGTGCTCGTGAAGGATGTGCAGAAAGACCCAGTTCGCCAGATCATCGAGCACATCGACCTGATCGTCGTGCGCGCGGGCGAGAAGGTCATTGTCGATGTCCCCGTGCACCTCGAGGGCGAGCCCGAACCGGGCACCGTCGTCAATCAGGACGCGAACACGATCTCCCTCGAGGTCGAGGCCACGCACATCCCGGAGAGAATCGTTGTCTCGATTGAGGGCTTGCTGGAGGGTGCTCAGATTCACGCGAGCAGCCTCGTACTGCCCAAGGGCGCGACCCTGGTCAGTGACCCCGAGACCCTCATCGTGGGCATCACCGGCGAGGTTGCTGCCGACCTCGGCGAGACCGAGACGGCCGACGCCGATGACGCGGACGGGGAAACGGCTGGAACCGAGGCCGCGACCGATTCCTCGAGCACGGACGCCGAATAACTCCCCTCTTCCGGAGAGCTGTTCGCGATACGGCTGTGGATGCTGACGACCAATGGCTGGTAGTCGGGCTCGGTAACCCCGGGCCCGGCTACTCCGGCAATCGCCACAACGCAGGCCAGATGGCGCTCGCGCTCCTGGCGGACCGCGCTTCGGCGACCTTCAAGAACCATCGGGCGAACGCCGGGGTTGCATCCGGCCGATCATTCGCGCCCGGTCCGCTGCTGCTGCTGGCCAAGCCGAACACCTACATGAACGTGTCGGGAGGCCCGGTCGCGGGACTGCTGCGGTACTACAAGCTCGACCCCTCACGGCTGATCGTGGTCCACGACGAACTCGACATCCCGTTCGATTCGTTACGGCTCAAGTTCGGCGGCGGACCCGGCGGTCACAATGGCATCAAGGACATCATCGCAGCCATTGGCACCCCCGATTTCACCCGCGTGCGGATCGGAATCGGCCGCCCGCCCGGCCGCCAGGCGGCCGCGGACTTCGTGCTGCACGATTTCACGCCGACCGAGCGAGCGGCGCTGCCGAATATTCTCGAGGATGCCGCCGATGCCGTCGAACTCATCGCCAGAGACGGGCTCACCGCGGCGCAGCTGAAGTTCCATACTTCCGGCCCGGCCTAGCGGCCCGGCCTAGCGGCCCGGCACAGCGGCCCGGCACACCAGCGGCACTCGCGGTTTGCTCCGCGCGCCTGCGGAGCCCCACACGGCCTAGCGGCAATCCGCAGTGACCGGGTAGCGTCGGGCTATGGCGACCGACCCCGTGGTGAGCAACCCCACTCTGTACTCGGTGCTTTTCGAGAACGAGCGGGTACGTGTGCTTGAGTACCTCGACGAACCGGGTGCGGAATCACTTCCGCACGATCATCCCGACAGCGTCATGATCACGCTCAGCCCGTTCGAGCGCGAGCTTGCCTCCGGAAACAAGAAAGTGGATGTTGCGTTGGCCGCGAATACCGCCCGATGGCTCGAAGCGCAGAACCACAGCGGCCGCAATATGGGCTCTACGCAGACGCACTGCATCTTCGTCGAGCTCAAAGAGCCGCCGCTGAAGCCGCGGGACGGATCGGTAACACTCGGCCCAACGGCGCAGTAGGACGGCCGAGGTCGTAGCGCCCGCATAGACTTAGCCAGTGGCACTTGAAGGATTAATCGCGGGGCTTTCGCGCGCCCGCACCTTCCAGAAGGCGCTCGCGTACATCAACAAGAGTGCCGATTTCTCCCTCGTCGATGGGCTCCAGGCCCCGCTTCTGGCCGCTTTGACGATGAGCGAAGGGGGCCCCCGTGCCCTGCTCACGATCACCGCGACGAGCCGCGAGTCCGAGTCGCTGCGGCGCGCCCTGCAGGCGTACCTTCCGACGGCCACGATCGTCGAGTTCCCTGCCTGGGAGACTCTCCCGCACGAGCGGCTGAGCCCGAGCGCCGAGACCGTGGGCAAGCGGATCGCGGCGTTGCGCAGCATCCGGGAATGGGAGACGACGCAGGCTGGCAAACCGGATGCGCCGCCGTTCGTACTCGTCGCAAGCGTGCGTGCCGCACTGCAGCCGCTGGCCGACAATCTCACTTCGATCAGCCCGATTGCCCTGACCGCGGGCAGTCGGGGCAATGACCTCGCCGAGTTGTCGCGC
>JAYSPT010000168.1:0-2513 GCA_043721995.1 Salinibacterium sp. | reverse complement strand
GTGTCGAAGCCGCTGGCCGGTGCACGTATCGCCGGATCGCTGCACATGACCGTGCAGACCGCCGTGCTGATCGAGACACTCGTAGCGATCGGCGCGCAGGTGCGCTGGGCGAGCTGCAACATCTTTTCCACGCAGGATGAGGCTGCCGCCGCCGTCGCGGTCGGCCCCACCGGCACCCCGGACGCCCCCGCCGGAGTCCCCGTGTTCGCCTGGAAGGGTGAAACCCTTGAGCAGTACTGGTGGTGCACCGAGCAGATCTTCGACTGGAGTGCCGAGGGGGCATCCGGCCCGAACATGATCCTCGACGATGGCGGGGATGCGACGCTTCTCGTGCACAAAGGTCGAGAGTTCGAGTTCGCCAAGGCCGTGCCCGACACCGAGCCGGGTGCGAGCCACGAGTGGAGCGTGATTCTGGATGTGCTGCGCACGTCGTTCGCAGCATCCTCCGATCGCTGGACGAAAATCGCCGCCGGAATCCAGGGCGTCACCGAAGAGACCACGACGGGCGTGCACCGCCTCTACGAGTTTGCAAAGTCCGGGCAGTTGCTCTTTCCGGCGATCAACGTCAACGACGCCGTGACGAAGTCAAAGTTCGACAACAAGTACGGCATCCGCCACTCCCTGCCCGATGGCATCAACCGTGCCACTGACGTGCTCATCGGCGGCAAAGTCGTATTCGTCGCGGGGTACGGCGACGTCGGCAAGGGCGCAGCCGAAGCCATGCGTGGCCAGGGCGCTCGCGTGATCGTCTCCGAAATCGACCCGATCACCGCGCTTCAGGCCGCGATGGATGGCTTTCAGGTCACGACCATCGAGAACGTGGTGGGCGAAGTTGACATCTTCGTCACTGGGACAGGCAATGAGAACGTCATCCGGGTCGAGCACCTGCTCGCGATGAAGCACCTGGCGATTGTCGCCAATGTGGGCCACTTTGATAACGAGATCGACATCGCTGGCCTCGAGGCCCTGAGCGGCGCCCAGAAGGTCGAGATCAAGCCGCAGGTGCATGAGTGGCGGCTTCCGTCCGGTCGCAGCGTGCTCGTACTCAGTGAGGGGCGACTGATGAACCTCGGGAATGCCACCGGGCATCCGTCGTTCGTGATGAGCACGTCGTTCTCGAACCAGGTGCTCGCGCAGATCGAGCTGTGGACCCGCGGCGAGAACTACACCGCGCAGGTCTACGTGCTGCCCAAGCACCTCGATGAGAAGGTGGCTCGACTGCACCTGGATGCGCTCGGTGTCGTGCTGACAAAACTCACCCCCGAGCAGGCCGCCTACATCGGAGTCGACGTTGACGGGCCCTACAAGGTGGACCAGTACCGCTACTGAGCTATCCCCTTTCGGGACCGTGCTTGCTATCCCCTTTCGGGACGGTGCTTGCTATCCCCTTTCGGGACTGTGCTTGCTATCCCCTTTCGGGACGGTGCTTGCTATCCCCTTTCGGGGAACCCACGCCGAGTGCCCGTGAGGGTGGGCGCCAGGCGCTCCAGCCGGGCGCGCTCCAACTGGAGGGCAGCAAACTCGCGGTCGCGCCGAACGGCAGACACCGCGGCGAGGAAGAGTTCGGCGCTGGCCAGCGGCACCGGTGAGACATAGACCGCGACCTCGTTGGCGAGCGACCGACTCATGCGCTCTCGGGTGACTGCAGTGAACGCACCCGCCTGAGTGAGGAAGCTTGTCACCCGGCGCGCCAGTGGGTCGGGTAGCTTCGCCACGTCCGCGGTCCGTGCCCACGCGGCCAGTTCCAACGGCACGCCGAAGATCGCGGGGGAATAGTTCGCAACGCGCTCGTTCTGGCTGTACGTGCCGGCGACGAGATCGCCCAAACGCTTAGCCTTGCTGTTGAAGAGCCCGATGAGTGCGGCGAGCCCGCCCAGGGTACCGAAGATCTCGAGAAGCCCGAGAAGGCTCCGGATGAACGCATGACGAAGTCCGATCGCGCCGCCGTCATCCCGAACGATGCGCACCCCCACCGCGAGGCGGCCGAGTGACTTGCCGTGGCTGAGCGTCTCGATCGTCATCGGCGCAATCAGGATGAAGAGCACAAGGACGGTCACGCTAATTGCCGCGATGAGCGCATCGTCGAGCCCCCCCGATGACGCGAGACTCAGGAGGATCACGTAGAACAGGAGATAGCTCCCCGCGTACAGCAAGAAATCGATGATCGTGCCGGCCGCGCGCAGTACGAAGCTGCTCGGCCGAAGGTCCAGAGCGACGGCCTCCCCGGTGATGAGTTCGGCGACGTCATCGACATGGTCGGTCTGCCAGCGGTCGCTCTGCGAATAATTGTTCTGCGGGTATGGGTTCTGCTCACCTGCGCCGGGCGTTGCCATGCCATCATTTAACCAGATGGATATCGACGCGTTCTCGGCTGCCCACAGCGACGAGTGGAAGCGGCTTGCGCAATTGGGTTCGCAGCGCCACTTCAGTGGTGCCGAATCGGATGAACTGATCGATCGATATCAGTCTGGTGCGAGCCAACTCTCGACCATCCGCACGACCGCCGGCCAGAG
>JAYSPT010000167.1:0-4286 GCA_043721995.1 Salinibacterium sp. | reverse complement strand
TGCCGCCCGCGCGGGCCTTCCAATCCGTCGGGTTGACGCCCGACACTGCGACACGAACTCGCACCTCATCCGGGCCGGGCGCGGCGGGCTCGCGGTCAGCGAGTTCCAGGACCGACGAGGGGCCGGACCGGGAGTAGATGATAGCTCGCATAATGTTTGCAAGGTGGGAGCGGCGGCGAATATTCCCCTGACGCCCTCCGCAGACAACCACGAGATCGCGCGACGATCGCCAAGCGCGTATCGCTATCCAGAGGTCAATCACGCTGGGCCGCGATCGCAGTCGCAGGCGGAATGGTGCAGTCGACGCTCGCCACAAGCCGGCGAGTCCTAGTGTCCGTTCGACGGACGGTCACCGGACGGTATTTGCCGCCATCGCGGGAGGTGAGTCAGGCGAGGGAGTTGCCCAGAGCGTCGAGCAGGCCTCGGCTGCCTTGCTCGCGGCCCGGCCCGTCGGCCGAGAATTGGTCGAAGAAGACGCCGTGCTCGACGTGGGTGAATCGGGTGCCTACGTTGATGGGTTCGAATTCTAACGATGCGACCGATGTCGACATGTGCACTCCGTCGAGCCACATGTGGTGTGTCGTGACGATGCGGACGTGCTCGACGATGTCGGTGTACGTGGCCTCGTACCGGGTGATCGGACCATCGTGGAATGTCCCCTCGTCGATGTCGCGTTCGCCGACGCGGAAGTCGAACGCCCACTCGCCCAGCTCGAAGGTGTCGCCGGCGCCGAACCATCCCAGTTTCTGGTCCTCGTCGGCGAACGCGTCCCAGACGCGCTCAATGGGATCAGGGTAGCCGCGGGTCAGGGTGAACCCCGCGCGCGCAAGGCGGCGTTCGATCATCATAAGGACGCCCTATCGTGTCAACGTGACGTGGATCTCGCCACTCTCGGCAACTTCCGTCGTCACCGTGTGGGTGAGGTCGAAGCCGCGCAAGTCCTCCCACAATCGATGGCCCCGGCCAAGAAAAATCGGGGCGACCATGAGGTGCAAGTCGTCGACCAGGCCGGCGCGCAGAAAGTCGCGCGCCGTGCTGTACCCACCGCCGACGCGCACGTCTAATCCGCCGGCAGCCTCGGTCGCCTCGGCGAGAACGTCCTCGATTGCGGCACTGCGGAAGTGGAAAGTCGTTCCGCCTTCCATCGGGATTGACGGTCGCGGTGCGGTGTGGGTGAGCACGTAGACCGGGGTGTGGAACGGCGGCTGGTCACCCCACCAGCCCTTCCAGTCCGGATCGCCAGGAAAAGCGTGGAGCCCGAACATCCCCGCGCCCATGATCTCGGAGCCGACTCCCGTGAAGAACGCGGTGGCGTAACTCTCGTCGAGGCCGGTCGTGCCGGTTCCGCTGGTGTCGCCGAAGACCATCTCGCGGAACGTGCGGGTTGCGGCATAGGCGGCCGTGAGGCGTCCCCAGTCGGCGCCCATCGGATTTTCGGGTGTCGGGTCGGCTGGCGTGTAGCCGTCCAGCGAAGTGAACAGGTCGATGCGAACGCGAGTCATATCAGGGTTCCTTTGAAATAGTGAGTGTTAGGTGGATGCCGAGCCGGTCGGCTTGGTGTTCTGCAGGGGTTCGTTGCTCGCCAAGCCACAGGTGCAGGACGTCGAGGGCGCCCGGTTGCAGGCTCACGGTGCGGACGCGTCCGTGCTTCTCCGACGTGACCACTCCCGCGTTCTCGAGAACGCCCAGATGCTGCATGAGCGGCGGCAACGACATCGAGAACGGTGCCGCGAGTTCGGACACGACGGCTGGAATTCACCCAATCTACGCGGGACCCACTTCGGCTGTTTCCGGGTGCCCGAAGAACGCTGCCATAGTCAGAGCTTCCTGACGCACTGAGCGTTGATAAGGATCCTCGATCCCGGCGTTCAGTCGAACCCATTTCTTTCTTCTTACTGCGGGGCTATAAGAATGGTCAGAAGGCCCGCAAACTGCTCGAGCTGTTCTTTCGTCAGGGGTGACAGAGACTTGCTGAGTACTTCGTTGAGTATCGCTCTCGCTTCTGCCTCGAGCTGCTCCCCCTTCTCGGTCAAACGGTGCCGCACGGCTCGTCCCGGCTCCATCCGCCGTTGAATGAGGCCACGGTCACCCATCCGTGCGGCAAGCGCGCCGAAAGCCTGATCCGTTTGGAACGTCAGCTGAGCGAGTTCGTGCAAAGACGCATCAGGATTCTCGCGCAGATGTCGCAGCGCGTCCCACTGCGCAATAGAGATTCCCATGGGCGCAAGGAGCTCGTCAGTTCGCCGTTGATGCCGAACCTGAAGTCGCTTGATAGCCGAACCGATTTGCCCCAGATCTTGATCCATCCAGCAAGAATACCAAAGTTCCTAAGTTTGCTTAGATAAGTAGCCTGAGATACTGTGGCTGTCAGTGTATTTGAAATCGAGTTAGGGATATGCCATGTGGAACATTGAATACACCGCCCCGACAGAACTGTCACCCGAATCGGTTTGGCGCGCACTGGTGGCGCTGCAGACTGCTCGAGCGAACCTGTGAACCTGTGAACCGACGGCGTACCTCGCCTAGACGAACCCTTTCAAATCGGCGGAAACATCCTGGTCACCCCGACCGGCCTCAGCGAGGTGACCTCCACCATCACCAAGCTGGTTCCCGGTCTGCGGTCGATCGAACAGACTCCTTTCAACGGCCTCATCCTGCTCCTGCGACATGTATTCACAGCGCAATCAGATGGGGGCACCCTGATCTCGCGTCAGCTGGAGATCACGGGCGAGAACGCGGCCGATTGCACCCCAATCGCAGGCCCCCGGATCAGCGAGGAGTATCCCGCCGACCTCGAAAGAATCATTTCCACTACCCATCGACTTGCGAAGTAAGGATCGAACCAATGCAGCATTTCCCTTTCGAGGTGACCGAATCCGGCACCGGCCGCCCTATCCTTCTGCTCCATGGCGGCGGCGGACCATTTACCGTCGCGATTCTCGCTAGCCACCTTTCGGAGACAAATCACGTCCTGGCCCCGACCCACCCTGGGTTCAATGGCACCGCGCCAGTCGACCGCATAGCAAAAGTGCGCGATCTCGCGAACGCGTACGCGCAGATGATCGCTGACAAAGACCTGCGCGAGGTCATCGTCGTCGGATCATCCGTTGGAGGGTGGCTGGCAGCCGAGCTCGCTCTTACCGATGCCGCCTTCCGCCTCGCCGGCATCGTGATCATCAACGGTCTTGGCGTACGAGTCGAGGGGCATCCCGTTATGGACATCAGCAAAATGACCCCCGCTGAGTTCGCCCCCTACAGCTTCCACGACCCGTCAAAGCTGCGCCTGCCCCCACCCACACCGGAGAGCCTCGTGATCGCCCGGAATAACGGTGCCGCATTGTCTCGCCTCACTGCAGAAGCCGACGAGGACCCCGCTCGTCTGGCCAAAATCCGCACCCCGACCCTGATCATCTGGGGAGCATCAGACCGCATTGTCGACACCGACTACGGGCGCGCATACGCCAAAGCAATCGGCGAAGCTGACTTCGTTCTCGTCCCGGAAGCAGGCCACCTGCCCTACATGGAAAACGCGCCGGCAGTGTTCGCGGCGCTCGATTCCTTTCTCACCGCTCACTAACAGCCGCGAGATGGGTCGGGTGCATGAGGCGCACTCTCGGTACCGCTGTTCGACATCCGTCCACGAAGTGCACTTGCTCAGCGGCGAAAATAGCCAACATAGCCTCGCAAGAAAGTCGACCTCCGTCGCGAAAGGAACTCGATGTCACGCATCACTGGTCCTTGCGGGCAGCGCCCCCCAGAATGCACCAGAATCTGCGATCGAAGGCGAGATGCACCGCACCGGATCGCTTGACGCCAAGCTGTGCTTCACGAGTTCTTCAAGGTCGACGTCGAAGTCGCGAAAATCCTGTGCTTGCTCAGCGTCCGCGATCGGCGTTGAATTACGACCCCGACGTGAGTTGCCTCTGAATAGCCCTAGGTTTCGTTCCTAGGTTTTCTCGTGGGATGCGATTGCTTTCAAGAGTGATTCGGGATCAGCGTAGTACTCGTGTTCGGCTTCGATCGGGGTGCGGTAGTCGAATTCGGGGAGAACCCGCCCTCCGCTAAACCCAGGGCGATTCAGTGCCCTGGATGAAAGGCAAACACGCCGCGGCCGTGCGCGCGTCAATCGCAGCCCATGATCCCTCTGGGACAGTCATACCCGTTCCCGTCTGGCCAATAGCAGTTCCGGTACAAACAATTGGCCCTGAAAGCGATCAGGAGAGCCAAAAGTGAGCGACGAAGTCAAGGAATGGGATGAACAAGTAACGCCCGATCCTGCTCCAGCC
>JAYSPT010000166.1:0-3364 GCA_043721995.1 Salinibacterium sp. | reverse complement strand
AGGGTGCGGTCGCGGAAGAGGGCGATCTGCTCATCCAGGCCCGCGCAGATGCGTGAGACCTCGGACTTGGAGATGCCGGTGTCGGCGCCGAGAGCTTTGACGAGATCAGCGACTTTGCGGGTTGAGACGCCGTGCAGGTAGGCCTCCATCACGACCGCGAACAGAGCCTGATCGACGCGGCGTCGACGCTCAAGCAGCGCCGGGAAGATGGTCCCCTGCCGAAGCTTTGGGATCGTAAGCTCCAGATCTCCCGCCGTTGTCGACAGAGCCCGCAGTCGGGAAGCGTTCCCGGTCTGGTAGCCAATATTCGGACGGAAGAGGGCGCCTTAGGCTCGAGGCATGGCAGAACCGCACGCGATCGACCTTGACACGTGGCCCCGGCGAGAACACTTCGAGCACTACCTCACGCGTGTCGAATGCAAGTACGCGGTCACAGTTGACGTCGACGTAACCGAGATGGTTGCAGCACTTCGCGAGTCGTCGTACAAAAGCTACCTCGCGCAGATCTGGGCCATCTCGTCGGTGGTGAATCGTCATGCCGAGTTTCGGATGACCCTCGTGGATGAAAAGACGTCCGCCACATGGGACATCGTGCACCCCGCGTTCACCGTCTTTAATGCCGAGAGCGAGACATTCGCCAGCGTGTGGTCTCCGTTTCACGCCGACTTCCCGACCTTCCATGCGAATGCCGCGGACGTCTTGACAGAACACCGCAACACCACCTCGTTTCAGCCGCAACCAGATGTGCCCGACAACACGTTCGACATCTCAAGCGTCCCGTGGGTGTCGTTCACGGGATTCAGCCTCCACATGCGCGACGGCTGGAAGCACCTTCTACCGATCCTCACCCTGGGCCGGTACCGAGAAGTCCAGGGACAAACCACGATGCCACTCGCCATGCAGATTCACCACGCTGCCGCTGATGGTTTCCACACCGCCCGCCTTATTCAAGAACTTCAAGAACTCTCTACCAACCCCTCCTGGCTACCCCGATAAAAGACAGTCAACGCGACACATCACGGGCAAATATAGCTTCGCGCCGAACACGCCGATGCTATGTTTCTTGGGAACCCTCGGCAGGCGAGGTCTGGACGGGAAACTTTACGCTGAAACCATGCAACAGCCGTCTTCGATCAAGGCTCAGTATCTTGCCCGGAGGGACTTCACGCAGAGCGGATCAGCGTTCTCGACTCCATCAAGTGAGCTAGTGCCCGGCATCAAGGACGCAGCACCGGTGATGCTCAAGGTGGCTCTTATCGATGAGGAAGCCCGCGGCTCGGCTCTTCTTCAATGGTGGCAGGGCCGGGGTTCAGCAACAGCACTTCAACGCGATCAGACCGCGACACTGATGATCAGAGCCACCGGCTCGCGGAATCTGATTGAAATGGCCCACAACGATCTCGACGTTGTCGCAACGCAAATACTGACCACAACCGTGCTCACCCTGCACGATGGGAAGAAACCCGGACCTGATGTCGACTTGGTGCCTTTGCGACAGTGGTTCAGCGAGTTGTTGGAATCGACCTCGACAGATCCCCTGATCCGCGCCGCGGCCGACCTTGTCGAGGCTCTCCTGACAGAAACACATCCCGAAGATGAGCGTGCGCTACATGGCGACATCCACCATGGCAATGTGCTCGATTTTGGTGACCGGGGGGCGGCAATTGACCCCAAGGGTCTCGTCGGTCATCGCGTATTCGACTATGTAAATATTGTCTGCAACCCCTCAACAGACGGTGCTCTCGAAAACCTCCATAATCGTCTCGAAAACATCTGCGAGCTGGCACGAATAGATCGCGCATTGCTGGCTCCATGGACGATCGCATGGTGCGGTCTGTCACTGACCTGGATGCAAGGCGGTGAAGGTTCGTCTGGGCTTGGGCGAACAACCCGACAGGTTGCCGGCACCTTGCTCAGTGACCTATAGCTGTCACCACACACCCGAAGGGAAATCTTCGCGGCGGCCTACATGTTGATGTGAACAAATTTGAGTCGAGTCTGCTTCTCCGTACCCGGTGCGGCAGATGATTTTCGGGCTAGTTTTTCACAGAGGGTCATGAATGTTTTCTTCTGTCAAGACGCCGCTCAGGGAGCCGTTCAGGGAGGACCTGGTGGGTGGGTGCCTATCATCTTCCGCACTCCTGAGGTCACCGGTAACTTTCCTTACGCGCACTCTCTTGTCGGGTTGTGCTGGGGTGTTTCGTCGTTTGGATTCGCGTTCGAAGGACAGGACGATACCGATGGCGGCGAGGGTGCTGACGAGTGCTGTGCCACCGGATGAGAAGAAAGGGAGAGGCACTCCCAGGACGGGCAGCAAACCGAGGACAACGGCGATATTGACAGCAGCCTCGCCGATGATCCACGCCGTTACCGCTGCGGTTGCGATTCGGGCGAACCGGTCAGTAGTGGTGCCGATAATTCTCAGCAACACCACGGCGAGAACGGCGAAGAGAAACAGCACAAGAACTGTGCCAATGAGACCGAGCTCGTTACCGATGACGGCGAAGATGAAGTCCGTGTCCGCGGCGGGAAGCCAGCCCCATTTGGATTTCGAGTTTCCCAGGCCAACGCCAAAAACACCGCCAGAAGCAAGTGCGTAATAGCTGTTCTGGATTTGCCAACCGACCCCTGTTGGGTCAGCGGATCCCGGGTTCAGGAACGCCAAAATTCGGATCAGCCTGTTTGGCCGAGAAACAGCGAGCAACACGGCGACCACAGAAGCCACCCCGAGCGTGAGCGCTAGGTGTTTGAGGGGTGTGCCGGCGAAGAACAGTGCACCCAGAAGCATCCCGCCCAGGATGATGGTCGTGCCGAGGTCACCGCCGATAGTGACCAGACCGATTGCCGCGCCTGACACGAGCACGACGGGCAGAAACGAGTATTTCCAGTCCGTGATTTTTTCGTACCGCTTCACCAAAAACATGCTGACCCAGATGGCCAGCGCAATTTTCAGCACTTCGGACGGCTGAAGCGACAAACTTCCCAGTCGCAGCCAGTTGCGGTTTCCGCCAACTTCCATGCCGAGGGGGGTGGCAAGGACGAGCAGTTGCAAGATACACGCCCCAATGAGTAACAGCCGAGCATGCTTTTTCCAAAAAGTGCTGGGGATCTGCGCGATGACGAGCATGAGAGGGAGGGCCTTGACCCCTGATCTTGGACACGCTGAATCCAGCACGATGCTGGGGAAGCGAGAATTCAGGGATGGCAAGGAAGAACTATACGGACGACTTTCGTCGGCGGGCGGTGGATTTGTATGAATCGACAGCGGGCGCGACGTTGCTTGGGATCGCAGCGGATCTGGGAATCTCCCGCGGCGCGTTGAAGGAGTGGGTGCGCCGGCTCGGCTGCGGAGTCGCGACAGCGG